>NZ_CP035311.1:3401599-3710835 GCF_004114795.1 Janthinobacterium sp. 17J80-10 | reverse complement strand
GCGTCGCGGCCCTTGCTGCGGTCGATCGGGATCATGCGCAGGAGGGCAATGGCCCAGCCAAAGAAGGGAATGTAGCCGAGCGCCTTCTTGTAGACGAATACCAGCGGACGCGGCATGGCGGCCAGGTAAAAAATGGTTTCCCAGGCAGACTGATGCTTCGACAGCAGGATCACGGGGGCGTCAGGCAGGTTTTCCCAGCCCTTGACTTCGTAGCGAATGCCGCAAATGGCACGGGCGGCCCAGATCACGAAGACGTTCCAGCGTGACGTCCAGTAATAGCGGCGCGCATAAGGCAGCGGCGCAAAAAAGAAACAGAATGGCGCCCAGATGACGGTGGCCAGCACCATCAGCAAGACAAACAGGAGCGAACGCAGGAACAGCCAGAAGCGCGACATAAAATCAGCCTATCTTCAAAAATGGGGTCAGGGAGTGCCGGTGGGCGCAGGCGCCGCATCCTGCGCAAGAATGTGATCGACGGCCGCAGCCAGGTCAGGAAAAATCAGGGTGCCCGGCGGCAGGCCGCCCTTGTCGCGGGTCTGTTCGCCATTGCCGGTCAGGACCAGGTAAGGCGCGCAGCCGGAAACGAATGCCGCCTGCAGGTCGCACAGCGAGTCGCCGACCACCGGCACGCCCTTCAGGCTGAGCTCGTAGCGCGAGGCGATGGCGCGCAGCATGCCGGGCTTGGGCTTGCGGCAGTCGCAACTGTCTTCGGCGGCGTGCGGGCAAAAGAACACGGCGTCGATGTCGGCGCCGACCATCTGCGCGGCCTGGTGCATTTTCTGGTGGATGGCGTTGAGCGCGACGATGGAAAGCTTGCCGCGCGCAATGCCGGACTGGTTGGTGGTCACCACCACGCGGTAGCCTGCCTGATTCAGGCGGGCGATCGCTTCCAGCGCCCCCGGGATCGGCTCCCACTCTTCCGGAGACTTGATGTAGCCATCGGCGTAGCGGTTGATGACGCCGTTGCGGTCCAGGACGATCAGTTTCATGCTTGACGTTCGCTGATAAGGCCGGTGGCCATTACGCCGCCAGCTTGGAAATGTCGGCCACGCGGTTCATCATGCCGTGCAGTTGCGACAGCAGCGCGATGCGGTTGTTGCGCAAGGCGAGGTCTTCCGCCATCACCATGACATCGTTGAAGAAGGCGTCGACATCATCGCGCAGCTGCGCCAGCGCCGTAAGGGTGCCGGCAAAATCGCCCTGGGCGAAAGCGGCATCGATTTTCGGCGCCAGCGCGGTCATCGCCGCATGCAAGCCTTTCTCTGCGGTCTCCTGCAGCAGGCCGGCCTGCACGGCGCCGACGGCGCCTTCGGATTTCTTCAGGATGTTGGTGATGCGTTTGTTGGCGGCGGCCAGCGCTTCTGCCTGGGGCAGGGCGGCGAAGGCTTGCACCGCTTCCAGGCGCTCGACGATATTGCCCAGCGTATCCGGTTCTTGCGCGACCACGGCTTCGACTTCGTTCTGGGTGAAACCGCGCTCGCGCAGCAGGCCGCGCAGGCGGTCGTACAGGAAGACCCGGATGTCGGCGTCGGCTTGCTTGAATTGCGCGTTGCCGGCGAATAGTTGCGCAGCTTGCGCGAGCAACTGGTTGATCGACAGCGGCAGGCGTTTTTCCAGCAGCATGCGCAAGATGCCCAGGGCATGGCGGCGCAGCGCGAACGGGTCCTTGTCGCCGGTGGGCGCGAGGCCGATGCCCCAGATGCCCACCAGGGTTTCCAGCTTGTCGGCCAGCGCCACCGCGGTACCCGTGCTGCTTGCCGGCAGGGCGTCGCCGGCAAAGCGCGGCTGGTAGTGTTCCGAGATCGCCTGAGCGACTTCGGCCGGTTCGGCGTCGTGACGGGCATAGTAGGTGCCCATGATGCCCTGCAGTTCGGGGAATTCGCCCACCATGTCGGTCAGCAGGTCGGCCTTGGCCAGGAGCGCGCCGCGCTCGGCCAGCGCGGCATCGGCGCCGATGCCGCGGGCGATGTCGCCGGCCAGCGTCCGGACGCGCTCGGTGCGCTGGCCCTGGGTGCCCAGCTTGTTGTGGTAGACGACGTTGGCCAGGCCCGGCAGGCGGTCGGCGAGCTTTTTCTTCTTGTCCTGCTCGAAAAAGAATTTTGCATCCGACAGGCGCGGGCGCACCACGCGCTCATTGCCGCCGATGATGTGCTGCGGATCGGCCGTTTCAATATTCGAGACGATCAGAAAACGTGAACGCAGGCGCCCGCCGGCATCGGTCAGGGCAAAGTATTTCTGGTTGGTCTGCATGGTCAGGATCAGGCACTCCTGCGGCACGGCAAGGAATTCTTCCTCGAAGTGGCATTCGTACACCACCGGCCATTCGACCAGGGCATTGACTTCATCGAGCAGCGCTTCCGGCATCAGGACCTTGTCGTGGCCGGCGCGGTCCAGCAGGGCGGCGCGGATTTTTTCCTTGCGGTCGGTGATGCCCGGCACCACCTTGCCCTGCGCTTCCAGCAGCGCGGCATAGCTTTCGGCATTCGGCACGGCGATTTCGCCTTGCGACAGGAAGCGGTGGCCGAGCGTGGTGCGGCCGGCGGCAAGACCCAGAATCGCCAGCGGCACGACCTCGGCGCCAAAGAGGGCGATCAGCTTGTGCACCGGGCGCACGAATTGCACATCGGCGCCGTCGGGGCGCTGGTAATTCATGACTTTCGGGATCGGCAGCTTGGCGACGGCTTCTTCCAGTGCAGCCTGCAGGCCGGTGTGCAGCGCCGCGCCTGGCGCGGTATAACTGAAGAAAAAGCTTTCAGCCTTGCCGTCCTGGGCGCGCTCGAGCTGCTCCAGGCTGATCGCGTCAACCTTGGCGACTGCCGCCAGCGCTGCCAGCTTCTTGCCCAGCGGCGCGCTTGGCTTGCCTTCGGCATCCAGCGCCACGCTGACCGGCAGCACTTTTTCGCGGATGGCCTTGTCGGGCGAGGTGGCGCGCACTTGCGTAATGGTGACTGCCAGGCGTCGCGGCGTGGCGTAGGCGGTGGCGACGGCGCCGGCTTCGAGGAAGTCGCGCGCTTTCAGGCCGTTGACGATGCCGGCGGCGAAGGCTTCGCCCAGCTTGGCCAGCGCCTTCGGCGGCAGCTCTTCGGTCAGGAGTTCAACTAGCAGGGTCTGGTTCATTGCAATCTCGTTATTGTTTGTCGCCGCACATCGGGAAGCCAAGCTTCTCGCGCGATTCGAAATAGGCCTGCGCGACTGCGCGCGACAGGTTGCGGATGCGGCCGATATAGGCGGCGCGCTCGGTCACGGAAATGGCGCCGCGCGCATCCAGCAGGTTGAAGGTATGCGCGGCTTTCAACACCATTTCGTAGGCCGGCAGCGCCAAGGGCACTTCCATCAGGCGCTTGGCTTCGGCTTCGTAGTTGCCGAACAGCGAAAACAGGAATTCGGTGTTGGAATGCTCGAAGTTGAAGGTCGATTGCTCCACTTCGTTCTGGTGGAACACGTCGCCGTAGGTCAGGCGCTTGGTGACGCCATGTTCTTCCCACTCGGTCCACACCAGGTCGTAGACGTTTTCCACGCCCTGCAGGTACATCGCCAGGCGTTCGATGCCGTAGGTGATTTCGCCCAGCGTGGGCTTGCAATCGAGGCCGCCGACTTGCTGGAAATAAGTGAATTGGGTGACTTCCATGCCGTTCAGCCAGACTTCCCAGCCCAGGCCCCAGGCGCCCAGGGTCGGGTTTTCCCAGTCGTCCTCGACGAAGCGCACATCGTTCTGTTGCAGGTTCAGCCCCAGCGCCTGCAGCGAGCCGAGATAGAGTTCGAGGATGTTTTCCGGCGCGGGCTTCAACACCACCTGGTACTGGTAGTAGTGCTGCATGCGGTTGGGATTTTCCCCATAGCGGCCATCCTTGGGCCGGCGCGATGGCTGCACATAGGCGGCGCGCCACGGCTCCGGGCCGATCGCGCGCAGGAACGTCGCGGTGTGCGAGGTGCCGGCGCCGACTTCCATGTCGTAGGGCTGCAAGAGGGCGCAGCCTTGCGCATCCCAGTATTCCTGCAGCTTCAGTATGACTTGTTGAAATGTGAGCATGGTGGGTTTTCCCTCCCCGCTTTGGGGAGAAATGAAATCGGTAAAACCCAAGATTTTAGCGGTTTTTGCCTGCTTCCGGCGGCTTTCCAGCCTTTTTCCAGCGCAAGAAGCGGGCGAGGGGCAGCGCCAGCAACGCCAGCAGCATGATCGGCCCGTTACCCAGCAGGATATAGGGCGTGGCGCCGGTGTATCCCTGCACCCGCGCGGCCAGCACGTCTTTCGAAAACGGCACCAATTGAGCAGTTACACGCCCCTTGTGGTCGATGATCGCGGTGGCGCCGGTATTGGTCGCGCGCAGCATGGGGCGGCCGGTTTCCAGGGAGCGCATCTGTGAAATCTGCAAATGCTGCGGCAGGGCGTTGGTGTCGCCGAACCAGGCGATGTTGGAGACGTTCAGCAGCACGCTGGCCTGCGGGATCTTGCCAAAATGGCCGGCTGCGAGCTGGTCGGCGATTTCTTCGCCAAACAAGTCTTCGTAGCAGATATTGGGCAGCACCCACTGGTCCTTCACCTGGAAGGGCGCTTGCAGCGGCGTGCCGCGCGTAAAGTCGCCCAGGGGAATGCGCATCATGTCGACGAACCAGCGAAAACCCGGCGGGATGAATTCGCCGAACGGCACCAGGTGGTGCTTGTCGTAGCGGTACGGGGCTTCTGTGCCGGCAGCGCCAGGCTTGGGCGCGAAGCCCAGCACGCTGTTGGCGTAGCGCCCGGGGCCATCCGAGATGGGCAGGCCGATGACGACATGGCTGCCGGAGTCGCGCGCAAAGGCCGCCAGGCGCGGCAGGTAATCTTCCGGCAGCTGGCTCGACAGCAGCGGCAGCGCCGTTTCCGGCGTGGCAATGAGGTCGGCCGGCTGTTGCCGGATCATGAATGCGTAATCGGCCAGGGTGTCGGCGATGCGCTCGCGCTCGAACTTCATCTCTTGCGGCACGTTGCCCTGCAATAGGCGCACCGCAATCGGGCTGCCATGCGGCTCTGTCCAGGAAACCGCCTGCAATCCCCAGCCCGCTGCCAGCAGCAGCACCGGCAGCGCCGCTGCCTTCCTGTTTTCCGGCAAGAGGGCCAGGGCGCCGGCCGCCAGCGCCGCCAGCCAGCCGATGCCATAGACGCCGACCACCGGCGCAAAGCCGGCCAGAGCGCCCGTGTTATGGGCGTAGCCCGAGACGAGCCAGGGAAAGCCGGTGAAAATCCAGCCGCGCAGCCATTCGCCCAGCGCCCACAGCGCCGGCGCCACCAGCAGCAAGCTCAGGTTGGCAGAGAGGTGCCAGCGGCGGCGCAGCCATAGCGTGGCGCCGCCTGCGAATGCCGCAAACAGGCCGATCCACAGCGCCAGCAGGGCCACGGCCAGCGCCGCCATCCACGATGGCATGCCGCCGTAATGGTGCATGCTGACATACAGCCAGTGCACGCCGGCCACCGCCCAGCCCCAGCCATAGGCTATGCCGAGCGCCGCGCTTTGGCGCACCGAAGTGGCGCCATGCAGGAGGCGAAAAAGTATTGCCAGCAACAGGATCTGCAGCGGCCAGAAGCCAAACGGCGCGAAGGCGAAAACGTTGCAGGCGCCTGCCGCCAGCGCGGCCGGCAGCAGGAGAGAAGTGGCGTGACGGCGCGCGGCGCCAGCGCGGGCCGTCACGCGGGCCTCAGTTGCCAGCGTCGGCCGGCGGCGCCGGCATTTTTTCGACCAGCAGGATGTGCAACCGGCGCGCGTCGGCACGCAAGACCTGGAAGCGCAGCGCGCCGATCTCGAACACATCGCCCTTGTGCGGCACGCGGCCCAGGTGGGTGACGACCAGGCCGCCGATGGTGTCGACCGACTCGGCCGCAAGCGCGGTGCCGAATGCTTCGTTGAACTGGTCGATTTCGGTGATGGCATTGACGCGCCAGCGCGCGCCATGCTCGCCGTCGCGCACGCGCAGGATATTGTCGTCTTCCTTGTCGATATCGAATTCATCCTCGATATCGCCGACGATCTGTTCCAGCACATCCTCGATCGTGATCAGCCCGGCAACGCTGCCGTATTCATTGACGACGATTGCCATGTGGTTGCGGTTGACGCGGAAGTCGCGCAACAGCACGTTCAGGCGCTTGGATTCCGGGATGAACGCTGCGGGGCGCACCATGTGGCGCACATCGAAGGATTCATCGGCGTAATAGCGCAGCAAGTCCTTGGCCAGCAGGGTGCCGACGACCTTGTCGCGGTCGCCGTCGACCACCGGAAAACGCGAATGGCCGGCCTTGAGCACCAGCGGCATCCATTCTTCGATGGGTATGGCAATATCGATCACGTCCATCTGCGGGCAGGGCACCATGATGTCGCGTGCAGACAGGTCGGATACCTGGAATACGCCTTCGATCATCGACAGCGCGTCGGCATCGATGAGGTTGCGCTCGTGGGCGTCTTGCAGGACTTCGAGCAATTCCGTGCGGTTGTCGGGCTCGGGGGCAATCAGTGCGGTCAGTCGTTCGAAAAGGGACCGGTGCGGTTTGGCGTCGAACGATCTGACGCTACTAGGGTGTTCTTGCATATGGCGGGGAGCCGTTGTTCTGGAACTCAATAGAATACACCAAAATTCCGTGGGGACTACAATTGGCGGGTTGGCAAGGGTTGTGAGAAAGACAAGGCGGCGCCCTGCTCAAGCTTCCAGATAAGGGTTGGCAAAACCCAGGCGCGCCAGGATCTCGACTTCCAGCTGCTCCATCTCGGCTGCTTCCGTGTCGTCTTCATGGTCGTAGCCCTGCGCATGCAGTACGCCATGCACTACCAGGTGGGCGGCATGCTCCGGCAGGGTCTTGCGCTGTTCGGCAGCTTCCTTTTGCAGCACATCCGTGCACAGCACGATGTCGGCCGAGGTGGGTTCGTCTTCGGATTCCGTGTAGGGAAAGGTCAGCACGTTGGTGGCGTAATCCTTGCCGCGGTATTCGCGGTTGAGCGCGCGGCCTTCGTCTGCGTCGACGAAGCGCACGGTCAGCTGCGCCGGCGCAAGCAAGGCCGCCTGGACCCAGCGCCGCAGTTGCGCTCGCGGCAGCGTCTCGCGCAGGCGCGGATCGGGATATTGCACGGAAAGCGAAAGCTCAGGCTTTGTGGTCGTTCTTGTCATTCTTGATGCGAACCGGTTTGTTGGCGGCTTCGTAGGCGTCGACGATGCGTCCCACCAGCGGGTGGCGCACCACGTCGGCGCTGGTGAAGTGGGTGAAGGCGATGCCGCGCACCTTCTTGAGCACCTGGATGGCATCGACCAGGCCGCTTTTCTGGGTGCGCTGCAAATCGATCTGGGTGACGTCGCCGGTGATGACGGCCTTGCTGCCGAAACCGATGCGGGTCAGGAACATCTTCATCTGTTCCGGCGTGGTGTTTTGCGCCTCGTCCAGGATCACGAAGGCATGGTTGAGCGTGCGCCCGCGCATGTAGGCCAGCGGCGCGATTTCAATGGCCTGCTTCTCGAACATCTTCTGCGTGCGGTCGAAGCCGAGCAGGTCGTACAGGGCGTCGTAGAGCGGGCGCAGGTAAGGATCGACCTTTTGCGCCAGGTCGCCCGGCAGGAAGCCCAGGCGCTCGCCGGCTTCGACGGCGGGGCGGGTGAGGACGATGCGCTGCACGGCGTCGCGCTCCAGCGCATCGACTGCGCATGCCACTGCCAGGTAGGTTTTTCCGGTGCCCGCCGGGCCGACGCCGAAGGTGACGTCATGTTCCAGCACGGCTTTGAGGTATTGGTTCTGGTGGGGCGTGCGGCCGCGCAGGTCGTGGCGCCGGGTTTTGAGCACCAGCGGTTCGCCAGCGGTTTCAATCGCGGCGTCGTCGGCTTCTGCGGTGGCGGCTTCGGCATCCGCACGGGATGCGCGCGCGGCGCGGCGCGAGTCCTGGCTATGGCCGGCGCGCTGTTCCACCAGCGCCAGTTGCACGTCGTCGATCGAGATGGCCTTGTCGGCCAGGGCGTAGAAGCGCTCGAGGATGGCCAGCGCATCGGCCGCCTTGGCGCCGCTGACGATGAATTTTTCGCCGCGGCGAAACACCGTGACGTCGAGCGCCGCGGCAATCTGGCGCATGTTCTCGTCCATCGGCCCGCACAGGTTGGCAAGGCGCCGGTTGTCGAGCGGTTGGGGGGTGAAATACTGCGGTTCTACCGGGGTCTTTTTCACGTTTGCCTTAGTCCTGCAGCACCAGCGCACCGCGCAGGGAATAGGAGTAGCTCTCGGTAATGTTGACGTCGAGCATTTGACCTACCAGGCGCGCTGCCTGGGGGCCGCCGTCAAAGTTCACCACGCGGTTGCATTCCGTACGTCCCTGCAATTCGTTCGGGTCCTTGCGCGACGGCCCTTCGACCAGGATGCGCCGGGTGGTGTTCACCAGCGCGTCGCTGTAGCGGCGGGTATTGTCGCCGATGACTTTCTGCAGGCGCTGCAGGCGCGCCAGTTTCACATCGTAGGGCGTATCGTCGGCCAGGTTGGCCGCCGGCGTGCCGGGGCGCGGACTGAAGATGAAGCTGAAACTGTTGTCGTAGCCGATATCGTCGATGAGTTTCATCATCGCCTCGAAGTCGGCCTCGGTCTCGCCGGGAAAGCCGACGATGAAGTCCGAGGAAATCGCGATGTCGGGGCGCACTTCGCGCAGGCGCCGGATGATCGACTTGTATTCCAGCGAGGTATAGCCGCGCTTCATCGCCATCAGGATGCGGTCGGAACCATGCTGCGCCGGCAGGTACAGGTGGTTCACCAGCTTGGGCACCTTGGCATAGGTGTCGATCAGGCGCTGGGTGAATTCCTTGGGATGGCTGGTGACGTAGCGGATGCGTTCGATGCCGTCGATCTCGGCGATGTATTCGATCAGCAGCGCAAAGTCGGCGGTTTCGCCATCCGCCGCACCCGTGCCCATGGCGCCGCGGAAGGCGTTGACGTTTTGTCCCAGCAGGGTGATTTCCTTGACGCCTTGCGCGGCCAGGCCGGCAACCTCGGTCAGCACATCGTCGAAGCGGCGCGAGACTTCCTCGCCGCGGGTGTAGGGCACCACGCAGTAGCTGCAATACTTGCTGCAGCCTTCCATGATCGAGACAAAGGCGGTGGCGCCTTCGACGCGGGCGGGCGGCAGGTGGTCGAACTTTTCGATTTCGGGGAAGCTGATGTCGACTTGCGAGCGGCCGCTGGCGCGCCGCTGCGCCAGCAGGTCCGGCAGGCGGTGCAGGGTTTGCGGGCCGAACACCACATCGACGTAGGGCGCGCGCTTGATGATCGCTTCGCCTTCCTGGGAGGCGACGCAACCGCCGACGCCGATCACCAGGTTGGGGTTCTTGAGCTTGAGTTCGCGCACGCGGCCGAGGTCGGAAAAGACCTTCTCCTGCGCCTTTTCGCGCACTGAACACGTGTTGAAAAGGATCACGTCGGCGTCGTCCGGCGTATCGGTCTTGACCAGCCCTTCGGCCGCGCCAAGCACATCGGCCATCTTGTCCGAGTCATACTCGTTCATCTGGCAGCCGAAGGTTTTGATGAATACTTTTTTTGGCATTGAATCTGGTGGTGAAACGGTGTGTTACCGGACCGGGTCCATCAGGATTTGCACCTGCTGACCGGGTTGGGCCGGGTTGATTTTTTGCTGGGCCGGCGTCTGCGCCGCTTCGCGTTCGTCCAGGAGCCATACACGGTCGACATTGCCCTGGAAATCCTCGGTGTAATTGACGACCAGGTTGCTGCCAGTGACCGAAGCCGGCATCTGGATCAGGTTTTGCTGGTTGAAAATGCGCCCGCCCGCCGACATCTGCCGCGTCCTGCCGTTCAGGACGATTTCAGGGAAGGGGCCCAGGCTGAGCACCCCGCGCTTGGCGATCGCCGGAAACGGTCGCTCCAGGGCGAAGGCGGACGTAGCCAGGAGCGCCAGCAGGCCGGCGGTCAGAAAGCGTTGAATCCTCATGTCGAACTCCGTTGCGATGAAATAAAACCCTAAAGAATCAATTGCTTGCGGCGGCGAAAAAGGCCCGCGGATGGGTGGAAGTGTACCATTAATGCCACGTCGGCATTTGGCAGATTTCCCTGGCGTGAAAGATGTTGTCTTCGCCATACAGGCAATCGATCGTTTATACCCTGCCGGTATGAAATGAATACCAAATCAGTGTTGGACGCAGTGAATTGGCCAGGGGTATCGTCCGTAGCAATTCCATTTTGCTGTTGTCAGCGAGGCTTGCTCATCATGCGTACCTATACCCGTTTTACCGACAAAGTTGTGATCATTACCGGCGCCGCGCAAGGCATCGGCCGTGGCGTGGCGCTGGCTGCCGCCGAAGAGGGCGCCCTGCTGGTGCTGGCGGACCGCTCTGAACTGCTGCAGGAAGTGGCGGCGGAAATCACGGCGCAAGGCGGCCACGTCGTGACGGTCCATGCCGACCTGGAAACCTATGCCGGCGCGCAGAAAGTGGTGCAAACCGCGCTCGACGCGCATGGCCGCGTGGACGTGATGATCAATAACGTCGGTGGCACCATCTGGGCCAAGCCTTACCAGGAATACCAGGAAGCGGAGATCGAGGCGGAAGTACGCCGATCGCTGTTTCCCACACTCTGGTCGTGCCGTGCGGTATTGCCGGCAATGATCGAGCGCAAGGCAGGCGTCATCGTCAATATCTCGTCGATCGCCACGCGCGGCATCTATCGCATTCCCTACTCGGCTTCCAAGGGCGGCGTCAATGCCATGACGGTCAGCCTGGCGCTGGAACACGCGGCCGATGGCATCCGCGTCAATGCGGTCGCTACCGGTGGCACCGAGGCGCCGCCGCGCAAGGTGCCGCGCAACCCCAACAAGCTTTCGCCGCAGGAAGAAGTCTGGTATCAGGGCATCATCGACCAGACCAAGGCATCCACCCTGATGGGCCGCTACGGCACCATCGACGAGCAGGTGCGCGCCATCCTGTTCCTGGCGTCCGACGAGGCTTCCTACATCACCGGCACCATCCTGCCGGTGGGCGGCGGCGACCAGGGCTGACCCTGCGCTCAATCGGCGAACGTATCGAACATCACGCCGCGCAGCCACTGGATGCCGGGTTCCTTGTGGTACTTGGCATGCCAGAACAGGCTGATGGCAATTTCCGGCAATTCCACCGGCACCGGCGCGGATTTCAGTCCGAACGGCGCCAGGCATTCCTGCGCATAGCGTTCCGGCACCGTTGCCACCATGTCGGTGCGCGACAGGATATGGCCGACCGCGACAAAGTGCGGCACCGTCAGCTTGACGTTGCGGCGGATGCCCCTGGCGGCAATGGTTTCATCGATCCTGGCGTGACCGATCTCGGAGGCGCCCACCAGCACATGCTCGGCGCCGGAAAATTCCGCCGCGCTGATCTGCTCCTTGTCCAGGGCATGTCCCGTGCGGAACATGCAGACATAACGCTGCTTGAACAGGCGGCGCTGGAAAAATCCCGCTTTCAGTTCCGGCAACAGGCCGACGGCCAGGTCCACCTGGCCTGCCTCCATTGCCTCGCGCAAATTGAGCGAGGCATGGCGCACGGTGTTGACGGAGACGCCTGGCGCGATGCTGGCCAGCTTGTCCATCAGCCTGGGCAGGAAATAAATCTCGCCGATGTCGTTCATGCCGATCGTGAAGCGCCGTTTGCTGCTGGCGGCATCGAAGGTGGCGCGCTGGTTGAGGCTGGTTTCGATGGTGTTCAGGGCATACGCAATCGGCTCTGCCAGTTGCAGCGCGTACGGCGTGGGCTCCATGCCGCGGGACGTGCGCAGGAACAGTTCATCGTTCAGCAAAAGGCGTAACCGTTTCAAGGCATTGCTGACGGCTGGCTGGCTCAGGCCAAGCTTTTCTCCCACGGCGGAGACGCGCCGCTGCAAGAGCAGTTGGTTAAATACCAGCAGCAGGTTCAAATCGAGGTCTTTCAAGTCCATAAGTAATATTCATTTCAGTGATACATAAGATTCACCATATTCTATAGATTAATTTTAGTGCGGTTAATAGAATCCTGTTCAACTGATCACAACGCAGGATTGCCGCAAGACATGGAACTCGTCGTACAACCTCTCGACCGCACATTGACCGTGAATGCCGGTACGAATTTGCTGGAAACGCTGCGTGAAAACGGCATTCCGGTGTCGTACAGCTGCATGTCGGGCCGCTGCGGCACGTGCCGCTGCAAGGTGGTCGACGGCCAGATCCTCGAATCCGGGCCGGAAGCGAAAGTGACCAATCCGAATGAAGGCCGTTACGTGCTGGCTTGCATGAGCGTTCTGACAGAAAGTTGCACTATTGAAATTCCTGATGTGGATGAAGTCGTCAATCATCCCGCCCGTATTCTCAAGGCGACCGTGCTGGCCATCGAGGACATGACCCACGATATCAAGCGTCTGCGCCTGCGTCCGGCCAAGCCACTGGCATTTTCTGCCGGCCAGTACGCCACCCTGCAGTTTTCGCCGGAGCACATCCGGCCGTATTCGATGGCCGGCATTGCTGGCGACGAAGAACTCGAATTCCACGTGCGCATCGTGCCCAATGGCCGAGTAAGTACTTACATCGATCAACAGCTGAAGGTGGGCGATGCGGTGCGCGTCTCCGGCCCGCTGGGCACGGCGTACCTGCGCCAGAAGCATGCCGGGCCAATGCTGTGCATCGGCGGCGGCACGGGGCTGGCACCCGTCCTGTCGATCGTGCGCGGCGCGCTCGCTGCCGGCATGAGCAATCCGATCCACCTGTATTTCGGCGTGCGCTCGACGCGCGACATCTATGGCTTCGACTGGCTGCAGGACCTGGCGGCCCGCCATGCCAACCTGCATGTGCATGTCGTCGTCGCCACCGGCTCGGACAACCCGGCGTATCGCAGCGGGCTGGTGACCGATGCCGTGGCGCAGGACTGGGACAGCCTGGAAGGCTGGCGCGCCTACCTGTGCGGCGCGCCGCCCATGGTGGATGCGGCAGCCATGCTGGTGCGGCAAAAAGGCATCCCGCACGAGCATGTCTACGCCGACGCTTTCTATCCCAGCGCAACCTGAACAGAAAAGACGAGAAGAGGAAGACCAACCAATGCATGCACAGACCTTGCCCCAGGCGGTTCGCGATGAACGCCAGCAGTTTTACCAGCGCATTTCCGCCAGCAACCTGACCCCGCTGTGGGAAGTGCTGGGCGCGCTGGTGCCGCCGACGCCGCGCACCGACGCCGTCGCCGCCGGCTGGCGCTATGCCGAGATCCGCGAGCAGATCATGGAAGCGGGCCGCCTGATCACGGCCGAGGAAGCCGAGCGCCGCGTTTTGATCCTGGAAAACCCGGCGCTGCGCGGGCAGTCGGCGATCACCTCGTCCCTGTACGCCGGCCTGCAGCTGATCCTGCCGGGCGAAGTCGCTCCCGCGCACCGTCACAGCCAGTCGGCGCTGCGCCTGGTGCTCGATGGCGAAGGCGCCTACACGGCCGTCGACGGCGAGCGCACCACCATGCGCCGCGGCGACTTCATCATCACGCCGTCGTGGACCTTCCATGACCACGGCAACCTCGGCAACGAGCCGGTGGTCTGGCTCGATGGCCTGGACATCCCGACCGTGCGTTTCTATGGCGCCGGCTTTGCCGAGCCGGGCAGGGCGGCTTCGCAGCAAGCCGTCCGTCCGGAAGGCGATGCACTTGCGCGCTTTGGCAACAACATGGTGCCGGTCGATTTTTACCAGACCCCGGATCAGCCGACCAAGGTCTTTGTCTACCCGTTCGCCAAGACGCGCGCTTCGCTGCTGGCCGTGGCCGAGACGCCCGCCGATCCGCACTTCGGCCACAAATTCCGTTTCGTCAATCCGGCCACGGGCGCATCTCCCATGCCGACCATCGGGGCCTTCGCCCAGCGCCTGGCCAAGGGCTGCGTCACGCGTCCCTATCGCAGCACCGACGGCACCGTGTATGCCTGTCTCGAAGGCGGCGGCACAGCGCAGATCGGCGACCAGACCTTTGAATTTGCGCCCAACGATGTGTTCGTCGTGCCGTCCTGGCACGCGCTGGAATTGCGCGCCAAAGAAGACACCATCCTGTTCAGCTACTCGGACCGTCCCTGCCAGCAAGCGCTGGGCCTGTGGCGCGAAGAAAAAATTTAATCAACCGTATTGGACCCGATCATGGAATACGCCGTTTCTCCCGCACCTGTCTATACGCTGGCCGTCGCCGGACGCAGCGAGCAGTTTCCCGTCAACCGCATCTACTGCGTCGGCCGCAACTACGCTGCCCATGCGCGCGAAATGGGCAAGGACCCGGACCGCGATCCGCCCTTCTTTTTCATGAAGCCGGCTTGCGCGTCGGTCGCCGTGGGCGAAGCCGGCGTCACCGTGCCGTATCCGCCGATGACGGAAAACTTCCATCATGAAATCGAGCTGGTGGTCGCCATCGGCAAGGGCGGCAAGAACATCCCCGTCGAGCAGGCGCTCGAGCACGTCTACGGCTATGCCGTCGGCCTCGACATGACGCGCCGCGATTTGCAGCTGGATGCGCGCGACAAGGGCCGTCCCTGGGAATTCGGCAAGTCGTTTGCGCAATCGGCGCCGATCGGCGCCATCCAACGCGCAGCTGAAATCGGCCACCCGCATGAAGCGGCGATTGCCCTGACCGTCAACGGCGAATCGCGCCAGTCATCCGATATCGCCAAGCTGATCTGGTCGGTGGCCGAGTCGATCGCCTACCTGTCGCAGTACGAAACCATCGAGCCGGGCGACATCATCATGACCGGCACCCCGGAAGGCGTGAATGCAGTCAAGCGCGGCGACGAAATGCGCGGCAGCATCGCCGGCCTCGGTGAAATCGTCGTCAAAGTAGCCGCCTGAGACGGCCTGCAATTTATCAGAACTAGAGGAGACAGCAATGCGTAACAATCCCTCCGTTTTTCCGGTTGATCCGGCCTGGGAAGGCACGGGCACCAGCCGCATTCCTTTCTGGGCCTATACCGACCCGGCAATCTACAAGCGCGAACTCGACCGCCTGTTCTACAACAAGCACTGGTGCTATGTCGGCCTGGAAGCGGAAGTTCCCAACCCCGGCGACTTCAAGCGCACCGTGGTGGGCGAGCGCTCGGTCATCATGACGCGCACCGAAGATGGCACGATCCACGTGGTGGAAAACGTCTGCGCCCACCGCGGCATGCAATTCTGCCGCGAGCGCCACGGCAACAAGAAGGAACTGGTGTGCCCCTACCACCAGTGGAATTACACGCTCAAGGGCGACCTGCAGGGCGTGCCCTTCCGGCGCGGCGTCAAGCAGGACGGCAAGGTCGTCGGCGGCATGCCGAAAGACTTCAAGGTGGAAGACCATGGCCTGACCAAGCTGAAGGTCGCCACCCGCGGCGGCGTCGTGTTCGCCTCGTTCGACCACGAGATCGAATCGCTGGAAGACTTCATGGGCCCGGAGATCATCAAGTACTTCGACCGCCTGTTCAACGGCCGCCAGCTGAAGATCCTCGGCTACAACCGCCAGCGCATCCCCGGAAACTGGAAGCTGATGCAGGAAAACATCAAGGACCCGTACCACCCCGGGCTCCTGCATACCTGGTTCGTCACCTATGGCCTGTGGCGCGCGGATAACAAGTCGGAACTCAAGATGGATGCGCGCCACCGCCACGCCGCCATGATCTCGACCCGCAACAATGCCAAGGTCAAGTCCGAGGAAGTCACCGCCGGCGTCACCAGCTTCAAGGAATCCATGCAGGTCAACGACCCGCGCCTGCTCGACATCGTCCAGGAAGACTGGTGGGGCGGCCCGACCGCCGTGATGATGACGCTGTTCCCCAGCGTGATCTTCCAGCAGCAGGTCAACAGCGTCTCGACCCGCCACATCCAGCCCAACGGCAACGGCTCCTTCGATTTCGTCTGGACCCATTTCGCTTTCGAGGACGATACCCCGGAAATGGTGCAGCGCCGCCTGATCCAGGCCAACCTGTTCGGCCCTGCCGGCTTCGTCTCTGCCGATGACGGCGAAGTGATCGAACTGTCGCAATTCGGTTTCGAGCAAAAGCCGGCGCACCGCGCCGTGGCCGAACTCGGCGGCACCGAAGTGGGCGACACCGACCACATGGTCACCGAGACGCTGATCCGCGGCATGTACGAATACTGGCGTGAAGCCATGGGAGTATGACAATGATCGATTTCACCACTTATCAGGCATTGACCCAGCTGTATGCCGATTACGCTGCCGCGATCGACAGCGAAGACTGGGATCAATGGGTGAGCCTGTTTTCTGAAGAATGCGAATACAAGGTGCAGCCGCGCGAAAATTACGAACGCGGCTTCCCGCTCTGCACGCTGGCGCTGATCAGCCGCGCCATGCTGAAGGACCGCGTCTACGGCATTACCGAAACCTTGTTCCACGACCCGTATTACCAGCGCCACGTTGTCGGCCTGCCGCGCATCCTCAAGGTCGAGGGCGACGTCATCGAAGCCGAAGCCAACTATGCGGTCTTCCGCACCAAGCTGAGCCAGGAATCCACTGTCTTCAGCGTCGGCCGCTATCTGGACCGCCTGCGCAAGACCCCGGAAGGCCTGAAATTCGAATCGCGGCTGTGCATTTATGACACCGAGATGATCCCCAATTCCATCATTTACCCGATCTGAGACAGACATGAGCCAAAACTGGACTGAAGTCATCGCCGCCGATGACGTGCCGCAAGACGACGTGATCGGCGTCGAAATCGCCGGCAAGGATGTGGCGCTGTACAAGGTCGAGGGCGAGATTTTCGCGACCGACAATATTTGCACCCATGGCCATGCCCGCCTGTGCGACGGTTTCCTGGATGGCCATGAAATCGAATGCCCGCTGCATCAGGGCAAATTCGACATTCGCGATGGCCGCGCCACCTGCGCGCCCATCACCGAGAATACCCGCACTTATCCGGTCAAGATTGAAGGCGGCCGCGTCTTCCTGGCATTCGAGTAATTCAGCAACAAACACCAGATCATAATTAAAGGAGATCGTCATGCAGTTATCCAAATTCATCCCCGCGCTGGCCGCCACCGCCCTGATGGGTGTCGCATCGCTCGCGTCCGCCCAGGTCAAGGTTGGCTTGACCGGCGCCATGTCGGGCCCGGTGGCGCTGCTCGGCCAGGACCAGTATGACGGTTTCATGCTGGCAGTCGAGCAGCTCGGCGGCAAGCTCGGCGGCCAGGCGGTCACAGTGCTGAAGGAAGATGACCAGTTGAAGCCCGAACTGGGCAACCAGATCGTGCGCAAGCTGATCGACAAGGACCGCGTGCACGCCATCGTCGGCCTCGGCTTTTCCAACGTTGTCATGGCCAGCGTCAAGCCGATCGTCGAATCCGGCACGGTCGCCATCGCCACCAATTCCGGCGCATCGCCGCTGGCAGGCGCCAACTGCGCCGCCAACGTCTTCTCGACCGCATGGCCGAATGACGGCGCGCCCGAAGCCATGGGCAAGTTCATGCAGGACAAGGGCATCAAGAAGGCTTACCTGATGGCGCCGAACTACCAGGCCGGCAAGGACATGCTGACCGGCTTCAAGCGCTACTTCAAGGGCGAGATCATCGATGAAGTCTATACCCAGGTAGGCCAGACCGATTACTCCGCCGAGATCGCCCAGTTGCAGGCGAATAATCCGGAAGCCGTGTTTGCCTTTTACCCGGGCGGCATGGGCGTGAACTTCGTCAAGCAGCTGAGCCAGGCAGGGCTCTTGCCGAAGCTGCCGGTGTACTCGGTGTTCATGGTGGATGGCACGACCATGCCGGCGCTGCGTGACGCCGCCGTGGGCAGCGTGACGGGCATGATGTGGGATGCGGTGCTGGATACGCCGGAAAACAAGAAGTTCGTCCAGGCTTTCGAAACCAGGTACAAGCGGGCGCCGAGCCAGTATGCGGCCGCAGCCTACGATGCCGCGCAAGTGCTGGATGTGGCGTTCAAAAAAGTCGGCGCCAGGGTGGATGACAAGAAGGCCCTGGCCGCTGCCGTCAAGGCTGCCGGTGCCGAGATCACTTCGGTCCGTGGCCCGTTCCGCTTTAATAACAACAACATGCCGGTGCAGAACTACTATGCGTTCAGCGTGGTCAAGGAAGGCGGCAAGGTCGTCACCAAGCAATTGGGCGTTGCGCTGGCAAACCATGGCGATGCCTACAGCGCCAAGTGCGCGCTGAAGTAAGCATCGAAATCAGCCCTGAAACAAGGATAGCAAAGTGAGCCTCAGTCTCATCCTCTCGCAGCTCCTGAACGGGCTCCAGTTCGGAGTCCTTCTTTTCCTCCTGGCCGCGGGACTCACGCTGGTGTTCGGCATCATGAGTTTCGTGAACCTGGCGCATGGCTCGCTGTACATGCTGGGCGCCTATTTTGCCGCGACCGCCTACAACCACACCGAATCCTTCACCTTTGCGGTGGTGGCGGCGCTGGCAGGCTGCATCGTCGTCGGCATGCTGCTCGAGCGAATCGCCGTGTCCCGGCTGTACGGGCGCGACCACCTCGACCATGTGCTGGCCACCTTCGGCATGATGATGTTCTTCAATGAAATGGCGCGCATCATCTGGGGGGTCCAGCCCTACTTCCTGCCGGTGCCGGAGATGCTGTCGGGAACGGTGGATTTGCTGGGCATTAGCTATCCTGCCTATCGTTTCGCCATCATCGTGGTGGGCCTGATCGTGGCCGTCGGCGCCCATCTGCTGATGCACAAGACACGCCTGGGCATGCTGATCCGCGCGGGTTCCGTCAACCCGCAAATGGTCGGCGCCCTTGGCGTCAACATCAAGCTGCTGAATGCCTTCCTGTTCGGCCTGGGCGCGGCGCTCGCGGGTCTTGCGGGCGTCATGTCCGGCCCGATCCTGTCGGTACAGGTTGGCATGGGCGAGCCGGTGCTGATCACGACCCTGGTGGTGATCGTCATCGGCGGCATCGGCTCGGTCAGCGGCGCATTTTACGCGGCGCTGATCGTCGGCATCGTCGATACCATGGGCCGCGCCTTCCTGCCGACGCTGTTGCGCGACATGATGAGCCGCGAAGCTGCCAATGCCGCGGGTCCTGCGCTGGCGTCGATGCTGATCTACATCCTGATGGCAGTGGTGCTCGCGCTGCGTCCACAGGGCCTGTTTCCCGCCCGGAGAACCTGATGCAAACCAAATCTTCCTTCGGCCTGGCCCGGATCGTGCCGGCCATCGTCCTGCTGCTGCTGGCGGTGGTGCCGTTTGCGGCCAGCTATCTCGAGCAGCCGTTTTACCTGACGTTTTTCGGCCGCATCATCATTTATGCCATCGCCGCCACGGCGCTGAACCTGGCGCTCGGCTACGGCGGCCTGGTGAGCCTGGGGCATTCGCTCTTCATGGGCCTGGGTTCCTACAGCGTCGCCATCGCCGCCTTCCATGAAGTCGACAGCGGCCTGGCGCACCTGGCCATCACCATCGTGGTGTGCGCCCTGGTCGGCCTGGTCACGGGCGCCATCAGCCTGCGCACCTCGGGCATCGCTTTCATCATGATTACGCTGGCATTCGCGCAGATGGGCTACTTCGTCTTCGTCAGCCTGAAGCAGTATGGCGGCGATGACGGCATCACGATTGCATCCACCAGCAAGCTGGCAGGCCTGGACCTGGGCAACACCATGACCGTCTACGTGGTGGCCTTCACGGTATTGCTGGCGCTGCTGCTGTGGATGGCCAGGCTGCGCATCTCGCCTTTTGGCATGGTGCTGCGCGGCGCCCGCGAAAATGCCCGCCGCATCAACGCCGTCGGCTTGCCGAGCAAGCGTTACCAGTTGCTGGCGTACGTAATGTCGTCGGTGTTGTGCGGCATTGCTGGCGTCCTGCTGGCCAATCTGAACGCATTTGCCTCGCCCTCGACCATGTCGTGGATGATTTCCGGCGAGCTGATCGTGATGGTGGTGCTGGGCGGCCTCGGCTCGGTATTCGGCCCGCTGCTGGGCGTGCTGGCCTTCCTGGGCATCGAAGAAGTATTGAAGGCGTACACCGAGCACTGGATGGCGGTATTCGGGCCCCTGATCGTGATGGTGGCGCTGATGGGCAAGGCCGGCATCATTGGCGTACTGGAAAAATTCGATGGCCGTCGCAAGCGTGGCGCTGCTACCGCAACAGCCGCAACAGCCGCGCAGCCGGTGGCGCAAGCAAAGGAGTCCGCAGCATGACCAGCCTTTTATCCACGCAATCGCTGTTCAAGCGCTACGGCGCCCTGACCGTCACCGATGGCGTGTCCATCGACGTGCGCGCGGGCGAGGTGCATGCGGTGATCGGCCCGAACGGCGCCGGCAAGACCACCCTGATCAACCAGCTCTCCGGCGAGCTGCGCTCCGACGAAGGCCGCGTGCTGTTTGCCGGGCAAGATGTCACGGCGCTGGATATTGCCGAGCGAGCGCGCCTCGGCCTGTTGCGCTCCTACCAGATCACCTCGATTTTCGAGCAGTTCACGGTGCGCGAAAACACCATGATCGCCGCCATCGGCGCCAAGGAGCACGCTTTCCGCTTCTGGCAGCCGATGCTGGGCCGGGCAAAATTCGCCGTCGTTGTCGACGAAGCCCTGGAACTGACAGGGTTGTCACACCGCGCGGACGTGCTCGCCGATAACCTCGCGTATGGCGAGCGGCGCCAGCTGGAACTGGCGATGGCCTTGGCCGCCAAGCCCAAGTTCCTGCTGCTGGACGAACCCATGGCCGGCATGAGCGTACAGGAATCCAGCGCGGTGGTGTCGCTGATCCAGCGCCTGAAGGGCCAGTACGCGATCCTGCTGGTCGAGCACGACATGGATGCCGTGTTCGCGCTGGCGGACCGCATCAGCGTGCTGGTCTATGGAAAAATCATTTTCACCGGCACCCCTGACGAAATCCGCGCCCATCCGGAAGTCAAGGCCGTGTACCTCGGTGAAGAAGCGGAGCATTGAGGGCCAGATGACGAATTTACTGAAAGTGCAGGATTTGCAGGCAGCTTACGGCCATGCCCAGGCGCTGTTCGGCGTGTCCTTCGAAATCAACCAGGGCGAGGCGATCACCCTGCTGGGGCGCAACGGCATGGGGCGCTCGACCACCATCAAGTGCCTGTTCGGCCTGTTGCCGGTGATGGCCGGATCCATCAGCTTTTGCGGGCAGCAGATCAACAAGCTGCCGTCTTACAGCATCGCGCGCCTGGGCCTTGGCCTGGTGCCGGAAGGGCGCCAGGTTTTTCCCAACCTCACAGTTGAAGAAAACCTGGTGGCGACGGCCCGTGCGCCGGCGCGCGCAAGCGGCGCCGGCAGCGCCTGGACCCTGAAACGCGTGTATGGATTTTTCCCGCGCCTGCAGGAACGCCGCAACAACCTCGGCTCGCAACTCTCCGGCGGCGAGCAGCAAATGCTGGCGATCGGCCGCGCCCTGATGACCAATCCGCAACTGCTGGTGCTGGACGAAGCCACCGAAGGCCTGGCGCCGATCATCCGTGCGGAAATCTGGGCGGCGTTAAAGGAGCTGAAACACGAGGGCTTGTCGCAGATCATCATCGACAAGAACGTGCGCGCCTTGCTCGACTTCACCGACCGCCATTACGTGCTGGAGAAGGGGCAAGTAGTGTGGCAGGGCGATTCCAAGGCGCTGCAAAGCGCGCCGCACGTCATCGAACAATATCTGGGAGTGTAAATGTCTACCGCAGCCAACCAAGAACGCGTATTGCACAATTATTTCCGCAGCTCGGCGTCGTACCGCGTGCGCATCGCCCTGAACCTCAAAGGGCTGGATTACACCTATGCATCCGTGCACCTGAACCGCAACGGCGGCGAGCAGTATGGCGCCGGCTTCAAGGCCCTGAACCCGCATGCGCTGGTGCCGGTGCTGGTGGAGCCCGGCGTGCAGTTGTCCCAATCGCTGGCGATCATGGAATACCTTGAAGAGAAATATCCGCAGGTGCCGCTGTTGCCGGCCACGCCGGAGCATCGCGCCCATGTGCGTGCGCTGGCACTGGCGGTCGCCTGCGATATCCATCCGCTGAACAACCTGCGCGTGCTGAAGTACCTGAAAGGTCCGATGGGACTTAGTGAAGAAGCCAAGAATGACTGGATCCAGCACTGGGTCGAGCTGGGCCTGCAAGCGCTGGAAACCGAGCTGGCTGCTTCGCCTCTGCGCGGCACATTCTGCTTTGGCGATACGCCCACGATTGCCGACTGCTGCCTGGTGCCGCAAATATTCAATGCCCAGCGCTTCAATGTCGACATGGCGCCGTACCCAACCCTGATGGCAATCGACCGCGCCTGCCAGGCCTTGCCGGCATTTGCGGATGCGCATCCGGGGCGTCAGCCGGACAGCGAATAAATCAGTAGTAATTACAGGATGTATTTCGCAGCCGGTTCGCCGGCTTTTTTTGAATCAACGATAGAATTTTCTAGACGTGGGCGCGTGATAATCTGAAACTTGTCATGTCCCATGGCCAGCGTGTGCGTGAACTGGAACAAATTCTCGAACGTATTCTTCGACCAGGCCGGCAGAAAGCGGCTTGCTGTAGAGATTGCCCTGAACCCACTGGCAGTCGTGGCGCGACAGGAACTGGCTTTGCAGCGCTGTTTCAACACCCTCTGCCACTACCAACACGCCCAGCTTTTGCGCCAGTAACAAGGTAATTTCGCAAATAGCCGCATCGTCTTCGTCGGTCTCAAGATCCTTGACAAAGGAACGGTCAATTTTGATGATGTCGACTGGAAATATCTTCAGATAAGCCAGCGATGAATACCCTGTACCAAAATCATCGATGGCAAGTTTCACACCGATATTGGCCAAGGTCTTCATCATGACGATGTTCTCGTCAGGATTTTGCATCGCCATTGATTCCGTAATCTCAAGGTGCAGATAGCGGGCATCCAGATTGGAGGATGCCAGCGCCTGCCTGACCATCTGAGGCAGCTTTTTATCTTGAAATTGTATTGCACTCAGGTTGACCGAGACATGCAGGTCAGACAGTCCTTCTTCGTGCCAGTGCTTCAGCTGATGGCAGGCCGCTTCCAAAATCCATTTTCCTAGCGGAATTATTAATTTGGTTTCTTCAGCAATCGAAATGAAATCGCAAGGAGAAATTAGTCCACGCACTGGATGTTGCCATCTTACAAGAGCTTCCACGCCGGTCACTTTGCCGCTGCTCAGTTCAACTTGGGGCTGGTAATGCAGGACAAACTGCCCATTTTTCAGCGCAAGCTTCAGCTCATGTTCAACGGTCACGCGCTGTGCGACTTCATCCCGCATTTTTTCAGTATAAAACTGGTAATTGCACCGACCGACCGCCTTGGCATGATACATGGCGATATCGGCATTCTTGATCAGCTCGCCAGTGTCGGTGGCGTCGGCGGGATAGAAGCAGATCCCCACGCTGGGTGAGGTGCGCAATTCATGGCTGCCAATGGAATAAGGGGCGGCGACTTGCGCAATGATCTTGCCGGCGACCTCAATAATTTCGGTGGACATTTCAATCCCGGAAAGGATCATCACAAATTCGTCCCCGCCCAGCCGCGCCACGATATCGCTGTCGCGTACAGAGTGTTGAAGACGTTTCGCCACCTGGATCAGCAACTGATCGCCGACATCATGCCCGAGCGTGTCGTTGATGGCCTTGAAGTGATCCAGGTCAATCAGTAAGACAGCGAGAGAGCGATCGTCGCGCTTGGCGAACGCGATGCATTGCTCCATGCGCTCATGCAAGCTAAAGCGGTTCGGCAGGCCGGTTAGCGCGTCATGGTGGGCCAGGTAACGTATCCTGTCTTCCGCAGCTTTGCGCTGGGTGATGTCCTCGAAGTTGCCGATATAGTTGACGATCTTGCCTTCGCTATCCCGCACGACGGAAATAGACAGGCGTTTCGGAAAAGCTTCGCCGGTTTTGCGCCTGTCCCACAGCTCGCCTTGCCAGTAATCGTTTTCAGCCAGCGTGGCCCACATTTCCTGGTAGATCTCGCTGGGCGTATCGCCGCAGGCCAGGAACTTCGGATTTTTGCCGAGAGCCTCGGCCTCGCTATACCCGGTGAGTTTGGTAAACTCCTGATTAACGGCAAGGATCCGCTTGTTGGCATCCGTGATCAGGATTGCTTCGCCACTGTTGGAAAACACTTTGGACATCAAGTGCAGATAGTCTTCCGATCGCTTGCGCTCGGTAATGTCGTGCGCAATGCCGAGCACGCCGATAGGCTGGCCTGAGGCTCCGGGCAAGGCAGTTTTGGTCGTTTCCATTAATGCCTGCTTTTCGCTTCCGGCAACGTTTACCCATTCCTCGTTGGTGTTCGGCCCGGATGCCAGAATGGCTTCCTGATCCTTCTGGCGAAAGAAGTCGGCCAGCGTTGCCGGAAAGAGGTCGTAATCCGTCTTGCCGATAATCGCGCTGGCGGGTGCGCCAATGATGCGTTCAAAGGCATGATTGCAAGTCAGGTACACACCTTGCGTATCTTTTAACCAGACTGGGTCCGGTAGGGTGTTGAGCAGCGTCTCCATCTGACCGCGGCTTTCGCTCAATTTCAGGTTCGTTAGCGAAAGGTGGGACAAATAAGACGCCAGGTTGACGATATGCGCCATCACGCGCCGCACGAATTCGCGGCTAAAACGCGGCATGGCATGGATTGCAGCCAGATAGCTTGCCTTGTCGTAGCCGAAGCGTTCGGCCTGCGCGACAAAATAAGCGTCATCGATCACGTCCTCATCGTAAAAAAACTGGCCGCAATAGAGATTGGCGAGGTGCTGTTTGCCGACAAAAACTGGCGTGACGACATCCCACAATCCATTTTTGCATTTGTAATCGATAAAATCGCCTTCTTTCAGGTTGCTGGCCAGGTACAGGTCACTTTCGTTACAGTTGGCGCAGGAACGTGGATTGTGGCGATGAAAATCGGTGCAGGCTTTTTGCCAACCGGCAAACTGGATGACGTTGCCGGCCAGATCCAGGAGTGCGGTCGCAATGCCGACCAAGGCGGAAAAATCGTTCAGCAGCGCCCGCAAGGATTGGAGATCGATCAGCGATGCCAGCGGAGTTTCAGTACTGGGGTTTAACGGCAAGGTATCGCTTACGCTGGAGGCGGGGCCCCCTTTGCCGAGATGCCACGTGATTGGTACTTCCCCTGCCAACTTCGAACTTGCCATGTTAATGCTTCCAAATACACTGCAACCAAGGCAGGTAATTCAATTCTTCTGCACCTAAAGAGAAACCGCTTGCGTGCTCTCGAGAAATAAAAGCACTTCTGGAACTTGTCTAATTGACTACACTATACAGCGTTTCTGGTGACGGCTGAACGAATCATTTCGCGGCCTGTTCAAGCCGTCCGATTGACCGTCCAGCAGTGGGATATGGTTGCCAGCTTGCTCGTCCTGGTTAATCGCAACAGGATATGACAACTGCACGGATTGTAAGTTCTTCCTGCGACGCCAGATCGGCGTCGTCTATGTCCTGTCAGCCTGGTAATGGCAGCGCAATTGTGTCATTCTCAGCGCGACGAAAAGGATGGCCTGCACGCCGCAAACGTGCATGCGCGTTCACTACATCCGCCCTGGTCGCGAACACGCACCAATCTTGCAGGTTGGTATCTTTCCACACCACGCATCAGCGGCTTTCTACAATCGTCCATTTTCTGTTATCCCTTGGCTTTGATTCAGTGAGCCAAGATTCCGGAGAATTAGCCCGCTTTTTTACATATTTTTATCACCTAAGTGGATGCCCGCGATTGCTAACAACGTCATCTATCGCTTGTCCTTCCCCTCATAAAAAATATCGCATCTCTTGCCCATGCAGGTCCAGTCATCGCCTCCTTTCAATATACCCACTGCCTCCACCGTGTACGGACCTGTCGCATCATTGCTGAAATGCCACATCGAGGTCGATTTACCCGACTTGACGTTGGCGCTGGTCGATGTATCCGTCACAGACTTTGCCGATGCTCCGACCTGGCCAGCGCCTGGTCCGGCTTGAGACGTAATAGATGCCGGGGTGTCACGACGAACGTTGGCTTTTGACCAGTTGAATCCAAGACTCGAAGCGGACACTCATGCTGCCTCGTGCAGGCTCGGAAGTTGGTGGCTATCGTGCGCCTAAGTCTGCTGCGCCTCGTCTCACCTGCACTGGACAGGAGCGGTATGCAGCGAAAGGGGGGCGCCCGCGGTTTGCTGTATCATCGCGTTCCTGCAAACGAAAGCCGCGCATGCTCATCATCACCATCAAACAGGGTAAGGAAAAAGGCCTGCTTTCGGGCGACCCATGGATTTACGTCTCCGCCGTCGAAAAGGTCGACGGCAAGCCGCGGGAGCGCAACAAACCGGGCGCCACGGCGATCGTTCAGTCGTCGGCTCGCCAGTTCCTGGCACGCGCGGCCTATAACGCCAAATCGCAAATCGCCGCCCGCGTCTGGACGTTGCGCGAGGACGAGGCGGTTGACCACGCGATGATAAAGCGGCGCGTACAGGCCAGCGTGCTTCGCCGCGCCGATGCGCTTCGCAGCGCCGATCCGCAGGCGCTGGTCCAGTTGGTCGATGGCGAAAAGGATGGCTTGCCGGGTTTGCTGGTGCACAGCTATGGCGGCAGCGCAGGCTATCTGGTTTGCCAGTTCAATGCCGGTGGCGTCGACCTGTGGAAGGTGCCTGTAGTGCAGGCGCTCCTCAATGCCACGGGCTGCCGCAACGTTTACGAACGCTGCGATCCACTGTTGCGCACGGGCGAAGGACTGTCCGTCAGGCCGCGCGCGCTGGCAGGCGACGAACCGCCCCAGCGGCTGATGGTGCGCGAGGGCACTCGCCTGGTACCGATGGATATCCGCACCGGCTTCACCTACCCGCGCTGAGAGGCGCTTCGGAAGGAAAATTCCTGGAGCAACGCTCCAGGGCATGGCGGATTTGTATGCTAAAGATCTACCCAGGACTTGGATGGCTGTTGTTGGCTAATTCTGTTGAAATAGTCATCAGGCAAGGGTTTATATGAGGTCGTTTTGCTGCTGTATCAGTTGAATTGAATTAAAGAGTGAGCTTGATTTATTCTTCTTCTTTGATTTTCTTATGCTGGGGATGGCTGCCTGTTCAGGCCGCAAGTTTTATAGAGCCATTGGGCCATGCGCCGCAAATTCTGCACCGTAGCAGCCAGCAGGAATTCATCGTGCGCACCGCTGAAGCCGCGTAATCGCAACTGGCAATAGCCCGTGCCACATCACGTGCTGCTTCATGCGGGCTGCGATCGATTTTACGGCTCAGCATGTTGGGACAGCATTGCATCTTCAAGGGGCATGGCTGACAGTCGTACTGACTGGCCTAAAAAATCCACTATCTTCGGTAAGGATGGGCGTCGGTATCAGGTTCCGAAATTCGCCTTCAGCATGGTTCGGTGATTTTTGGATGACGCTCAACCGCTCCCCTCGGGAAGTTGCCCAAACTTAGGATGCTGAATGTATGCGCATGCGCCCATCGATAGCACGCCCAGCAATGTAAGCAGAACCCACATTGTTCTGATTAATTTTTTTCATAAATTTTTATTGGCTATTCTCTCGTCACTTTCGATATTGTTCGTCGCTGACCTTTTCCAGCCATTCCACGTTTTTGCCATCGAGTGTTCCGGTCAAGGCAATATGCGTCATTGCCGTGTCAGGGGAAGCGCCATGCCAATGCTTCACGCCCGGTGGGCACCACACCACATCACCCTCGCGAATCTCGGTAACGGAACCGTCCCATTCCTGCGTCCAGCCCGTACCGGCGGTCACGATGAGATGCTGGCCGGCTGGGTGGGTATGCCATGCGGACCGCGCTCCCGGCTCGAAGCTGACATAGGCGCCGCTGACGGGCGTGGATGGCTTTGCCGGAAACAGGGGAGACACCCGGACGCTACCGGTAAAGTATTCCACCGGTCCCTTGCTGGAGGCTTGAGAACCAGCGCGCATGATGGCCTGTGATTGTTTGGCGCTAACCGCCGTGGAAACCCCGCCCGGCTGAACGCTTTGAGCATAAGCTGCAGTGGCGATAAGCATAATGACTGGGAGCACTGATGCAGTTGTTAGCTTCATTTTTTCTCCTTGCAGATTTTAAATGGTGATGCCGGATGCATGTGTGTCAGGTACTTGCACTTATGGAGTTTGACTGCACAGGGCGACTTGCTTCGACAGCGAAAGGGCGCCTCTATTAACCTACTTCAGGTTGTCGCGAAAGAAGGAAGTCAATTTCTCAAAAGGAATGAGACTGATACGGTCATAAAGGTCAACGTGGTCGGCCGCCTTGATGATCATGAGTTCCTTTGGCTGCGCTGCAGCCTTGTATGCATCTTCACTAAAATAGCGCGAGTGGGCATTTTCACCTGCGATCAGCAGGATCGGGCGCGGCGATATTTCACCGATGTACGTCAACAGCGGCATATTCAGAACGACAACGGCATGGTCGCCGTCCAGGCGCCATTCGAGTTCGGCGAGCGCTTGTGAAAGCCGCGAGGCGTGCGATAGTAATCGAAGTACATGCGCGTGACGGGATCGGTGACGCCTTCCAGGGTCTCAGGCAGAATCCGCGCGCCTGGCGTCGAAGAACCTTTTTCGGCATCAACCCAGCGCTGCTGGCTCAGTTTGTTCAGCGCCTGGGTGCGTTGCTCTTTCGTAAGGGCGTCGTAGTACCCCTTGGACATGACGCGCGACATGTCATACATGCTCGTGGTGGCGACGGCCTTGATGCGCTTATCCACGGCCGCCGCATTCAGGCCCATGCCGGCATAGCCGCAAATGCCGATGATGCCAATTCGCTCGCGGTCGACCGATGGCTGCAGACCGAGATAATCAACGGCTGCGCTGAAGTCTTCTGTGTTGATGTCAGGAGAGGCCACGTTGCGAGGCTCGCCGCTGCTCTCACCGGTATAGGATGGGTCGAAAGCAAGCGCGGCAAAACCGCGCTCTGCCATGGTTTGTGCATACAGTCCGGAGGATTGTTCTTTCACCGCACCAAACGGGCCGCTGATGGCAAGTGCTGCCAGGCGTTGGCCGCCCCGGTTTTTTGGCAGATATAAGTCGGCTGCCAAAGTGATCCCGTAGCGGTTTTTGAATGTCACTTTTTGGTGATCTACCTTGTCACTTTTCGGGAAGGTTTTATCCCACTCTTGAGTGAGTCCCATCGCATTCTCCTTAATTGACGGTGTGGGGGCTTGCGCAAAAACGAGTTGTGAACTGCAAAACATCGCTGCGCAGACAATGATGGCGCTTTGAATAAATTTGTTACCCGGCAGGGGCTTGCTGCACGCATAGGCACCGAAAGCTTTTAAAGTCATTTCACATCTCCATTCTGAATTTGAGGAATTACGTCTTGCGCGCGATCGGCACGCGAAGCGAGGAAGGCCAGCAAAGCGGAAGCCAGCAGCAAAACAGCGCTCACCGCAAAGGTGCTTCGGTAGCCGCTCAGATCGAACAACAATCCGCCGGCAGTGGAGCCCAGTCCGATCGCCAGCTGAACCACTGCCACCATCAGCCCGCCACCGGCTTCTGCGTTGTCCGGCATCGTTTTCGCCAGCCAGCTCCACCAGCCGACGGGTGCCGCAGTGGCGACCAGGCCCCAGATGCCAAGAAGTGCGGTGGTGCCCGCCACCCAGCTACCGAAAGCAGTCAGGGCCAGGGCGATCACGGCCATCAAGAGCGGAATGGCGATCAAGGTTCCATAAAAACTTTTCTTCAGCCATGCGCCGATCAGGGCGGTGCCGATGAAACCAGCCACGCCGACGGTCAACAGAATGAGCGACAGTGTGGAGACGTCAACACGCGTCACCGTTTCGAGGAATGGCCGCAGATAGGTGAACAGGGTGAACTGTCCCATGAAGAAAATACTGACAGCAGCCATGCCCCAGGCGATCACGGGATTCCTGAGCAGCCTGAAGACGTTGCCGGAACCCGGTGTGCGTACGTCTGCTTTCATGGACGGCAGACTGAACCATAGCCAGGCAAAGGCAGCCAGCGCTACCGGAGCCAGGCAAAAGAATGCCCCGCGCCAGCCGATGACCGAACCAAGATAGCTGCCCAGGGGAGCGGCAACCACGGTTGCCAGTGCATTGCCGCCATTGAAGATGGCCAATGCACGGGACACCTGATGGGCCGGCACCAGACGCATGGCCGTCGCCGCGGACATGGACCAGAATCCACCGATGGCCACGCCGATGAGTACCCGGCCGGCCATGTAAGTCGCATAGTTCGGCGCCAGCGCGATGATCGGGCCCGAGAAAAACATCAGTCCTGTCATCCACAGCAGCAGCGTCTTGCGGCTTGTCTTGCAGGCGAGTGCCGGAATGGAAAGGCTGGTCAGCACTGCAAACACGCCGGACACGGAAATCGCCTGCCCGGCGAGGCCTTCACTGATCTTGAGATCGGCAGCAACCGGGGTCAGCAAGCTGACGGGCATGAATTCGGACGCCACCAGCGCGAACACGCAGAGCGTCATCGCTAAAACGCCGCTCCAGAAAGCGGGTTGACTGCCGGCTTGATGATGTGCGGAATTGTTGTCCGCATGGATTGCAACTACTTGAGCGCTCATGAAATGTCTTTTTTGCGATGCCATCGAAGATCAGGTGGCAATCTTGAAGGATTCATGAGCATTTGATTAGCGGGTACAATCTTCATGTACTTGTGAGGAAATTTCATCAATGGCGCATACCAAAGTCGACGATCTCCAGGCCTTTCTGGCTGTGGCGCGGGACCAGAGCTTTACAAAGGCTGCCGCCAGGCTTGGTGTCACCCCTTCGGCCTTGAGCCATACGATCCGCTCACTTGAAGAAAGACTGGGCGTGCGCCTGCTGGCGCGCACCACCCGCAACGTGGCGCCCACAGAAGCGGGAGAAAGGTTGATGCACTCGATCGCGCCGCTTTTCGATCAGATCACGGCAGAGGTTGAAGCCCTGGGGGAATTGCGCGACAAGCCGAGGGGCACCATTCGCATTACGTGCACGGACGACCAAATCGAACTGTGCGTAAGGCCGATGCTGGCGGGATTCCTGAAAGGCTATCCTGAGGTAACGCTGGAGTTCTACGTGGATTACGGCTTCACCAATGTGGTCGAAGAGCGGTTTGATGCCGGCATACGCCTGGGCGAAGCAATCAGCAAGGACATGATCGCCGTGCGTATCGGGCCGGACTGGCGATTGGTCGTGGTGGGGTCGCCGGCTTATTTCGAGCAGCATCCCATTCCAAAAACACCTCATGATCTGACCAGGCACGCTTGCGTCAATATCCGGCACCGGCCAGCCGGTGCAATTTACGCGTGGGAGTTCGAGAAGAACGGCAAAGCATTTACCGTCAAGGTCGAAGGGCAGCTGGTTTTCAACAGCATCATGCACGTGCTCAATGCTGCCGCCGATGGCATCGGCTTGGCCTACGTCCCTGAAGAGCTGGCTGCACCATATCTGGCTGATGGACGGCTCACACAGGTTTTGACTAGCTGGTGCCCGTATTTTCAGGGCTACCACTTGTACTATCCCAACAGACGCCAGGCGTCCCCCGCATTTTCAGCATTTGTCGAAGCGCTCAGATATCGAGGTTAGACATCGAATCCGCTATGCGATTTGAAGTCGCTGATTTTATTCGAGACAAGCGCCAAAACAAAAAAGGGTTACGCTTGCGCGTAACCCTTCCGTGTTCCTGGTGGTGATAGGTGGACTTGAACCACCGACCCCAGCATTATGAGTGCTGTGCTCTAACCAACTGAGCTATATCACCAATTAGCCCTCTAGTATGAGATGATTTTCAGGGTTTGTCAAGCAAGGCCGCGGCCACTTGCTGCCAAACCTGTTCAGTCGCGTTCGCATCAAGGCAATCCACCACGACCCGCTGCGGCATCGAGCGCAGCCAGGTCAATTGCCGTTTCGCCAACTGACGTGTGGCGGCGATGCCCTTTTCGCGCATGGCCGCGTAGTCGCATGCGCCATCCAGGTATTCCCAGGCTTGGCGGTAACCGACACAGCGCATCGATGGCAAGCCCAGGTGCAAGTCGCCGCGCGCGCGCAGGCGCCGCACTTCTTCCAGCAAGCCATCGGGCGCTGTCAGCATGGCGTCGAAGCGCGCTGCGATCCGGGCATGCAGGACGCTGCGGTCGGACGGCTCCAGCGCAATCGAGAGTAGCTCGAATGGCAATTCTATTTTTGGCGCCCTGGCCAGCAATTGCGACATCGGCTGGCCGGTGAGGGTGATGATTTCCAGTGCGCGCTGGATGCGCTGGGAATCGTTGGGCTTCAACCGTGCCGCCGTCTCCGGGTCGAGCGTTGCCAGCCGCGCATGCAGGGCCGGCACACCCAATTCGGCAGCTTCGCGATCCAGCTCAGCGCGCAATGCCGGGTCCGCTTGCGGCAACTCGTCCAGGCCATCCTGCAAGGCCTTGAAGTACAGCATGGTGCCGCCCACCAGCAGCGGCAGCTTGCCGCGCGCGCGGATTTCCGTTGCCAGCCTCAGCGTGTCCTGACGAAATTGCATTGCCGAATAGGCTTCGGTGGGGTCGAGGATGTCGATCAGGTGGTGCGGCACGCTGGCACGTTCGGCTGCCGTCGGCTTGGCCGTGCCGATATCCATGTCGCGGTACACCAGGGCGGAATCGACCGAGATGATTTCACAAGGCACGTGGCGCGCCAGTTCCAGCGCAGCGGCGGTCTTGCCGGAGGCGGTCGGCCCCATCAGGGCGACCACCAGCGGCTTGCGTGGGGAAGTAGCGGCAGCCATCGGTGGGTGTACCTGGCTATTGGCCGCGCAAGAACAGCTTGTCGAGGTCGGATAGCGCCAGTTGCACCCAGGTCGGGCGGCCATGGTTGCACTGGTCGGCGCGCTCGGTATGTTCCATCTGGCGCAGCAACGCATTCATTTCCGGCAGCGTCAGGGCGCGGTTGGCGCGTACCGCCGTGTGACAGGCCAGGGTGCCCAGCATTTCATTGCGGCGTTCCAGCAAAACGCGCGAGCCGCCGAATTCGCGCACGTCGCGCAGGACGTCGCGTGCCAGGGTCTGGGCATCGGCATTCTTCAGCAGGGCCGGCACCGCGCGCACCGCCAGCGTGGTGGGCGACAGCGCGGCGATATCGAAGCCGAGCGAGCGCAGGGTATCGCGGTTTTCTTCAGCGGTGCCGACTTCCACTGCGTCGGCGTGGAAGGTCACCGGAATCAGCAGCGGCTGCACCTGTAGCGCGTCGTCATCCAGCGCGGTCTTGAATTGTTCATACAGGATGCGCTCGTGCGCCGCATGCATGTCCACCAGCACCAGGCCGCGGGCATTCTGCGCCAGCACGTAGACGCCATGCAATTGCGCCAGCGCGTATCCCAAGGGGGCATCGTCATTGCCTGCGCCGGCAGACGGCGCCGCGGCAAACGCGGCGAAGGGCGCGGGTGTAGATGCCGCTGGCCAGGGTGAGGCCGCCAGGCCGGCAAAGCCATCGGGCGCGGCATTGCCGCCGTCACGGGCAAACAGGGCGCCGTATTGTGCCGTATTTTGCGCAACGCCCAGGCCGCCTGCCGGGCGAGCAGCAAACTGGGCATGGAAGGAGGATTGCTGCTGCTCGCGCATCCAGGGCAGGGCAGTGGACACTGCCGGCTGCGGTGCCGGCACGCTGCCTGCCGCGGTGGCCGAAGTCTGCGCCAGTGCGCGCGTAACGGCATGGAAGACGAACTGGTGCACGGCGCGGCTGTCGCGAAAGCGCACTTCGATCTTGGCCGGGTGCACATTGACGTCCACCTGGGCCGGATCCAGTTCCAGTGCCAGCGCGTAAGAAGGATAGCGGTCGCCGTGCAGCACGTCCTGATAGGCCGCGCGCACTGCGTGGGTCAAAAGCTTGTCGCGCACGAAGCGGCCGTTGACGTAAAAATACTGGCTGTCGGCGCGCCCGCGCGACGCCGTCGGCAAGCCCACATAACCGGCCAGGCGCAATGGCCCGGCAGCTTCTTCCAGCGCCATGCGCGCCTGCGCGAATTCCTCGCCCAGCACCTGGGCGCTGCGGCGGGCGTGGTCGCTGACATTCCAGTGGTCGACCGTCTTGCCATTGTGCGTGAGCGAAAACGCTACGTCCGGGCGCGACAGCGCGATGCGGCGCACGACTTCGGCGCAATGGCCGAATTCGGTTTGTTCTGCCTTCAGGAACTTGCGCCGCGCCGGCGTATTGAAGTACAGGTCTTGCACATCGACCGTGGTGCCGGTAGCGCCCGAGGCAGGCGCGACCTTCAGGCTGGCGCCATCGATTTGCCAGGCATGCTCGGCATCTGCCGTGCGCGAGGTCAGGGTCAGTTGCGCAACCGAGGCAATCGAGGCCAGGGCTTCACCACGAAACCCCAAAGTGCCGACTTTTTCAAGGTCGGCCAGGCTGGCGATCTTGGACGTGGCATGGCGCGCCAGTGCCAGCGGCAATTGTTCCGCCGGGATGCCGCGGCCATTGTCGGTGATGGCAATGCGCTTGACGCCGCCTTGCTCGAGCCTTACCGTGATCTGGCTCGAACCGGCATCAAGGGCGTTTTCCAGCAATTCCTTGACCACCGCCGACGGGCGTTCCACGACTTCGCCGGCGGCGATTTGCGAAATCAGCTGGTCGGGCAAGGCCTGGATCGGGCGGGGGGCAATCTGCGGTGCGTTCATGACGCGATTATAACGTGGGCGCGTACCGGGCACTGCAGGCACGGCGCTTGTAATTTTGCACGCTGGTAAATGCGTCCTGCGCAATTTCCGCTGCGGCAAGGTGGTGTATCATGACGCCGCACTTAGGGGAGATTATGGACTTCATGCAATTCCTCGACATGATCCTGCATGTCGACAAATCACTGGGCCTCGTCATTGAACAGTACGGTACCCTGATCTATGTACTGCTGTTCGCCATCGTATTTTGCGAAACCGGCCTGGTCGTCTTGCCGTTTTTGCCAGGCGACAGCCTGCTGTTTGTCGCCGGCGCTTTTTGCGCGACCGGGCATATGGATCCCTGGTTGCTGATGACATTGCTGATTATTGCCGCTGTCACCGGCAATACCCTCAATTACTGGATCGGGCGCGCCATCGGGCATAAGGTCTTCACGCATGATTACCGCTGGCTGGACAAGGCTGCCTTGCAAAAGACCCACATGTTTTATGAAAACCATGGCGGCAAGACCATCGTGCTGGCGCGTTTCGTGCCCATCGTTCGCACCTTTGCGCCATTTGTCGCCGGCGTCTCGGAAATGACCTTCGCCAAGTTCCAGCTCTTTAACTTTACTGGCGCGATCCTGTGGGTGGCGGGCCTGGTGACGGCCGGTTATTTCTTCGGCAATATCCCGCTGATCCGCGACCATCTCAATACCATCGTGCTGATCGGTATCGGTGCTGCAGTGGTGCCGCTGATTCTGGGCGGCCTGTGGAAGTTTTACAAAAAAATGGCGCGCCGCCCATCCTGAGGCGCCGCGCCAGTTGCGCAGTCGTGTTCAGCGGCTGCCCTTAAAACTCTTCCCAATCGTCGTTGTCCTTGGCGCGTGCCAGCGCCAGCTTGCGTTCCGGCTCCGGGGCGCGGGCGGCGGCGCTTGCCGCCGGGCTGGCCGGCTTGACTGCCTTTGCCGGCGCACTGACAAGCGCTGGCGCGCTCGATCGGGGCTTGGCCGCCTTTGCGTTGGCCAGGGCGCGCTTGCCGCTGCCGGCGCTTGCCGCGCCATTGATCTTGAAGACGCCCACCACCTGCGACAGCCTGTCGGCCTGGGATTGCATGCTTTGCGCGGCAGCGGCGGACTCTTCCACGAGCGCCGCATTTTGCTGGGTAACGTCATCCATCTGCGTGATGGCCAGATTGATCTGCTCGATGCCGGCAGTCTGTTCCTGGCTGGCGGCGCTGATTTCACCCATGATGTCGGTGACGCGCCGGATGCTGTCGACAATGGCTTGCATGGTGGAGCCAGCCTGGTCGACCAGCCTGGCGCCGGTATCGACTTTTTCCACGGAGTCGCCGATCAGTTCCTTGATTTCCTTGGCTGCCGCCGCCGAGCGCTGCGCCAGCGTGCGCACTTCGGCTGCCACCACGGCAAAACCGCGCCCCTGTTCGCCGGCGCGCGCCGCTTCCACGGCGGCGTTTAGCGCCAGGATATTGGTCTGGAAAGCGATGCCGTCGATGACGGAAATGATGTCGACAATCTTTTTCGACGATGCATTGATCGAGCCCATGGTATCGACCACTTGCGACACCACCGCGCCGCCCTGGCTTGCCACGTCCGAGGCCGACAGTGCCAGGCTGTTGGCCTGGCGCGCATTTTCGGCGTTCTGCTTGACCGTCGAGGTGAGTTCTTCCATCGAGGACGCAGTCTGTTCCAGCGAGCTTGCCTGTTCTTCCGTACGCGAGGACAGGTCCATGTTGCCGGCGGCGATTTCGCGCGAGGCGCTGGCAATGGCATCGGTGCCGTTGCGCACCTGGCCCACCAGGCTCGCCAGGCTGTCGCGCATTTCGCGCAGTGCATGCAGCATGCTGGACTGGTCGCCGGCCTTGGTGTCGATGGCAACGGTCAGGTCGCCGGCGGCAATGCGCTCGGCCAGCTGCACGGCATGGGAAGGTTCACCGCCCAGCTGGCGCAGCAGGCTGCGGGTAATCAGGAAAGCGGCGACCACGCCCATCAGCAGGGCGATGCCGGCCAGCGCCAGCATGAGGTTGCGCGTCTTGCCATACTCGTTGGCAGAGTCGAAGCCGTACATGATGCTTTGCTTGTTGACCAGCTTGGCCATGTCGTCGAGGGCGGCAATCCATTGCTTTTGCACCGGCCGCACTTCTGCCAGCAAGATCCGGGTCGCCTCGGCTGTTTGCTGCGCCTGTCCCAGTTCCATGGCCTTGGTCATCAATGGCAGGGCCGCAGACGAGGCTTCCTTGATTTTCCCCAGCAAGGCCTTTCCTTCCGCGCCGTCTTCTCCGGGGGCGGCAAGCATTTGTTCCAGCTGCTCTTCAGCGCTGAGATACTGCCTGTTCATTTCACGGATGTGCTCGATTTCCTGCTCCAGTTCGCTGGCATCGGTGACCAGCACGATGTTGCGCAAGGCAACCATGCGGTCCATCACAGAGACCTGCATCGTCGCGGTAAGACGGCTCTGGACGTTATTGACTGTGAGGATTTTTTCCAGGCGATGCTGGATTTGCGCCATGTGAAAGATCCCCAGCGCCGTCAACATGCCCGCCAGGAGCATGACCAGCGCGAAGCCAATGCTGAGCCGGGTCCCGACCCGGGTGGTGGCGATATTCAATTTTTCTCCCTCGTTTCTTTTATGGTTGCTTGTGTGGTGCTTGTTGTTGGTAGGGTTGTTACGTCAGGCGGTTTTTCGCCAGCGGCGGATTCTTCGCAAAATACTTGCGGATGCCTGTCAGGATGGCGTCGGCCATCTGTTCCTGGTACGTGTCGTCGGTCAGCTTGGCTTCTTCTTCCGGGTTCGAGATGAATGCCGTCTCGATCAGGATGCTGGGGATATCCGGTGCTTTCAATACTGCAAACCCGGCCTGTTCGACTTGCGGCTTGTGCAAGCGGTTGATGCCGCCGATTTCTCGCAGCACGGCCTTGCCCAGCTTGAGGCTGTCATTGATCTGGGCGGTGGTCGATAAATCCAGCAGCACGCTGGCCAGTTGCTTGTCATGCACCTTGATATTGACGCCACCGATCAGGTCGGCGGCATTTTCCTTGCTGGCCAGCCAGCGCGCCGCCGTCGACGAAGCGCCTTTTTCCGACAGGGTAAATACCGAAGCGCCGCGTGCGGTCGGTTCGACCCAGGCATCGGCATGGATCGAGACGAACAGGTCGGATTGCACCTTGCGCGCCTTTTGCACGCGCACATGCAGCGGCACGAAGAAATCGGCATCGCGGGTCATCATCACCCGCATGTTGGGCTGCTCCTCGATCCTGGCCTTGAGGCGCTTGGCAATCGCCAGCACGACATCCTTTTCCCGGCTGCCGCCGCGCCCGATCGCGCCGGGGTCTTCGCCGCCATGGCCAGGGTCGAGCGCGATCGTGATCATGCGCGTGAGTTGCGGCGCTGCCGGTTCCTCCGGCTTTGCCCTGGCGATGCGCGGCTCAGCCGGCTTGGGCTCATGGACAGGCTCGGCCTGCGGCCGCGAGCTGCTGCCCGCCGCTTCCTTGGCATTGCTCTGGGCAATCAATACTTCAATCGGATCGGGCGGGTTGACCGGGTAGAGGTCGAACACCAGGCGGTGCTGGTAGGCGCCCACCGGCGCCAGCGTAAATACCTGCGGGTCGACCGCCGACTTCAGGTCGAATACCAGGCGCACCACGCCGGGACGGTTCTGGCCAACCCGCACCTGCTTGATGTAGGGATCGTTGGACTGGATCTTGGCGACCAGTTCCTTGAGCGTCGGGTTCAGCTCGACGCCCTCGATATCCACCACCAGGCGGTCCGGATCCTTGACCAGGAAGTGGCTGACTTTCAAGTCACTGTCATTTTCCAGCGTGACACGGGTGTAATCTTCGGCCGGCCAGACACGCACGGCAACAATGCGCGCGGCGTGGGCCGGCAAGGGTGTCAGGACGGAAAGCAGGAGGGTGGCGCCGGCACCGAGAACAGTACGCCGCTTCTGCGACGCAAGAGTCGCTGGTTTTACAGGTTGGGGGCGAAGTGGAGTCGTTCGAGGCATGCGCTACCCTGGTCGGATAATGCTTGCAATTCTACATCACGTCCGTCTTCATTGATGCCAAGAAACACCTCAATGTCGGGGGCGGGCAACACGCCAGCGGCTTTTTCTGGCCATTCCACCAGGCATATGGTGTCAGGATTGAAATGTTCACGAAAACCGGCATCCAGAAACTCTTCCGGACTACCCATGCGATAGAGGTCGAAATGGATCACCTCGACGGGCTTGCCGCCGAGGGTGACGGTATAGGGTTCGGCCAGGGTGTAAGTTGGGCTTTTGACATGGCCGCTGTGGCCGGCCGCATGCAACAGGGCGCGCGTCAGGGTGGTCTTGCCGGCGCCGAGGTCACCGTGCAGGTAAATGGTCAATCCCGGCGCCAGCGCCAGAGCCAGCGATTCGCCCAGTGCCAGGGTGCCGGCCTCGTCATGCAGAAAGGTTTTAAAATGGCGCATCTCTTGAATCCCGGATCAGGGAGCGCAACATTGCTCCGTTTTCATTTTCCCAATTGGCCTGTGCCCAGATGACCACGCAACCCGACTTTTTCGCGCTCGCGCAAGCCATTCCCGCCTGGGGCCGCGAACTGGGCCTGGCCGAGGTGCGCATTGCAGGCATCGACCTGAAGCAGGAAGAAGCGGGCCTGCAAGCCTGGCTGGACGCCGGCATGCATGGTGAAATGGATTATATGGCAAGCCACGGCATGAAGCGCGCCCGTCCTGCCGATCTGGTGCCGGGCACCGTGCGGGTGATTTCGGCCCGCCTGGATTACCTGCCGCAAGAAGCGCCGGAAAGCTGGCGCGCACGCGAGCATGGCCGCCAGGCAGAGCCGGGTGCCGCCGTGGTGTCGGTGTATGCGCGCGGACGCGATTACCACAAGGTCTTGCGATCCCGCCTGCAACGCCTGGCAGATCGCATCGCGGAAGCCGCGGGGCCGTTCGGCTATCGCGTATTCACCGATTCGGCGCCGGTGCTGGAGGTGGCGCTGGCCAGCCACGCCGGCCTTGGCTGGCGCGGCAAGCATACCCTGCTGCTGAACCGGCAGGCGGGCTCGATGTTTTTTCTCGGCGAGATTTTTACCGACTTGCCGCTGCCGGTGGATGCGCCGGTATCGGACCATTGCGGCGCCTGCCATGCCTGCATCGACGCCTGCCCGACGCAGGCCATCCTCGGCCCCTACAAGCTGGATGCGCGGCGCTGCATTTCCTATTTGACCATCGAGCTGAAAGGCAGTATTCCGGAAGAGTTGCGCCCGCTGATCGGCAATCGCGTCTACGGCTGCGACGATTGCCAGCTGGTGTGCCCCTGGAACAAGTTCGCCCAGCGCGCGGTCTTGCCGGATTTCGCCGTGCGTAATGGCCTCGATGACGCCAGCCTGGTCGAACTGTTTGCCTGGAGCGAGGACGAATTCAACCAGCGCCTCGAAGGCAGTCCGATCCGCCGCATCGGTCATGAGCGCTGGCTGCGCAATATTGCGGTTGCGCTAGGCAACGCGGCCGCTGCTGGCCCTCAGCCGGCGATGGTGGCGGCGCTCGAGGCGCGCATCGGGCATGCTTCGGAAGTGGTGCGTGAGCACGTGGACTGGGCGCTGGCGCAGCACCGACAGGTCAAGCTCCGCCAGCCAGCGCCAGCCACATCGGCAGGGTAAGGATCGACAGCACGGTGCCCGCCGAAATCAGGAAGGCGACAAAGGGGCCGTTGCCGCCCATGCGCGCCGCCAGCACATAGGCGCTGGACGCCGTCGGCAGGGCCGCGAACATGACGGCGATCTGCAACTGCAGGCGTGGCAATGCCAGCCAATGGCCGATCACCAGTGCCAGCGCCGGCATCGCCAGCAGCTTGACGGTGGTAAACCAGGCCGCCATCCCCTTGGCTTCATGCAACCCCGACATGCGCAATCCGGCGCCGACCATGATCAGCCCGAGCGCAATCGAGGCATTGCCCAGCCGCGACAGACTCGCGCCCAGCACTTCCGGCACCTGCAAGCCTGCCAGGTTGAACAGTACGCCGCACAGGGTCGAGACCAGCATCGGATTCTTTGCCATTTCGCGCAGCAGGCCGCCATCCTTGCGGGTGAGCGCATGGACTGCCGCCATGTTTGCGGTCGGCACGGCAAAACCGATGATCAATGCCATCAGGCCGACGCCTTCATCGCCTGCCAGGCGCGAGGCCACCGCCAGGGCGATATAGGAATTGAAACGGAAGGCGGTCTGGACACCAGACTCGAACAGCATCGGCCCTGGCCGAAACAGCGGCTTGCCAAGCCAGCCCAACGCAATGCCGCCGGCCAGGGACAGCATCGCCGTCTGCAGGAGCTTGCCGGTACTGGAAAAATCCAGCGGTGCGCGCGTGGTCGAATAAAACAGCAGGGCGGGAAAGAGGACGTAATACACCAGCTTTTCCGCGCCGCTCCAGAATGCCTGGCCCCAGTTGGTCACCCGGAACAAAATAAAACCGAGCACGATGAGCGTGAAGTCGGGCAGCAGGAGGGAGGCGATGGACATGAAACCGGGAGGCGGGAGCAACAACAGAAAAGAAGCTGGAAAGATACCCGGCATGCCATGTTTCTGCAAGCCAATGATTTTCAGCGGTCCCGGAACAGCGCATAATGCCGGATTCGCATTATGTATGCAATTGCAATACTTGAAAGGTAATCATGGATTTCACCAGCCCGCAGTTCTGGATCGCCCTGTTGCAGATCGTCGCCATCGATATCGTGCTGGGCGGCGACAATGCTGTCGTGATCGGCCTGGCGTGCCGCCGTCTGCCGGCGCGCGAACGCAAGCTCGGCATCCTGTGGGGCATGGTGGGCGCCATCGGCTTGCGCATTGTGTTGATCTTTTTTGCTGTCAGCCTGCTGGCGGTCCCTTACCTGAAAATTATCGGCGCCGTGCTGCTGTTCTGGATCGGCACCAAGCTCTTGCAGCCGGAACCGGAAGAGGGTGGGCATAACATCGAAGCCGGCACGACGCTGTTTGCCGCGGTCAAGACCATCATCATCGCCGATGCGGTGATGAGCCTGGATAACGTCATTGCCATTGCCGGCGCGGCAGGCGACCACCTGGGCCTGGTGATTTTCGGCCTCTTGCTGTCGATCCCCATCATCCTTTTGGGCAGCCAACTGGTGATCAAGCTGATGGACCGCTTCCCGATCGTGGTTGTGGCTGGCGGCGCCCTGCTTGGCTGGATTGCCGGTGGCATGCTGGTGTCGGACGTGGCCGTCCACGATGCCGTGATGGCGGCGTTCCCGCTGGCGAAATGGGTGGGGCCGGTGGTCGGTGCCATTCTTGTCGTGGCCATCGGCAAAGCGCTGGCTGCCCGCACGCAGGCGCGGCGTGCACCGGCACTGGACGACCTGGCCGAGGGAAAACGCCCGGGCCAGCCGCCCCAGGCTTCCTGATATATTCCAGAACAAGTAATCCAAGCTATTAACTGTGGAGGGCAAATGTCCAAGATCCTGATTCCTATTGACGATTCGCCTAGCGCCTTGCGTGCGCTGGCCTACCTGGTGCAAAAAATCCAGACCGGGCGGGAAACGGCCGAACTGCACCTCATCAACGTGCAATACCCGGTACATGGCGGTGTCAGCGCTTTTGTCAACGCTGCGCAGATCAGGCAATTGCACCAGGAAGATGGCGCCAAGGCCCTCGCCTCTGCCAGCAAGACACTGGACGATGCCGGCATTCCGTACATGCCGCATGTTTTCGTCGGTGACCCCGCCGAAGTGGTTGCCCGTTTTGCCAACGAACAGGGGATCGATGAAATCGTCATGGGGGCACGTGGCCAGAACCAGCTTTCTACCCTGCTGCTGGGGTCGGTGTCATTGAAGATTTTGAATCTGGCGAGGGCGCCGGTGTTGCTGGTGAAATAACACAAATATTGTTGCATTAAACCCAAGTAAAACTCTAAATCTTCTGATTTTTATCAGATCGGATTTGGTTTTCGCTGATAAAGTTTCAACCCAGTAGCTTTCTTGTGTTAGGTACCGCACATTCGGTCACCCAGCATGATCCTGCCGGATAATTGATTTTTGGCAAGAAGGCAACAAAGGAGCGCAGTGCCAGCGCTAGCGGCACCGCAGGAGCGATAATAAAGACGGATTGCACCGTGTGACGAGGAGACAGGCGTTTTGAGAATGCCGCTGGCAAAGCGGTCCGAAATGTCAGAGCAAAGATTGGGGCGCGTCGCAAGACGCGCCCTTTTTATTGGCGGTTCCGCTGCCGTGGATTTTGCGCTAAGCTCTTTTGCCATGAATTCACCAGAGACCAGCACAGTGTTTGCCGCCATTGTCCCCGCCGCTTTCGGTTTCATGGGCATCCGCTGCAGCAAAGAATGGGTGCAGGAATTGGTCTACCTGCCACCGTCCTTTGCCGCGCAGGCGCCCGTCAATGCCCTGGCCGAAAAGGCGATGCGCCAGATCGCGTGCTACCTGCAGGATCCCGATTTCCGATTTGACTTGCCCCTGGTGGAAGCGGGCACGCCTTTCCAGCGCAAGGTCTGGCAAGCGATCAGCGCCATTCCGCGCGGCCAGGTGCTGACGTATGGCGCCGTTGCCAGGGCGATCGGCTCGGCCCCGCGCGCGGTCGGCCAGGCGTGCGGTGCGAACTGGTTTCCCCTGGCGATTCCCTGCCACCGCGTGACTGCCAGCGGCGGCCTGGGCGGTTTTTCCAATCATGGCGATGCGACCGGCTTTCATGTCGGCGTCAAGCGCTGGCTGCTGGCGCACGAAGGCGCGCAACTCTGATGGCCGGTGTCCCCATTCCGCGCCGGGGCCGGCCTGCCGCGGCGCCTGTCCTGGAGGCGGCCGATCTGGCCGCCATCGATGAATTCTGCGACAGCCTCTGGCTGGAAGACGGCCTGGCGAAAAATACCCTCGAAGCCTACCGGCGCGACATGCGCCTGTTCGCGGGCTGGCTGCGCATCGAACGCGGCCGTCATGTGCACGCCGCCCAAGCCGAGGATTTGCACGCCTATTTCGCCGCCCGCCATGCCGATACCAAGGCCACTTCAGCCAACCGGCGCCTGGCAGTGCTGAAGCGCTTTTACCAGATGGCGCTGCGGCAAAAAAGAATCGATGCCGACCCCTGCCTGCACATGCAGTCGGCCAGGCAGCCGCCGCGCTTTCCCAAGACCCTGAGCGAGGCGCAGGTCGAGGCGCTCCTGGGTGCGCCGGATACCGCCACGCCGCTGGGCTTGCGCGACCGCACCATGCTGGAACTGATGTACGCCAGCGGCTTGCGCGTGTCCGAACTGGTATTGCTCAAGTCGGTCGAGGTCGGCATGAACGAGGGCGTGCTGCGCATTACCGGCAAGGGCAACAAGACCCGCCTGGTGCCGTTTGGCGAAGAAGCACGTGCCTGGATCGAGCGCTACCTGAAAGAAGCCAGGGCGGCTATCCTGAATGGCCAGAGCGATGATGCGCTGTTTGTTACCGGCCGTGGCGGCGCCATGACGCGGCAAATGTTCTGGATACTGATCAAGAAGCACGCCCTCAAGGCCGGCATCAATGCGCCGCTGTCGCCGCACACCTTGCGTCACGCCTTCGCCACGCACTTGCTCAACCATGGCGCCGACCTGCGCGTGGTGCAATTGCTGCTGGGGCATGCCGACATTTCCACTACCCAGATCTATACGCATGTGGCGCGCGAGCGCCTGAAGCAATTGCACGCGCAACACCATCCGCGCGGCTGAACGCGCGACAAGCTGCCTCAGAGAAGCGGTACCGCCCTGTCGGTCAATGCCAGCCGCATCAGCACCGCGCCATGATCGGAAGCTTGCGCACTGTTCAGTTGCACGTGGTCGTTCAGGTACATCACTTCCGTTACCGCGCCCGGCGCATCCGGCCAGTCCGGATGGAATTCCTTCGACACGAGGATATGGTCGATGGTGTTGAAGACACCTTCGTGCATGTGGCTGTAGCCGACATCGCGCGAAAAATCGCGCCGTGCCTGGATGCGGTAACTGTCGAACAGGCGCCGGCCGAAACTGTCCACCTCCGCCGGCGGCCGCCCGGCACCGGTGACCAGCTGCGTCGTCACCGCCTCGGCGATGTCGTTGAAGTCGCCCATGACCACCAGCGGCGCATGGCCGCCTTGCGGCATCAGGGCGTCGACGACATGGCGCAGGCCCAGCGCCTCGGTGCCACGCCGGTAGAGCGAGCGCAGCGACGCCAGGTCGAACAGCGCCGGATCGGCCACATCCTCGCCGTCGAGATAGTCCGGGCGCTTGGATTTGAGGTGCACCACCAGGACATTGACGGTCAATTGCGGCGTTGCCTGCACCTGCACGTGCAGCAGGGGACGGGTGAAGCGCGTCAGGGGACTGTCCAGTTTGGCCAGGCTTGCCAGCAGGGCAGGCGGCAAGGCATGGAAAGCGGCGGGCGGCGCTGCGAACGGCAAGCGCGACACCAGTGCCACGCTGGGCGTGAGTGGTTCGATTGCCGGATCCGGGTCGAAGCCGGCATGCAGGGCTTCGCGGTAATTGCGCGTGCGCGCCAGCACGGTCCTGAGGCAGGATTGCGAAAAGATTTCCTGGAAGCCGATGATATCGGCATCGATTTCATCGATCTTGCGCGCCAGCCAGTTCAGCTTGTCCTCGTATTCTTCCGGGGTGTACGGCGGCAGGTTGTCGTAGAAAGTCATGCCCGGCGGCGCCAGATTGCATACATTGAAGGTCGCAAAGCGGATTTCTTGTTGCATAATAGCCCCCGGTTTGAATCTGCGAAACAATCTGCGAACGGGTTTAGCGTAACACGGCATGGCAAAAAAAGAACACGTTTCCGAAACGCCGGCGACACAATTCCTGCGCCGCCAGGGCATTGCTTTCAGCGAGCATCCGTACACCTACGAAGAGCATGGCGGCACGGGAGTGTCCTCGCGTGCGCTGGGGGTGGACGAGCACTGCGTGGTCAAGACACTGGTGATGCAGGATGAGACGGCAAAGCCGTTGATCGTGCTCATGCATGGCGACCGCAAGGTGTCCACCAAGAACCTGGCGCGGCAAATTGGCTGCAAGTCGGTCGAGCCCTGCAAGCCGGAAGTGGCCAACCGCCACTCCGGCTACCTGGTCGGCGGCACTTCGCCCTTCGGCACCCGCAAGGCGATGCCCGTGTATGTGGAGCAAAGTATCCTGGCGCTGGAAAAGATTTACATCAACGGCGGCCGGCGCGGTTACCTGGTGGGACTGGATCCGCAAGTGCTGCTGGCGTGCCTGCAAGCCAAGCCGGTGAATTGCGCGCTCGAAGATTGAGCGCTTGAAGAATTAATCAAAGTTTCAAGGAGAAATAATGACTGTTTTGTTATTTGCGCTGGCGGCCTACCTGATCGGTTCCCTGTCGTTTGCCGTGGTGGTCAGCCGCGTCTTCGGCCTGGCCGATCCGCGCACCTACGGTTCCAAAAATCCCGGCGCCACCAATGTCCTGCGCAGCGGTAACAAGGCCGCGGCAGTACTGACATTGCTGGGCGATGCATTCAAGGGCTGGCTGGCGGTATGGCTGGCGCAGGTGTTCGGGCCGCAGTATGGTCTCGGCGATGGCGGCATTGCCCTGGTTGCGCTGGCGGTATTCGTCGGCCACCTGTGGCCGGTCTTTTTTAAGTTTGTCGGCGGCAAGGGCGTGGCCACGGCGTTGGGCGTGCTGCTGGGTATCAATGGCTGGCTGGGCCTGGCAACGCTGGCGACCTGGCTGATCGTCGCCTATGCCTTCCGCTATTCTTCGCTGGCGGCATTGATTGCGGCGGTATTTGCGCCGTTCTACTATGGCTTGCTGTTCGGCGTCGATGAAATTCTGCTGGCGGTGCTGGCGATGAGTGCGCTGCTGCTTTACCGGCACCGTGCCAACATTGGCAATCTGCTGGCCGGCAAGGAAAGCCGGATCGGCAGCAAGAAAAAATAATTTACAGCAGCAAAAAGCACAGCATCGCGACGATGGTTGGCGGCAGCGCGCAGGCGAACAGGCCCAGCGGGCTGATGGATTCTTCATCAAAGCTGCCCTTGAGGATGGCAAAGCCTGCCGGATTCGGCGCATTGGCAATCACGGTCAGGCCGCCGCCAGCGACGGCGCCCGCGACCAGCGCGTACTTGGCCGTATCGGATAGGCCTTCCACCAGCGAACCGAGGTAAGTCAGCGCAGCATTGTCAGTGATGGCGGTGAGCGCCGTGGCGCCGAAAAAGAGCACGGTCGCATCCATGCCGGCCAGGAGGGGCTGCAGCCACCATTGCTGCTGGCTGCCCAGGATCACCAGGCCGGCCAGGAAAAACGCCACCATCAAGCCTTCGCGCAGCATCAGCGTGTCCTGGTATTTTTTGTAGGCTTCGGTGAAACCGAGGAAGAACAGGAACAGGCCAAAGAATACGACCGGATGGTGGTTGAAAAATACCACGCCTGCCAGAAATAGCAGGTGGATGGTGATTACCAGCGCCGGCATGGATTGTTGGTCCGCATTTGTGGAAGGCACTGCCAGCCCGGCCAGTTCCCGGCGAAACAGCCAGGCGGCGCCCGCGGCATTGATGACAACGGCCAGCACGGCCTTCCAGCCGAACATGGCCAGCATGAAGGAAAAGTCCCAGCCCCATTTTGCCGCCACCATCAGCACCGGTGGTGCCGCATAAGGCGTCAGCACGCCGCCGATCGATACATTCACCAGCAGTACCGCCAGGGTCGCATATTTGAGGCGCGGCGAGATCGGCTGGCTGTAATAGCGGTCGCGCAGCAGCAGCGCGGCCAGCGTCATGGCGGCAGGCTCGGTAATGATGGAACCGAGCAGGGGCACGAGCGTCAGGCAAGTCACGTAGTAGGCCAGCGATGGCGCCAGCGGCAGCGCCGCCGCAATCCAGTCGACCAGGCGCCGCGCCAGGTGCAGGATGGGACGCGTGCCGGCCATGACCAGGATCACGAATACGAACAATGGCTCTGTGAGATTTTGCCGCTCCAGGTAGCCGATGGCGGTGTTAAGGTCGGCGGTGGCCGCCATGAACAGGATCAGCACCATCGCCCAGAAGCCGAATACCGCCTCGACCTCGCCCAGCAAATGAAACAGGCCTGCGTGGCGCGGGTGGGCATGCGACAGATGGTCGAAAAATTTCGTGGAAAACGTATGCAGCACCGCCAGTGCGAAAAGCGCGGCGCCGGCATACTGGATCAGCTCGGCTGAAGGCATGGCGATATCCCTGAAAAACGAGACCGCCATTGTCCCATAGATAGGTGGTGCTCAGGCTGGCGGCAACTCGTCCAGCGGCCAGCGCGGACGCACCTGGAACGCATAGTCGCGCGTGGCGGCAGCAGGATTGCGCGCCAGTCGTTGCGCGCCGGCGAAGGCGATCATGGCGCCATTGTCGGTGCAGAATTGCAGCTCCGGGTAAAACACGCGGAAGCGCTTCTTTTGCGCGGCGGCGTTGAGGGCGGCGCGCAATTGCGCATTGGCGCCGACGCCGCCGGCGATCACCAGCCGCTTCATGCCGGTCTGCTTCAGTGCGTCGATGCATTTGGCTACCAGCACATCGACGATGGCATCGACGAAGGCGCGCGCAATGTTGGCCTTGTCCTGCTCGCAGATGTTGGCCGGGTGCTTTTTCACCAGCGTCAGCACTGCCGTCTTCAGGCCGGAAAAGCTGAAATCCAGGTTCTTCGAGTGCAGCATCGGACGCGGCAGCTTGTAGGCGGTCGGGTCGCCGAACTCGGCCATGCGTGAAATCGCCGGCCCGCCGGGATAGCCCAGGCCCAGCAGCTTGGCCGACTTGTCGAAGGCTTCACCGGCGGCATCATCCACGGTTTCTCCCAGCAGGGTATAGCGGCCGATGCCGTCGACCTGCATCAACTGGGTGTGGCCGCCTGACACCAGCAGCGCGACAAAGGGGAATTCCGGCGGATCGCTCGCCAAAAGCGGCGACAGCAGATGGCCTTCCAGGTGGTGCACGCCGAGGATGGGCTTGTCCAGCGCCAGCGCCAGGCCGCAGGCAACCGAGGCGCCGACCAGCAGCGCGCCGGCCAGGCCCGGGCCCTGCGTATAGGCGATGGCGTCGATGGCGGTCAGCGGCTCGGCGCTTTGCTCCAGCACTTGCTCCAACAGCGGCAGGGCGCGCCGGATATGGTCGCGAGAGGCCAACTCCGGCACCACGCCGCCATAGGCCTCGTGCATCGCGACCTGCGAATGGAGGGCGTGACCGAGCAAGCCGCGTTGTGTGTCATACAACGCAACGCCAGTTTCATCACAGGAGGATTCGATGCCAAGGACAAGCATGGGAAGAGGTGAGGTTGGTGCGATTCTTGCGTGCGATTGTAGCGTATTATGCCGGGATCGGCTTTCCCCTGTTGTACTGGTTATTGGTAATTTATAAAGATGCAGGCTTCATCCAACGAACTCCGATCGCTGCGCATTGTCGTGGTCAATAGCGTCGTGCCGCCGGAAGACGAGCACAACGACGCCGCCTGGGCGGCGGCAGAGCGCGCGCGCGCTCTGCGTATTGGCTTGCTCGAAGCTGGTTACAACATCATCGCCGTGTTCCCGGCCGATATGCACCTGCCGGAACGGGTCGCCCAGCTGCAGCCGGACATGATCATCATCGACGCCGAGTCGGATGCGCGCGACGTGCTCGAGCACGTGGTGGTGGCGACCCGCGAGGCGCGCCGGCCGATCGTCCTGTTTACCGAAGATGACGACAAGTCCAGCATGGAGGCGGCCATGGATGCCGGTGTGTCGGCCTACGTGGTGGCCGGCCTGCATGCGGAACGCGTCAAGCCCGTGCTCGACGTGGCGCTGGCGCGCTTCAATGCCGAGCAAAAGCTGCGCGCCGAGCTCTCCGATACCAAGCTCAAGCTGGCCGAGCGCAAGACCATCGAGCGCGCCAAGGGCCTGCTGATGGAGCGGCACAAGCTGAGCGAACCCGAGGCCTATGCCAAGCTGCGGCGCCTGGCCATGGACAAGAACCTCAAACTTTCCGACCTCGCCCAACGCATCATCGACGTCGCCGATCTGCTGGGTTGAGACGGCCGTTTTGCCCCATTGTCATTGCCCTTGTTTGATGCGGTGCACGGCAAAAGTGCGCAATTTCCCTGGTTTCGCCCGGGTTTTGCCCGAATTGCCTGCTCTGCGGCTGGCACGCCAATTGCACTAACCCTGGAGAAGATGGCTGCACGGCCAATGTGGGCGGTGCAGCCGGGACAAAGGTGTCCTGGTCGATCGAGCTGCGCTCGCATTGACCGGACGCCTTTTTGTTTGTCCGCGCACAAGCTTATCAGTGGGAGCAGCAATGACAGAACATGGATTGGGCAAAGCACCTGCCCGGATTGCCGGTGCTCCGGAAAAGCAGGAGGTGCGAGTCGGGTTCATGCCACTGACCGATTGCGCGCCGGTGGTGATGGCAGCCATTCTCGGCTTTGACAGGAAGCACGGCATCAAGATCGTGCCAACCCGCGAGGCTTCGTGGGCCAGCGTGCGCGACAAGCTGACAAGCGGCGACCTGGATGCCGCGCAAGCCTTGTATGGCCTCGTATACGGCGTGCACATGGGGATCGGGTGCGGCCGGCGCGACATGGTAGTCTTGATGACCCTGAATCGCAACGGCCAGGCGATCACTCTTGCGAACCACGTCGCCGGCAAGGGTGTTCTCGGCGGCGCGGGGCTGGCCCGGCTGATCCGGCAGGAGCCACGCCGCTACGGCGCCTATACCTTTGCGCATACCTTCCCTACAGGCACGCATGCCATGTGGCTGTATTACTGGCTGGCTGCGCATGGCATTCATCCGCTGCGTGATGTACGTCTGGTGACGGTGCCGCCGCCGCAGATGGTGGCAAATATGGCCGTTGGCAATATCGACGGCTATTGCGCCGGCGAGCCATGGAACCATCGTGCCATCGCGGACAATGTCGGCATTACCGCTGCCGCCAGCCAGGATATCTGGCCCGGTCATCCGGAAAAAGTGCTGGGTGCCAGCGCCGATTTCGTGCGCCGCTACCCCAATACCGCGCGCGCATTGACGGCTGCCGTGCTGGAAGCTTGCCGCTGGATCGATGCATCCCCGGCCAACAAGCTGCGCGCCGCCGAGACCATTGCCGCCAAGGCGTATGTCAATACCTCGGTCAATATCATCAGCCCGCGCATCCTTGGCCTTTACAGCGACGGCGCAGGCGGCAGCCGCGAAGATCCGAACTGCATGGCCTTCCATCAGGACGGTGCAGTGAATTTCCCTTACCTGTCGGATGGCATGTGGTTCCTGACGCAGCACAAGCGCTGGGGCCTGCTCAAGGAACATCCGGATTACCTGGGTGTGGCGCGTGCGATCAATTGCATCGACCTTTACTGCGAGGCCGCCACCATGGCGGATGTGGCCGTACCTGTCGATGCCATGCGCAAAAGCGTCCTCATCGATGGCATTACCTGGGATGGCAGTGCGCCTGCCGCTTATGCGGATAGCTTTGCAATCAGCTTTGCCGGGCTGGTTGCCGCCGCTGCCTGAGAACCCAGTTGCTGCGCCATTTTGAGGCGGCGCACGAAAATGGCGCAAAAAAACGGTCGCTCGTGAAGCGGCGAAGCAGGAAAAAGTAATGGATCAGGCTGGCACGTCAATTGCATAGCAATAGGCAAGCGCCAAAGCTGGTGCAGCAATCAACGATCTTTCCTGCCAACGAAGGCAGGAGGGATCCGGGACAAAGGTGTCCGAATCTTGCAGGGTTTCCCTGCACGGTCCGGGCGCCTTTTTTTATTTGGATTTTAAGGTTTGCATTTCTTCCCAGGGAGACCAGCATGACAAAGAAAGACGACAGCACAGATATCACCCGCCGCTCCATCCTGAAGGCTGGCGCGGTCATGAGCGCCGGCGCATTCGGTGGCCTGGCCACGGGCGGCGTGTGGGCGGCCGGTTCTGACAAGCCGGAAAAGGAAGAAGTGAAGATCGGCTTTATTCCGCTGACCGACTGCGCCTCGGTGGTCATGGCCTCGGTGCTCGGTTTCGACAAAAAGTATGGCGTCAAGATCATTCCAACCAAGGAAGCTTCCTGGGCCGGCGTGCGCGACAAGCTGGTCAATGGCGAGCTCGACATGGCGCATGTGCTGTATGGCCTGATCTATGGCGTGCATCTGGGCGTATCTGGCCCGAAAAAGGACATGGCAATCCTGATGAACCTGAACCATAACGGCCAGGCCATTACGCTGTCGAAAAAGCTGGCCGACAAGGGAGCTGTCGACGGCCCCTCGCTGGCCAAGGTGATGGCAAACGAAAAGCGCGAATACACCTTTGCGCAAACTTTCCCGACCGGTACCCACGCCATGTGGCTGTATTACTGGCTGGCGTCGGCCGGCATCGACCCATTCAAGGATGCCAAGGCCATCACTGTGCCGCCACCGCAAATGGTCGCCAACATGCGCGTCGGTAACATGGATGGTTTCTGCGTCGGCGAGCCTTGGGGGCACCGCGCGATCATGGATGGCATTGGCATTACTGCCGTCACCACCCAGGATATCTGGAAAGACCACCCGGAGAAGACCCTGGGCACCACCGCCGAATTCGTCAGCAAGTATCCGAACACTGCGCGCGCGGTGATGATGGCCATCATCGAAGCTGGCAAGTGGATCGACGCCGGCTTGCAGAACAAGCTGAAGATGGCCGAAACCGTGGCACAGAAATCCTACGTCAATACCAGTGTCGATGCGATCAACCAGCGCATCCTGGGACGTTACCAGAATGGCCTGGGCAAGACCTGGGATGACCCGAACCACATGAAGTTTTTCAACGACGGCCAGGTGAACTTCCCGTACCTGTCAGACGGCATGTGGTTCCTGACGCAGCACAAGCGCTGGGGCCTGATCAAGGACCATCCGGACTACCTTGGTGTGGCCAAGCAGATCAACAAGATTGATCTTTACAAGGAAGCGGCCTCGGCGATGAAGGTCAGCATCCCCAAGGATGTCATGCGGACAAGCAAGATGATCGACGGCGTGGTCTGGGACGGCAAGAATCCGGCCAAGTATGCCGACAGTTTCAAGATCAAAGCGTAATTCACATTATCTGGAGCCATCATGAGTGCCGTTATGAATAACCTGATGAATGAGCCGGCAGCGCCGGTTGCCGAATCGCCGCCCGCCAGGGCAGTCAAGCCCGCCGTTGCGGAAAAAGCGCCCACTCTCGCTGCTGCACCGGTCCAGGGCAATGGCCGGAAAATCTCGTTCAAGCCCTTCCTGCTGGCGGTGTTGCCGCCGATCCTCGGCCTGGCGTTGCTGGTCCTGATCTGGGAAATCGTCGCCGCAAAAAGCAGTGGTATCCCGACGCCGCTGGTGACGCTGAAGGCAGCGATCGTGCTGTTTTCAGATCCGTTCTACCGCAACGGTCCGAACGACCAGGGCATCGGCTGGAACATCCTGATGTCGCTGGAGCGTGTCGGCACCGGTTTCGGCCTGGCTGCGCTGGTCGGCATTCCGATGGGCTTCATGATCGGGCGCTTCAAGTTCTTGTCGGGCATGTTCAATCCCATTATCAGCATCCTGAAACCGGTGTCGCCGCTGGCCTGGCTGCCGATCGGCCTGCTGGTCTTTAAGGCCGCCAACCCGGCCTCGATCTGGGCCATCTTCATCTGCTCGATCTGGCCGATGATCATCAACACGGCCGTTGGCGTGCAGCGCGTGCCGCAGGATTACATGAATGTGGCGCGGGTGCTGAACCTGTCTGAATGGAAGATCGTCACCAAGATCCTGTTTCCTTCCGTGCTGCCGTACATGCTGACCGGCGTGCGCCTGTCGATTGGCACGGCCTGGCTGGTGATTGTCGCCGCCGAAATGCTGACCGGTGGCGTGGGGATCGGCTTCTGGGTCTGGGATGAGTGGAATAACCTGAACGTGCCGCACATCATCATCGCGATTTTCGCCATCGGCGTGGTGGGGCTGCTGCTGGAACAGGCACTGGTCGCAATCGCCAAGGCGTTCACTTACGAAGAAGTACGCAGCTGACCTGCACCCAAAAAGGAAAACATCATGGAAAAGCTGAACAACAAATTTATCGAAATCGCCCAGGCGGAAATGTCCTTCACCACCAGGAAGGGCGTGTTCCACGCGCTGAAGGATGTCAACCTGACGGTCAAGAAGGGCGAATTTGTCACGCTGATCGGCCATTCCGGTTGCGGCAAGTCGACCCTGCTCAACCTGATTGCCGGCCTGCTCACTGCCACCGGCGGCACGCTAATCTGCGCCAATCGCGAAATCAGCGGGCCTTCGCCGGAGCGCGGCGTGGTATTCCAGAATCACTCGCTCTTGCCGTGGCTGACCTGTTTTGAGAATGTCTACCTGGCAGTCGAGCGGGTCTTCGGCGCCACAGAGTCACGCGCGCAGCTGAAAGAACGCACCAGGCAGGCACTGGCGCTGGTCGGACTGACCCACGCGGAGCAAAAGCGCCCGAACGAAATCTCCGGCGGCATGAAGCAGCGCGTAGGCATTGCGCGTGCCTTGTCGATGGAGCCGAAGGTACTGCTGATGGATGAACCATTTGGCGCCCTGGATGCGCTGACCCGGGCGCACCTGCAGGACGAGCTCCTGAAAATCGTCGCCAAGACAGGCTCGACGGTCGTCATGGTCACCCATGATGTCGATGAGGCAGTTTTGCTGTCGGACCGCATCGTGATGATGACCAACGGGCCCGCCGCGACCATCGGCGAGATCCTGCAAGTCGACCTGGCGCGTCCGCGCGAACGCGTGGCGCTGGCGCAGGATGCGCAATACATGCAATACCGGACGGCGGTACTGGAATTCCTGTACCACCGCCAGGCCCATCCGTCGATGAAAGAGGCGGCGTAGCAGGGGCGAGGTCTTTAAAACTCTTCCCAGTCATCGTGCCCGCCTGCGCTTGCCAGGGCCAGTTTTCTTTCAGGCGCGGGCGCAGGTTCTGCAGACAATGTTGTTGCATGCCCCCGATGACCCATGCCATCGAGCTTGAAAATGCTGACGGCCTTTGAAAGGCCGTGCGCCTGATCCTGCATGCTTTGGGCAGCGGCGGCGGCCTCTTCGACCAGCGCCGCATTCTGTTGCGTTACCTGGTCCATCTGGCTGACCGCGACATTGATCTGTTCTATCCCGGCAGTCTGCTCGGTGCTGGCGGCGGTGATGTCGCCCATGATGTCGGTAACACGCTTGATGCTGGCGAGAATTTCATTCATCGTACTTCCGGCCTGGTCCACCAGCCGTGCACCGGTATCGACTTTTTCCACCGAGTCGCCAATCAACACCTTGATTTCCTTGGCGGCGGAGGCCGAACGCTGCGCCAGTGTGCGCACTTCGGTTGCGACCACGGCAAAACCGCGTCCCTGCTCGCCGGCCCGCGCCGCTTCCACGGCAGCGTTGAGTGCCAGGATATTGGTCTGAAAAGCGATGCCGTCGATGACGCTGATGATATCGACGATCTTCTTGGAAGAGGCGTTGATGGAACTCATGGTGTCGACCACTTGCGACACGACTGTGCCTCCCCGCATGGCGACCTCTGATGCAGAGGCCGCCATGCGATTTGCCTGGTGGGCGTTATCGGCATTTTGCTTGACGGTGGCAGTCAGCTGTTCCATCGAGGAGGCGGTTTCCTCGAGAGAGCTTGCCTGTTCCTCCGTTCGCGACGACAGGTCCTGGTTGCCAACGGCGATCTGGCCGGAGGCGGTCACGATCGTGTCCGTGCCGGTTCTGACTTCAGCGACGATTTCAGCCAGGCTGTCACGCATTTTCTTCAAGGCAGCCAGCAGGCTTGCCTTGTCCCCATTCTTCAGGCGGATAGGCACAGCCAGGTCCCCGCCGGCAATTCTGCCCGCAATATCGACCGCATCGTCCGGTTCGCCGCCAAGCTGTGCGAGCAGGCGTCGCGTGATTAAAAATGCGGCAACGACCCCGATCGCGCCTGCCGTGCCACCCAACAGGAGAATGAGCGAGAATGCATTATCGATGCCGGCCTTGATGTCACTGCTGCTCTCGGCGACAATCTTGCGCTGTAGCGCCGCCATGGCATTGATCTGTTCCTGCAATGCCGTCAGCCGCGGCAGTGTCTCGGCATTGAAAAGTTGTTGTGCCTCGGCCTGCTTTTCTTCTTTCAGCAGTTTTCCTACACTGGTGAACGAAGCGACATAGGCGGCGCGTGCCGCCGTTATCCGCGCCAGCATCTCCTTGCCTTCCTGGAGGTATATCAGGCGGTCCAGCGTCGCAATTGCATCGCTGATGATTTTTTTGTTGGCGTCGATATGTTCGTAGATTTTTGCCTGTTGCGCCTTGTCCTGGGCAATAAACAGTTGCATGGTCTGGCGGGCATTCTCGCGCGTCATTACATTGATGGTATTGGCTGCGTCAGCTTTGACCCAGTCTGCTTCGATGATTTTTTTGCTGATCCCGCCAATGATTTCAAGGCGCGTCAGGGCAATGGCGATCAATACCATCATCATCAGTATCACCAGGCCAAAGCCCAGTCCCAGGCGCGTACCGACCCCAATTTTTTTCATTGTCATATCCTCCCCCGTTTTTAGTATGTACTGCAAAAAACTTTTTTAATTTTTTAAGAATGCACCTTCTGCAAGCAGCGCCGGGATGTTATCGCCGGGCACAGGCCTGCTGAAATAGAATCCCTGGATCTCGTCGCACTCATGGGCTTCCAGAAAATCCAGCTGCTCCTGGTTTTCCACGCCTTCGGCAATCACGTTCAGGTTCAGCGTGTGGGCCAGTGCAATCACCGCCTTGACGATGGCGGTATCCTGGGAACTTGAGCCGATGCCTTCGACAAACAGCCGGTCAATCTTGAGGCTATCGAGGGGGAATTTGCTGAGATAGTTAAGCGAGGAATAACCCGTGCCGAAATCGTCCAGGGATATCCGCACCCCCAGTTTTTTCAGTTCCAGCATGGTCGCAACGGCTTCCGGGGCATCCTGCATGATGACGCTCTCGGTAATTTCCAGGTCGAGGAGCGTCGGATCGATGCCGGTGTCGAGTATGGTTTGCCGCACCAGGCCGACCAGGTCATGATGGCGGAACTGCCTTGCCGAGAGATTGATGGCGATATTGACCGGGCGCGCCCCGGCGGCTTGCCAGAGCCGGCCTTGCATGCAGGCGGCATGCAATATCCATTTACCCAGGGGGAGGATCAAGCCGGTTTCTTCTGCAACTGAAATAAATTTACAAGGCGACACCAAGCCGTGATCGCGATGCCGCCAGCGTACCAGCGCTTCAACGCCGACAATTTCGCGTGTGCGCAGGTTGACTTTGGGCTGGTAATACAACACCAGCTCGTCGCGGCTCAAGGCCTGGTGCAATTCCGCTTCCATCGCATGACGTTCGCGATTGTGGGTGCGAATTTCCTCGGTAAAGAAATGGTAGTTGGCGCGGCCATTTTGCTTGGCGCGGTACATCGCCATATCGACATTTTTCAGCAGGATCTCTTCATCTGCCCCATCTTCGGGAAACAGGCTGATGCCAATGCTGGCGCCGATGTACAGATCCTGATTGGCGATAAATACTGGCTGCGCCAGTGCATCGAGGATCTTGCATGCCACCAGCGAGACATCATCTTCGGTACCAATATCGGCGATGACCACCACGAATTCGTCGCCGCCGAGCCTGGCCACGGTATCGGTCAAGCGCACGCAGGCGCGCAGCCGGGCGGCGACCGCCTGCAGCACTTCATCGCCGATGGCATGCCCGAGGGTGTCATTGATGACCTTGAAACGGTCGAGATCGAGCAGCAGCACGGCCACTCTCAAACCGGTGAGACGTCCCGATGCAATCGCCTGCTTCAGGCTTGCGCTGAGACGATGCCTGTTGGCTAATCCCGTCAAAACATCATGGTTGGCGTGATATTCGAGCAGTTGCGCATATTGCATGCGCGCCGCGTCGACGCGCAATGCGGCCATGCCGTACGACAGGTTGTCCGCCAGTTCTTCGGCAATCGCCAATTCGTCCGGCGTGAAAACGCCACTTTCCTGCGAATAGATGGCCAGCATGCCTAGCAACTTCTTGCCATCGCGAAGCGGCAGCGCAATCGCGGCGACGATCCCGTGCTTCGTCATGAACTGATGCCAGACACTGCCGGGCGCCGCCGGAATCTCCTGCAGGACGACAGTTTTGCCGGAGCGTAGCGCAGCCGCCATGACATCCCGGGTATCCTCGGAGGCGCCCGTGGCGATCGCCGAGGCCAGTACGCCTGGCTTGCCCCCAGCCTGCGCCACCGGATGCATTTTGCGCGGATGGGCCGCGTCGATGCGGCTGGCCCGGACAAAGGTATGGCCGCAGATCTCATGCATGATGCGGCAAGCCCTTTCCAGCAGGTCGGGCTCGCTGGCGGCATGGGCCAATGCGCGATTGCAGGCGATCAGGGCACGCAATGCCCGATCGATTCGCTTGCGCTCGGTGATGTCCAGCATCACGCCGATGGTTGCGGTGTCGCCATCGATTTCCATCTTCGAGCCAAAGACTTCGACATCAAACAGCTGGCCATCCTTGCGCCTGGCCTTCCTGCGGTAGTTAATGGCATCGATTTCGCCATCGATGCGCTTCCTGATATTCGTCTCCACCATCTCGCGTTCGTCTTCCGGGACGATATCGAAAAGCCGCGCCGTGGCGACCATCTCCTCGCGGGTATAGGCGAACATTTGCGCCATCTTTGGATTGACGAAGCGGAATCCGCCATTCTGCGCAATGTAGACGCCGACGACCGAATTTTCGGCAAGGCCGCGAAACATCGATTCGGCCTGCTGAAGGTTGCTTTTTTCCTGTTCGATGCGGCTGAACAGGTCGCCGATCTGACGGGCAGAGTGCGAAAACACGGCAGCGAGCTGGCCGATTTCGTCATTGGAATCGACCTTCAGCGTTGCGACGTACCTTCCGTGTGCCAGTGCCTGGCTATGCTCGGCCAGCTTGCGCAAGGGATGCACGATTTTCCGTCGGACGGCGGCAAAGACGAAAATCAGCACGCCGATGTCAACCAGGAGCAGTCCATACATTTTTGCGAGTGCATGTTCCTGCGCGGTTTGTATCTCACTGGTTAGCGCACCCACCAGTATTTCGGCATCCGCAAGCACGCGTGCCGAACTTTCGGACACGGCCCTGGCCGCGGCCGGCGGCAAGTGTGGCGCGCCCAGGAAATCCGATTCGACCAGCTTGCGGTAGTCTTTCCAGTCTTTTCGCGTGGCCAGCAACAAGGGGGAGATTTTCCGTGAAACGGGCCTGAGCTCGTAACCGAACGCCTTGCCGCCTGCGGCCAGGGCGGTCAGTCCCGTCTCGAACTCTTGCAGCAGCACGCTCACGGATTTCTGCCCAGGAGCGTGTTCTTGCTCGCCCTTGAACGTTTCAAAGGCAATTTTCTGGCTGAGCATGCGCAGCCGGCCGGCGACATTGACGGTTTCGGCAAAGCCATTCAGGTTGCGCAGAGTGGCATGCATCACGAGAAGATTGGCGACTGCAATCACCAGGATCAGCAGGAAAATTGCCCCGACCTTCTGGCTGATGGTGAAATTTGCATAGCGCAAGTTGCGGATGCCCTGCGTGGCCTTCAGCATGAGCGTCCCTATTGCGTGTGCCTGCATCATTTCCATGGCGCTTGCCAGATGAAGGATGTGGCGTCATGCAAGATGGCTGGTATCGATGGACCTGATACCTTGAAGCAGATAAGGAATCGACTCACGATGACATTCGGCTTGTTACGTAAAAATTGCATGCCGCGACACAATTGCGGTAACCAGGACAGCGTGCCGCCATCCTGATGGCAGGATGGCTATCGAACAAGTATCAAACTTATGTTAGAGCCGGGTAAGTGCCATATGGCCCTACGGTGGGTTACTGAGAAATGATCTGGGTAAATCTGACCGCTGCCTGTGAGCGTCGTGAGACATTCAGTTTTTGAAAGACCGTGCTGAGATAATTTTTCACGGTCTTTCCGCTCAAGCCGAGTGCTTCGCCAATTTCCTTGTTGGTCTTTCCTTCGGCAACCAGCAACAGGATGCGATGTTCCTGGCGCGACAAGCCGCTGTCGCGCGCCAGGTGCACTGATTGCGCGCGCAATTTGGGCGACGCAGGCGGAAAAATAAGCGGGTCGAGAATCGACAGGCCTGCCGCAGCATTTTCGATTGCATCAAGCAATGCAGCCGATCCGATATTGTCGAGCAGGTAGCCATCGGCGCCGGCAAACAGGCTGGCAATCCTGGCGTCTTCGTTATCCAGCGCTGTCAAAAAGAGGACATGAATTGCAGGGTTTTCTACCAGGATTTTTCGGCACGCCTCCACCCCGGAGCCATCCGGCAGAAGCATTTCCATCAGCACGACGTTCGGCTTGAGACGCGCCGCAGTGGCGACAGCGCACGGTATGGTCTGGCATTCACCGACGATTTCCATATTGCGAGTACCGACGAATCCGCGCAGACCGGCGCGCATTACCTCATGAAAGCCAACCAGTAAAACCCGGACTGGCTTTTTACCATCCGAGGGCATTTGCATTCCCCTCTGAAAAAAGCGCAAAGTTTCGTTTTAAAGGCGCAGCAAGGGAAGTGCCATTCGGCCCTGACTTTGCACGCGCAATGCATTGTTATCCTGCTGACGACATTTGTGCGGCGCATTCCAGTGCGCCATGCACAAATCAAGTGCGGTGCCGCTTGAAAATGCGGGAGACAAGGTCGTTGGGGATGACATATTTTTACAGGCAAAATTTATGCCTGCGATAAGCGTGGTGCCGATGAAATCAACGCACCATCAGCAGGTAGAGCAGCAAGAGATTGAAGACGATCGATGCCGCCGCAACTGCGCGCCACAGCGACAGCGGGTCGCGTTGCGCCAGCGGCGCCTTGGCGGGCGCAGGCAGGGGCTTGCTGGCGCCGCGTTCCAGCGCCAGGACAAATTCCTCGGCGGTTTCGAAGCGCTGCAAGGGATCGCGCGCAATCGCCTTCAGGATGACATTTTCCAGCCACAGGGGAATGTCGGGGCGATAGCGTGTGGGTGGCACGGGCTCGCCGAAACGCGGCCTCTGGAAGGGCTCAATCTCGCCATAGGGGTAGTGCCGAGTCAGCATCTGGTACAGGGTCACGCCGGCGGCGTACAGGTCGGTCTGGCGCGATGGCTGGCCGCCCTCGAATAATTCCGGTGCCAGGAACGAGGGCGTGCCGGCGCGCGGCGCACCGCTGGTGGCTTCGGCTTCGAGCCCTGACTGCGCCACGCCGAAATCCAGCACCCGCAATTCGCCGTCGGCGCCCAGGTGAATGTTGGCTGGCTTGATATCGCGATGCAGGATGCTGCGGCGGTGCAGTGCGCCGATGGCGCGTGCCAGCCGCGTGCCGTGGGCGATCGCGTCCGGTATGATGAAATGCTGGCCGCCGTCGAGGTGTTGCTGGATGGTCGCGCCGTCATGCCACGTGCAGAGGTAATACAGGTAATTTTTTTGTTCAGGCGTAATGACCTGCGCAAAGAAACGCGCCACTGCGCGCTTGGCCAGCCATTCTTCGTGTGCAAAGGCCGAGCGTTCCTCGGCATCGTCGGCGCGATCGGGATGCAGGGTTTTCAGGACCAGCGGGCGCTGGCTTGCCGGGTCAATGACGCGGTAGACCATGGTCGCCTGGGAAGCGTGCAGAACGCTTTCCACGCGGTAGCCATCGATGGACTGGCCGGCCTTGAGTTTGGGCGGCAGCGGCAATTGCCGCGATGCCGAGACCGCGTCGCGCAGGTTTTCCTGTGGCAGTGCATCGATACGCAGCGCCAGCGCGCTGGCATTGTCGGTGGACCCGGCCCGCAGCGCGCTGGCCACCAGTGCCGCGGCAGTGGCTTCGGCATCGCGCTTGCCGGCGGCCAGATCGGCCAGCAGGGCGGTCATGTCGTATTCGGTCAGCGCCGACCAGACGCCATCGGTCGCCAGCAGCAGGATATCGCCTTCGCGCAGCTCGCCCATGCCATGGTCGAGCGCCAGGCGGGAATCCAGGCCAATGGCACGCGTCAGCACATGCTGCATTTCCGGACGATCCCAGACATGGTCGGCGGAGAGCCTGGTAAGCTTGCCTTCGCGCAGCAAGTACAGCCGGCTGTCGCCGACATGCGCAAAATAATAGAAGCTGCCGCGCACGACCACGCAGGTCAGGGTGGTTGCCATGCCGGATAGTTCCGGCCGGATCGAGCCCTGTTGCTGTACCCAGCTGTTGATGGCCTTCAGGACGCGCTCGAGCGCTTGCGTCACCGGCCAGGTGTCGGGCGTGGCGTAATAATCGGTCAGCAGCCCGCGCACCGTGTATTCCGATGCCTGGCGGCCGCCATCGTTGCCGGAAACGCCATCGGCGATTGCCGCCAGCAAGCCCTTGGTGGAAATCTCGGGCGCGCCAGGCGTGACCATGCCGACGAAGTCCTCGTTGCGGGGACGGGTTCCTGCTTCGGTGGCATGGCCGGCAGCGACTAGTAACGACATGATCTTATAACTCTGTTCCCGGCATTATAGTCAGATCTTCGCCGTCGTCATCGCAGCGCTGCCCCAGGTGGTGCGCCAGCGGCCTTTTACCATGGAAAGTCCGATCAGGGCGATGACCGCCAGCGACGCAAAAATGGTCAGGCCGATTTGATAGCTGCCGGTCAGTTGCTTGGAGTAGCCCAGGCTGGAGGCAAGATAAAAGCCGCCAATGCCGCCGGCCATGCCGACGAGCCCGGTCATGACGCCGATCTCCTTGCGGAAGCGCTGCGGCACCAGCTGGAATACCGCGCCATTGCCAGTGCCCAGCGCCAGCATCGCCAGCACAAATACGACGACGGCCATGATGGCTGAATGCAGGCCAAAGCTGGCGATAAAGAGGAATGTCGCTGCCAGGATGTACATGATCGACAGCGTCTTGATGCCGCCAATGCGGTCGGCGATACGTCCCCCTAGCGGGCGCACCAGCGAGCCGGCAAATACGCAGGCGGCAGTGAAATAGCCCGCGGTGACCGGCGACAGGCCGTATTGGCCATTGAAATAGATTGCCAGGGACGAAGCCAGCCCGGAAAAGCCGCCAAAGGTGACGCCATAGAAGAACATGAACCACCAGGCATCCTTGTCCTTCAGCACTTGCAGGTACTCGACCATCGATTTCGGCGGCGGTGCCGCCGGCGCATCCTTGGCAAACACCATATAGACGGCAAAGGCGACGCTGAGCGGAATCAGGCACCAGCCGAAGACATTTTGCCAGCCGAATGCCAGCGCCAGGCTGGGCGCGAACAGGGCGGCGAAGGCCGTGCCGGAATTGCCTGCGCCGGCAATGCCCAGCGCAGTGCCCTGGTGCTCCGGCGGATACCAGCGTGACGCCAGCGGCAGCGCTACTGCAAATGCGGCGCCGGCCACCCCCAGCAGGATGCCCAGCGTCAGGACGCTGGAGTAAGTGTCGAGCTTGCCCAGCCAGGCCCACAGCATGCCGGCAATGACAATCGCCTGGCCGATGGCACCCGCCTTTTTCGGCTTCAGGTGGTCCACGAGAACACCCATGACGATGCGCAGCAGCGCGCCGGCCAATAGCGGCGTGGCCACGATCATGCCCTTTTGCGCAGCGGTGAGACCCAGGTCTTTGGCGATTTGCACGCCAAGCGGCCCGAGGATGACCCATACCATGAAGCTCAGGTCGAAATAAAAGAATGCGGCCAGCAGCGTAGGCGTGTGACCCGCCTTCCAGAATGAAGATTTTTGCATATGTCCCCGGGAGTCCAAAAAAGTGAATGCAGTGCACTATGCAAGTGCCATGCCAACATTTTTGTGCGTACATATGTGGTGCACGCTGTGATGTGGGTCGGAAAATGTGTCGGGACGGTGCCTTGCACCAAATAGGTTTGGAAAATTCACCAGCACGGAGCGTCGCTGCATTTTTTTCGACGTTTTGGCTGCACCGACAACTGGCATTGCTTTTGCTTAGGGGTAGTGCAGAACAATCTGGAGGGTAGTGCAATGAAAAAGCTGAAGCTGGTAATGGTGGGTAACGGCATGGCCGGGGTGCGCACGCTGGAAGAGTTGATCAAGCTCGCTCCGGACGTCTACGACATCACTGTATTCGGCGCTGAGCCGTATGCCAATTACAACCGTATCCTGCTGTCGCCGGTTTTGGCGGGTGAGCAGACCATCAAGGACATCATGCTGAATGATGTCGACTGGTATGAAGAAAACAATATCACGCTGCATCTTGGTAAAAAGATCACGCAGATCGACCGCGCCCGTCGCCTGGTCATTGCCGAGGATGGCACCACCGCAGAATATGATCGCCTGCTGCTGGCCACGGGTTCCGACCCGTTCGTGCTGCCGGTGCCTGGCAAGGAACTCAACGGCGTGATTTCCTACCGCGATATCCAGGACACCAACGCCATGATCGAGGCGGCCGCCAAATACAAGCAGGCGATCGTTATCGGCGGCGGCCTGCTCGGCCTGGAAGCGGCCAACGGCTTGAAGCTGCGCGGCATGGACGTGTCAGTGGTGCACCTGTCGGGGGTGCTGATGGAGCGCCAGCTCGATTCCGTCGCCGGCAAGATGCTGCAAAAATCCCTGGAAGAGCGCGGCCTGAACTTCCTCTTGCAAAAAAATACCCAGGAAATCTTTGGCGATGAAAATGGCCGCGTGAAATCGGTGCGGTTCACCGACGGCACCGAAGTGCCGGCGCAGCTGGTAGTGATGGCCGTGGGCATCCGCCCCAACACGAAGCTGGCGGAATCGGCCGGCCTGCATTGCAACCGCGGCATCGTCGTCAACGACACCATGCAGACGTTCGATCCGCGCATTTACGCCGTCGGCGAATGCGTCAACCATCGCGGCACCGCGTACGGACTGGTGGCGCCGCTGTTCGAGATGGCCAAGGTGTGCGCCAACCACCTCGCCAATTTCGGCATCGGCCGTTACCAGGGATCGGTCACCTCGACCAAGCTGAAAGTCACGGGCATCGACCTGTTTTCCGCCGGCGACTTCATGGGCGGCGAGGGCACTGAAGAAATCATCCTGTCGGATCCCATCGGCGGCGTCTACAAGAAGCTGGTGCTCAAAGATGACAAGCTGGTCGGCGCCTGCCTGTATGGCGACACGGTCGATGGCACCTGGTATTTCAAGCTGCTGCGCGAAGGCAAGGATGTCGGCGAAATCCGCGATACCCTGATGTTCGGCGAATCCAATACAGGCCGTCCCGGCGACGTCGGCCATGAAGGCTATACCAAGGCCGCCGCGATGCCGGATGAAGCCGAAGTCTGCGGCTGCAATGGCGTATGCAAGGGCACCATCGTCAAGGCTATCAAGGAAAAAGGGCTGTTCACCCTGGAAGACGTGCGCAAGCACACCAAGGCATCGGCCTCGTGCGGCTCCTGCACCGGCCTGGTGGAGCAGATCATCATGGCGACGGCAGGGGGTGACTATTCCACTTCCGCCAAGGCCAAGCCGATGTGCGGCTGCACCGACCATACCCACCAGGAAGCGCGCGACGCCATCCGGGCCAACAAGCTGCTGACGATTCCCGCCGTGATGCAATTCATGGCGTGGCGCACGCCCAATGGCTGCTCCTCCTGCCGCCCGGCGCTGAACTACTACCTGATCTCGACCTGGCCGCACGAGGCCAAGGATGATCCGCAATCGCGTTTCATCAACGAGCGTTCGCACGCCAATATCCAGAAGGATGGCACGTACTCGGTGATTCCTCGCATGTGGGGCGGCGAAACCAGCGCCTCGGAGTTGCGCCGCATTGCCGACGTGGTCGACAAGTTCAAGATCCCGACGGTGAAGGTCACCGGCGGCCAGCGCATCGACTTGCTGGGCGTGAAGAAGGAAGACTTGCGTGAAGTCTGGCATGACCTTGGCATGCCATCGGGCCTGGCGTACGCCAAGGGCTTGCGCACGGTGAAGACGTGCGTCGGTTCGGAATGGTGCCGCTTCGGCACCCAGGATTCGACCCGCATGGGCCAGGAACTCGAGCGTGAACTGGCGCGCATGTACTCGCCGCACAAGGTCAAGCTGGCGGTGTCCGGCTGTCCGCGCAACTGCGCCGAAGCCGGTATCAAGGATGTCGGCGTGATCGGTGTGGATTCCGGCTGGGAGATTTACGTGGCCGGCAATGGCGGCATCAAGACTGAAGTCGCGCAATTCCTGGTCAAGCTGAAGACCCACGAAGAAGTTCTGGAATACACTGGCGCTTTCCTGCAGCTGTATCGCGAAGAGGGGTGGTACCTGGAGCGCACGGTCCATTACGTCGGCCGCGTCGGCCTGGACTACGTCAAGAAGAAGGTTCTGGAAGACGCCGCCAACCGCAAGGCCTTGTATGAGCGCTTGCTGTTTGCGCTGGATGGCGAGCCGGATCCCTGGCATGAATCGGAAAAGGCAATGGTCGATACCCGCCAGTTTGCGCCTCTGACCTTCTGATTCATCTATCGAACAAGGAACTGCCATGACTCAACAATGGAAATCAATTTGCCAGGTAGACGACATCCCTGTACTGGGCGCGCGCGTCGTGCAGCGCGCCGGCCAGACGAATGTTGCCGTATTTCGCAATAGCGAAGACAAGGTGTTTGCGCTGCTGGACAAGTGCCCGCACAAGGGCGGACCGCTGTCGCAAGGCATCGTCTTCGGTGAAAAAGTCGCCTGCCCGCTGCACAACTGGAACATTGAACTTGCCTCCGGCTGCGCAGTTTCGCCGGATGAGGGATGCACTACCAGATTCGCCGTCAAGGTCGAGGATGGCAAGGTACACCTGGACGTCAATGAATTGAATACGCTCGGCATGGAGGCGAAGGCTGCATGAGCGAACTCCGGCAAACCAAGGCGACTTGCTGCTATTGCGGTGTCGGCTGCGGCGTGATCATTGAATCCGACGGCCAGCAGGTGACCGGCGTCAAGGGCGATCCCGACCATCCGGCCAATTTTGGCCGCCTGTGCACCAAGGGCAGCACGCTGCATTTGTCTGCCAGCCCGGTGCTGCAGCAGCAGGCGCGCGCGCTCTACCCGGAAATGCGTACGGCGCGAGCAGGCACGCGCGAGCGCACGACGTGGGATGCCAGCCTGGATTTCATGGCAAAGACATTCGCCAACACCATCGCTGCGCACGGGCCCGACAGTGTCGGTTTTTACATCTCTGGCCAGTTGCTGACCGAGGACTATTACGTCTTCAACAAGCTCGCCAAGGGTTTAATCGGCACCAACAATGTCGACACCAATTCGCGCCTGTGCATGTCGAGCGCCGTCGCCGGCTACAAGCAAACCCTGGGGGCGGATGCGCCGCCGGCATGCTACGAGGACATTGCCCTGGCCGATGTGGTGTTCATCGTCGGCTCCAATACCGCCTATGCGCATCCGATCCTGTACCGCCGTCTGGAAGCAGCGCGCCAGGCCAACCCGAACATGAAAGTGATCGTCGCCGACCCACGCAAGACCGACACCGCGCGTGAAGCCGATTTGTTCCTGCCGATTCTGCCGGGCACCGACGTTGCGCTGTTTAACGGCATGCTGCACATCTGCCTGTGGGAAGACCTGGTCGATACCGCTTACATCGAGGCGCACACTGAAGGTTTTGCTGCACTCAAGCAGACCGTGCGCGACTATACCCCGGCTTACGTTGCCGAGGTGTGCGGCATCCGCGAAGAAGACCTGGTGGCGGCGGCACGCCTCTTCGGCCAGTCCAGGGCCAGCCTGTCGCTGTATTGCCAGGGTCTGAACCAGTCGGCTTCCGGCACCGCCAAGAATGCGGCCCTGATCAACCTGCACCTGGCGACCGCCCAGATCGGCAAGCCTGGCGCCGGACCGTTTTCGCTGACCGGCCAGCCCAATGCCATGGGCGGGCGCGAAGTCGGCGGCATGGCCAACCTGCTGTCGGCCCATCGCGACCTGGCCAATCCCGCGCATCGCGCCGAAGTGGCGCGCCTGTGGGGCATCGACGACGTGCCCGCCAAGCCCGGCAAGACCGCGGTCGAAATGTTCGAGGCGGTGCGGACCGGTGAAATCAAGATCCTCTGGATCGTCTGTACCAACCCGGCGCAATCGATGCCCGACCAGAAGCTGATCCGCGAAGCCTTGCGTAAAGCCGAGCTGGTGATCGTGCAGGACGCCTACAAGACGACTGCCAGCGTCGATTACGCCGACATCCTTTTGCCTGCGACCACCTGGAGCGAAAAGGAAGGTACTGTTACCAATTCCGAGCGCCGCATCACGCGCCTGCAAGCCGCACTCGACAAGCCCGGCGAGACGCTGCACGACTGGGAAATTGCGATCCGCTTTGCGCGCAAGCTGGAAGCCTTGCTGGGACGTGAGCGCACACTGTTTCCGTATGAGACTACCGAGGAGATCTGGAACGAGCACCGGGAATCCACGCGCGGGCGCGACCTCGACATTACCGGCCTCAGCTATGAAATCCTCGAGCAGCAGGGGCCGCAACAATGGCCCTACCCGCAAGGCGCTGCGGGCGGCAAGAAACGCCTGTACGAAGATGGCGTGTTCCCCACTGCCAGCGGCCGCGCAAAGTTCGTCGATACGGTGTATCAGCCGGTGGCCGAGCCGGTCGATGCGCGCTACCCCTTCCGCCTGACCACAGGGCGCCTGCGCGATCAGTGGCATGGCATGAGCCGCACCGGCACTGTGGCGCAACTGTTTGCGCACCAGTCCGAGCCGGCAGTGATCATGGCAGCGCAAGACATGGAGCGGCGCTTCATCAAGCAGGGCGACCTGGTGCACGTGACCAGCCGGCGCGGCTCGCAAATCCTGCCGGCAGTGGCCGGTGACGATATCCGTGCCGGGCAAGCCTTCATCGGCATGCACTGGGGTGAGGAGTATGTCTCCGGGCGCGGCCATGACGGTGACGGCAGCTATGGCGTCAATGCCCTGACCGTGCCGGCCTTCGACCCGTATTCGAAGCAGCCCGAGCTGAAGCATGCGGCTGCCAAGATTCTCAAGGCGGAGTTGCCGTGGCGCTTTCTGGTATTCGGCTGGGTCGATCAATCCCAGGTGCTGGCCTTGCAGGCTGCCTTGCGCCCGTTCATGCGCCGCTTTGCCTACGCTTCATGCACGCTGTTCGGGCGTGAGCAGGTCGGTGTGCTGTTCCGGGCGGCGGACGATTATGCCGCCGAGCCACAATTGCTGGCCGAAATCGAGGCAAAATTTCAGCTGGTGGGCGCCGAGGTATTGCGTTATGACGACAAAAAACGTGGCAATACGCGTCGCATCATGGTCAGGGATGGCAAGCTGGCGGCAGTCGCGCTGGCGGGCGATACTTCTGCCGAACATTGGCTCAAGGAATACCTCGAAGGCGGGCAATCGGTCGCTGCGCTGGGCCGCCTGCTGCTGATGCCATCGAGTCAGGCGCCGCAAGGATTCAAGTCGCGCGGCAAGATCGTTTGCAACTGCTTTAATGTATCAGAAAGCGAGATCTTTGATTCTCTGGCGGGCTTGCCAGGCGACGCCGATGGACGCCTCGCCGGCTTGCAGGCCAAGCTCAAGTGCGGCACCAATTGCGGCTCGTGCGTGCCGGAACTGAAGAAAATCATTCTTGTGCAGCAAACCTCGATGAAGGCAGCAGCGTAGAAGGCGCCATTCGTAGTAAGCTTCGCGCATGGACTCCTTACACGACAACCAACCCCTCGCCGCCGCCCGCTTCATCAAGGAAATCGGGCGCGGCAAGGATGGCGCGCGCAGCCTGACGCGCGCCGATGCCGACCTGATGTATGCGGCGATGCTCGATGGCCGCGTCTCCGACCTGGAACTGGGCGCCATCTTGTTGGCCATGCGCATCAAGGGCGAATCGGTCGAGGAACTGGCCGGTTTCCTCGATGCCGCCGAGCGCTCATTCGAGCAATTGCACGCGCCTGCCGGCGATTATGCGCCGATCGTCATCCCCAGCTACAACGGCTCGCGCAACATGCCCAACCTGACGCCGCTTTTGGCGTTGCTGCTGGCCCGCGCCGGCGCGCCGGTGCTGGTGCATGGCGTGCTGCACGACCCCAAGCGCGTGACGACCGCCGAGATTTTCCACGAACTCGGCTTGCCGGCGGCCGGCTCGGTGCAGGCGGCGCAAGACGAATTTTCCCGCGGCGTGCCTGCCTTCATGCCGATCGACTTGCTGGCGCCGAAACTGGCGCACCAGCTGTCGTTGCGCCGCATCCTCGGCGTGCGCAGTTCGACCCACACGCTGGTGAAGATCATGCAACCCTTCGTGCAGCCGGCGCTGCGCCTGAGTTCCTACACCCACCCGGAGTACCTGGAAATGCTCACCGAGTATTTCACTACCGCGGCACCGGCGGCACGGGGCGATGCGTTCCTGATGCGCGGCACGGAAGGTGAAACGGTGGCCAATGCGCGCCGGGCCCAGCAGATCGAGTGGTTTCATGAAGGGCGGCGCACTATTCTGGTGCAAAAGCAGGGCGTCGTCGATGAAATCCCGCCGCTGCCGCCCTCCAGTGATGCAGCAACGACCGCTTCCTGGATCAAGGAAGCGCTGGCCGGCACACAACCGGTGCCTGCACCCATCGCAGAACAGGTGGAACACTGCTTGCTAGTATCAAGACAGATACGAACAAGGCAAATCCATCATGCAAACGCAAACGACATCCCCAGCTAAGGTTTATCTCGTCGGCGCCGGTCCCGGCGATCCGGAACTGCTCACCCTCAAGGCCGTACGCGCGATTGGCTGCGCCAATGTGCTGCTGGTCGACGACCTTGTCAATCCGGCAGTGCTCGAGCATGCACCAGCGTCGGCGCGCATTGTTTACGTCGGCAAGCGCGGTGGTTGCCAGTCGACGCCGCAGGCGTTCATCGAGCGCCTGATGATTGCAGAAGCACAAGCCGGGCGCGTCGTGGTGCGGTTGAAGGGCGGCGACCCGTTCATCTTCGGCCGCGGCGGCGAGGAGCGCGAACATCTGCGCGACGCCGGCATCGATGTCGAGGTCGTCAATGGCATTTCCAGCGGCCTGGCGGCGCCGGCATCGCTGGGCATCCCGTTGACGCATCGCGACTGGAGCCAGGGGGCCGTATTCGTCACTGGCCACGGCAAGACCAAGGATGCCAACCCGGATTGGGATGCCCTGGCTAAATTGACGCTGACCCTGGTGATTTACATGGGGGTGGGGCGCAGCAGCGAGATCCAGGCAGCGCTGCTGGCGGGCGGCAAGGCTGCCGATACGCCGGTGGCCGTGATCCAGTCCGCCACCGGCACAACGCAAGCGCAACTGATCACCACGCTGGGGCGCCTGCCGGAAGATCTGGCGGCTTCGCAACTGGGCAGTCCCGCCATCATCGTCATTGGCGATGTGGTGCGCTGCGCCGACTTCCATGCCGATCGCCATGGCATCACCCACACTGACGCGCTGGTGGCGGAATACGCCGCCACGATGTAGGCATGCGGGTTTATACGGACTGAGCCGTAACATGTGCGCCGGCAGGCGCGCGTAAAGCCTTACAATCATGGATTATTCAGCCCGCATAATCCATGAGCACCCAATTCGATGTCGCTGTAATCGGCGCCGGCGCCGCCGGCATGATGTGCGCCGCAGTCGCGGGCCAGCGCGGCCAGAAAGTCGTCCTGATTGACCACGCCAGCCGGCTGGCCGAAAAAATCCGCATTTCCGGCGGCGGCCGCTGCAATTTCACCAATATCGACGCCGGCCCGCAGAACTATCTTTCCGAGAATCCGCACTTCTGCAAAAGCGCGCTGTCGCGCTACACAGCGCGCGACTTCATCGACCTGGTCAAGCGCTACCGCATCCCGTTCCATGAAAAGCACAAGGGACAGCTGTTCTGCGATTCATCCGCTGAAGACATCATCGCCATGCTCCAGGCCGAATGCGAAAAGGGCAATGTCGCCTGGCGCATGCCTTGCAAGGTGGCCGATATCGGCAAGTCGGGCGACGGGTTTCGGCTCGAGACCGATGCCGGCGAAATCCTGGCGCAGCGTGTTGTCATGGCCAGCGGCGGCTTGTCGATTCCCAAGATCGGCGCGACCGACTTTGCCTTTCGCATCGCCCGCAAGTTCGACCTGAAACTGGTCGAGCCGCGCCCGGCGCTGGTGCCGCTGACTTTTGACAGCGCCGCCTGGCAACCCTTTGTGCCGCTGGCCGGTATCGCCCTGGAAGTGGCGATCGAGACCGGCGAAAAGAAAGCCCGCGGCCATTTTCTGGAAGATTTGCTGTTTACCCATCGCGGCCTGTCAGGGCCGGCCGTATTGCAAATTTCCAGCTATTGGCAAAGCGGCATGGCCCTCACCATCAACCTGGCGCCACAGGCGGATTTGACCGACACCTTGTTGCAAGCCAAGGCCAGCAGCAAGAAAAATCTTGCCAATACGCTGGCGCAATGGCTGCCTGCGCGCCTGGCCGAGAGCTGGCTGCAGGTGCAGGGCATGCAAGGCGACGCCCGCCTGGCCGACTTGCCGGACAAGCAGCTGCGCCAGCTGGGCGATTCGCTCAACCGCTGGCGCATCGTCCCGGACGGCACGGAAGGCTACAAGAAGGCCGAAGTCACGCGTGGCGGCATCGATACCCGCGAACTGTCACAGCAAAGCATGATGGCTGCCAAAGTCCCCGGCCTGTACTTTATCGGCGAGGCCGTGGACGTCACCGGCTGGCTGGGCGGCTACAATTTCCAGTGGGCATGGTCGTCCGGTGTGGCTGCCGGGCAGGCTGTATGAATGCGGATCGGCAAAAAACTTCCCATTCCAGTTTAAACCTGCTAAACTCTTTTTCTTTCCCCTATTTCCCGGTTTGATTTTTACATGACCACTATCCGCCTGAAAGAAAACGAGCCGTTCGAAGTTGCCATGCGTCGCTTCAAGCGCACTATCGAAAAAACCGGTCTGCTGACCGAGTTGCGTGCGCGTGAGTTTTACGAGAAGCCGACTGCAGAGCGCAAGCGCAAGCTCGCCGCTGCCGTGAAGCGCCACTACAAGCGCATCCGCAGCCAGCAATTGCCGAAAAAGCTGTTCTAAGTTTTACCTCCGCATGCGTGCGGATCTGGTGCAAACCCGCTCCGGCAACGGTCGCAGCGGGTTTTGGCGTTTTTGATTTGATCGATACTGGAGATGGCATGGGCCTCAAGGAACAAATCACCGAAGACATGAAGGCCGCCATGCGCGCCAAGGATAGTGCCCGTCTCGGCGCCATCCGTCTGATCACTGCTGCCATGAAGCAAAAGGAAGTCGATGAGCGCGTCGAGCTCGATGACACCCTGGTGCTGGCCATCATTGAAAAAATGGTCAAGCAGCGCAAGGATTCGATTTCCCAGTTCGAAGCCGGCGGTCGCCAGGACCTGGCCGATATCGAAAAAGCCGAGCTTGTTATTCTGACGGCCTACATGCCAGCTGCGCTTTCGGACGCCGAAGTGCAGGCTGAAGTCGCCGCTGCCATCGCCGCTACCGGCGCTGCCGGCCCGCAAGACATGGGCAAGGTGATGGGCGTGCTGAAAGCCAAGCTGGCGGGGCGTGCCGACATGACGGCGGTTTCGGCGCAAGTGAAGGCAGCGCTCTCCAAGGGTTGATGCAACCCCGTGATCCCGCAATCCTTCATCCAGGACTTGCTCAACCGGGTCGACATCGTCGACGTGGTGGGCAAGTATGTCCAGTTGAAGAAGGGCGGCGCCAATTTCATGGGGCTGTGCCCCTTCCATAACGAAAAATCCCCCAGCTTTACCGTCAGCCCGTCCAAGCAGTTTTACCACTGCTTCGGTTGCGGGGCGCACGGCACCGCGATCGGTTTTCTGATCGAATATTCCGGCGTCGGCTTCGTCGATGCGGTCAAGGACCTGGCGCAAGGCGTCGGCATGGTGGTGCCGGACAGCGACGACCGCCTGCCGCCGGCGCAGCGCGCCGAAGCGCAAGCCAAAACGCTGGCGCTGTCGGATGTCATGACGCGCGCCTGCGACCATTATCGCCAGCAATTGCGCGGCGCCCAGAACGCCATCGCCTACCTGCAAAAACGCGGGCTTTCCGGGGAAATCGCTGCCCGTTTCGGCATTGGCTATGCGCCTGATGGCTGGGATAGCCTGCGCACGGTTTTTCCGGAATATCAAAATGATGCATTGGTCGAAGCCGGCCTGGTCATCGACAAGAGCGAGGAAGAGGGTGCCGGACGCAAGCGCTATGACCGCTTCCGTGACCGCATTATGTTCCCGATCCGCAACACCAAGGGCCAGGTCATCGGTTTTGGCGGGCGCGTGCTCGACCAGGGCGAGCCAAAATACCTCAATTCTCCGGAAACGCCGCTGTTCCAGAAGGGCAGCGAACTGTATGGCCTCTTCGAGGCGCGCCAGGCCATCCGCGAAGCCGGCTACGTGCTGGTGACCGAAGGCTACATGGATGTAGTGGCGCTGGCCCAGCTTGGTTTTCCGCAGGCAGTCGCCACCCTGGGCACTGCCTGCACGCCGATTCATGTGCAAAAGCTCTTGCGCCAGACCGACCATGTGGTTTTCAGCTTCGATGGCGACAAGGCCGGGCGCCGCGCTGCGCGCCGCGCGCTGGAAGCATGCCTGCCCTATGCCGGCGACAACAAGGCGATCAAGTTCCTGTTTCTGCCGCCTGAGCATGACCCCGACAGCTATGTGCGCGAATTCGGCGCCCCCGCTTTCGACGATCAAATCAAGGATGCCATGCCGCTGTCGCGCTTCCTCCTGAAGGAAGTCGCCGGCGAGCATGACTTGCAAACGGCCGAGGGCCGTGCTCGCGCGCAATTCGATGCCAAGCCGATGCTGCAAGCCTTGCCAGCCTCCGCCTTGCGCCTGCAAATCGTGCGGGGGCTGGCGCAAATGACCCAGTCCACGCCCGCCGAAATCGAAACCCTGTTTGAATTGGCCAAGCCGGTAGCGCGCACGCGTGCAGCGCCTCCGCGCAGCGGCCGGCCTGCGCCGGTCGGCCTCGAGCGGCAAATCCTGCGCATCCTTGTTGCCCATCCGGCGCTGGCCGCAGAGCTCGACCAGGATGCCCTCGATGTGCTCGCGCGCCTGGCGCCCGAGCGGGCAGAAATCTTGCTGCAGCTGGTCACTGCCAGCCGGGCGATGGGCGAGCATGCGAGTTTTGCCGCGCTGGCCGAACAATTGCGTGAAGCCGGTGGCGAATTTGACGATTTGATCGCTGAAATTGCGGCGGATCAAGAATCTGATGGCGATGCCGCGCGTCTTGAGCTTGCCGGAGCGCTACGACAGACTAAAATGAAATTCGTCAAGACCGAGATGGAACAGCTGGCAGCCGGCGGCATGCAAACGGATGCCGCGCGCCAGCGCTATCGTGAATTGATGTTGTTACAGGATCAATTGCGCCGCCAAGCCGAGTCTGAAATCGCGCAAAGATAAGCTAGTCATTCCGACAATTAAAATTTGTGGCTCTGGAGGAACCCTCTTGCCTATGCTATAATTAAAAGCTTTTGATTCAAGGCCTTAGCGCACTTCGCTCCGCCAGTGTTACGCCTGCGGGAGCCATCATCAAGATGCGTAATGGTTTTCCGGCTGGAACTAGTGCATTACTTACCTGAACCGCGTAGCAAGATTAACCTCTAATTGACAGTTGATTCCATGGCGAACGCAATGAAGAAGTCCGCGACCAAGACCACCGCGAAAACCCCGATCAAAGCCGCGAAGAATACCAAGGCTACCAAGCCTGTTGCCGCCAAGAGTGCGGCCAAGCCGGCAAAAAAGGCGGCGCCCGCCAAGACTGCGGCAGCCAAGGGTAAGACTACGAGCGTTGAAAAAAGCGTCAAATCGCCTGCGAAAACTGTCGCAAAAGCTGCTGCCAAAACCTTGACGAAGGCCGCGCCGGCCCCATCTAAGGTGACGGAAAAAGCCGCGCCGAAATCGGCCGCGAAGCCCGCTGCAGCGAAACCTTCATCCACGGGTGCTGCCAAAGCAGTGCCTGAAACAGCGAAAGCCCCTGTGACCAAGAAAACCGAAGTGAAATCGACCGGCAAGCCGAGCAAGGCCGCCAAAGCGGAATCCACGGCGACCATCCTGGTGACGTCCGCCGCACCAGTCAGCCAGACGACCGACGCTGCAGCATTGGCTGCAATCGATACTTCCGGTTATGTCTTGCCGGGTGTGAAGGTGCCTGGGCGCCGCGGTCGCAAGCCGAAGGACTTCCAGCCGGAGAATGACGAAATCGCCGCGCTGAATGCGGTCGAGCGCGCTGAACTCAAAGCTGCCGACAAGGCCCGCGCCAAGGACCGCAAGGCCAAGGAAAAGGCCTTGCTGAAAGAAGCGTTTTCGTCGGACGTCGAAGCCTCCGAGGAAGAGCTCGAGCAGCGCCGGCAAAAGCTGAAAACCCTGATCAAGCTGGGCAAGGACCGCGGCTTCCTGACGTATTCGGAAATCAACGATCACTTGCCGGAAAATATCGTCGATCCGGAAGCGATCGAAGGCATCATCGGCACCTTCAACGACATGGGTATTGCCGTGTACGAACAGGCGCCCGATGCCGAGACCCTGCTGCTGTCGGACGCCGTTGCCAATGTCGCCTCCGATGAAGATACCGACGCCGCCGCCGAAGCTGCGCTGTCCACCGTCGACTCCGACTTCGGTCGCACCACCGACCCCGTGCGCATGTACATGCGCGAAATGGGCTCGGTCGAACTCCTGACGCGCGAAGGCGAAATTGAAATCGCCAAGCGCATCGAGGAAGGCCTGAAAGACATGATCCAGGCGATCTCCGCCTGCCCGACCACCATCGCCGAAATTCTCGCGGCTGCCGAGCGCATCGAGGGCGAAGAAATGAAGGTCGATGAAATCGTCGATGGCATGGTTGACATGAACGCCGCCGACACCGTGGTCGCCGCCGCGCCTGCTGCGGAAGAAGAAGACGAGGACGACGAGGACGAGGACGAAGAAGACGAAGAGGAAGAAGAAGGCAACAGTGCCGGTGGCGCTGCGGGCTTCTCGGCCGAACAGCTCGAGCAATTGAAACGCGACGCGCTCGCCACTTTCGCCAACATCTCTTCCCAGTTCGACAAGATGCGCAAGGCCTTTGAAAAGGAAGGCTACAACTCCAAGCCTTACGTCAAGGCGCAGGAAACCATTTCCAGCGACTTGCTCGGCTTGCGTTTTACCGCCAAGTTCGTTGAAAAATTGTGCGATACCCTGCGTGGCCAGGTCGATGAAGTGCGCCATATCGAAAAGCAAATCCTCGATGTGGCGGTGAACCGCTGCGGCATGCCGCGCGCCCACTTCATCAAGGTCTTCCCGGGCAATGAAACCAACCTCGACTGGATCGATGGTGAGGTCGAAGGCAACCACAGCTACAGCGCGGTGCTGGGCCGTAACGTGCCCACCATTAAGGAACTGCAGCAAAAGCTGATCGACCTGCAGGCACGCGTGGTGCTGCCGCTGCCGGACCTGCGCAACATCAACAAGAAAATGGCTGCCGGCGAAATGAAAGCTCGCAAGGCCAAGCGCGAAATGACCGAGGCCAACCTGCGCCTGGTGATTTCGATCGCCAAGAAATACACCAACCGCGGCCTGCAATTCCTCGACCTGATCCAGGAAGGTAACATCGGCCTGATGAAGGCCGTCGACAAGTTCGAATACCGCCGCGGCTACAAGTTCTCGACCTATGCCACCTGGTGGATCCGCCAGGCGATCACCCGCTCGATCGCCGACCAGGCGCGCACCATCCGTATCCCGGTGCACATGATCGAAACCATCAACAAGATGAACCGCATCTCGCGCCAGATTCTGCAGGAAACCGGCGCCGAGCCGGATCCGGCGACCCTGGCATTGAAGATGGAAATGCCGGAAGATAAGATCCGCAAGATCATGAAGATCGCCAAGGAGCCGATCTCCATGGAAACGCCGATCGGCGACGACGACGATTCGCACCTGGGCGACTTCATCGAAGACAACAATACCCTGGCACCATCCGATGCAGCGCTGCACGCTTCCATGCGCGGCGTGGTCAAGGATGTGCTGGATTCGCTGACGCCGCGTGAAGCCAAGGTGCTGCGCATGCGCTTCGGCATTGAAATGTCGACCGACCATACCCTGGAAGAAGTCGGCAAGCAGTTCGACGTCACCCGCGAGCGCATTCGGCAAATAGAAGCCAAGGCCTTGCGCAAGCTCCGTCATCCGTCGCGCTCCGACAAGCTCAAGAGCTTCCTGGAAGGCAGTTGATCCGGTAAAGTCTCGTCTGGGATATCAAAGCTTTACGGGCCTCTAGCTCATGCTTGGTTAGAGCAGCGGACTCATAATCCGTTGGTGCCGTGTTCGACTCACGGGAGGCCTACCATTCAAAAAAAGGACTTGGGTGAAAACCCGAGTCCTTTTTTGTTTTTCCTGCGCGTCATCCGGTGCACACTGTGACTGCATCACCGGAACCTTTGCCATTCCATCGGCGTCAATGTTTCATCTTCGAGGCCCGGATGGACGGGTTTTCCAAAGTGAATGCAAGGAGATGGCGATGGCAGAGAAAATGAAGGCTGCAGTGGTGCATGAATTTGGTCAACCGCTTGTCATTGAAGATGTCGACATACCCGAGGTGGGGCCTGGCCTAATTCTCGTCAAGCTGGTTGCTACAGGTGTTTGCCACACCGACCTCCATGCTGCCGACGGCGATTGGCCTGTCAAGCCGGCACTGCCTTTCATTCCAGGGCACGAAGGGGTTGGCTATGTGGCGAAAGTCGGCGCCGGCGTAAAGCTCGTAAAAGAAGGCGACCGTGTCGGCGTGCCATGGCTGCATACGGCATGCGGTCATTGTGAGCACTGCATTACCGGATGGGAGACGCTATGCGGCGAGCAACAGATGACCGGATACTCCGTCAACGGCGACTATGCCGAATATGTTCTTGCCGATCCGCTATATGTCGGCAAGCTTCCCGACAACCTTGATTTCGCGCCGGCGGCGCCGATTCTGTGCGCCGGGGTGACCGTCTACAAGGGCCTCAAGATGCTGGAGCGCAGGCCGGGCGAATGGGTTGCGATTTCCGGTGTCGGCGGGCTGGGCCACATGGCGGTGCAGTATGCCAAGGCAATGGGCTTTCATGTGATTGCCGTCGATATCGACGACGCCAAGCTGGCTCTGGCCAAGAGTATTGGCGCAGACATGACGATTAACTGTGCAACGCAAGATGCTCCTGCCGTGGTGCAATCGGCCATTGCTGGTGCTCATGGCGTATTGGTTACCGCGGTGTCGCGCTCGGCTTTCACCCAGGCGGTAGGCATGCTGCATAAACGCGGAACAATGACCCTGGTCGGATTGCCGCCGGGTAGCTTCGAACTGCCGATCTTCGATGTCGTGCTCAACGCAAAGACGATCCGGGGATCGATCGTGGGCACGCGCAAAGACTTGGAGGAGGCGTTGATGTTCGCGGGAGAAGGGAAAGTCACATCCCATATCTCGATTGATCGCCTGGATAACGTCAACGCTATTTTCAGCAAACTGAAAAGTGGCCAGGTTGAAGGACGTATTGTGATGGAAATTTAAGGAATGAAAGGGATTCTCCGACAGGCTGAGAATCGATTGCGGAAGTTCAATCATCAGTGATTCAACTTCGCTAAAATTTTTTAAATGGACAGCCCGCCTCTTCCTGAATGGATCAGCAAACGCGTGGAAGTCATTGGGGAAAATATTCAAAAAGGTGCGCTTGCTTTTTGCCTTGTGATTTTCACAGCCAGCTCATGCGGTGGCGACAGCGCTCTTGAAGCGACGTTTCCTGAAGTGGCAATTCTGGCTGAGGCGCGTAGCCTGCGAGTGGAGGAGATGGTTGCCGTAAAGTTCGTTTTGAGTGGGCCGTCGGTTGATTTCAGCGCAAATAGCATTACGGTGCGAGGGGGCACTGTCGAGAACTTCAGGAAGCTATCGGACACGATCTACACTGCCGAGCTGGTGTCGATGGAATCGTTTAAATCGCACATCGATCTTGTCGTTGGTGAAAATACTTTTAGCGATGGGGCGGGGAATTTTAATCGTACCGGTGCAGCCATATCGTTTCCAGTAGATGCACGTCCACCGCTCATCTATGATCCTCCCCCGGTTCAGCCGCTGATCTATGCTCCGGAAAAGAAATACTCCTACTATTCCCCCAGGCAAGGCACGATCAATGTCGCCTATGCCGATTTCGTTACGCCAGCCATGCATGGGCAGCTTTTTCCCACAAGCTTTTTGGTCCAGGTACAGTATGCCAATACGCTGGCACACATAAGCAGGGAGGGTGCGGTAAAGTGGACTTATCCAAGCGCCGGGCATTTCGTTACTGCAGATGAATCGAATATCTTCATCAACGGGTTGCAGGACAATAGGCGCGTCGACGTTTTAAGTCATGCCGGCAATCTTAAGTTTTCGATGGCGTTCGATTTGCCGGTAAATTACCTCCGAACCGAGGGCAACCGCTTGATTGTCGTGTACGATACCGAGGCCCCTGTCGATATTTTTTCCTGGGATTCAGACATGGGGCGCGGTGCACTCCAGTTCAGTTCTGTTGTTGTGCAATATGGTCGTTCTGCACGGTTGCAAGGCAATCAACTTGCAATAGCAGATACCTTCGGTCTTCGGGTAATCATTCAGAATGTCGAAACCGCGACGGTCGAAGGGTCTTATCCGGCCTGGTTTCCGAATGATATTGCCTGGCGCGGCGACTTTATTTACGTCGTTGAAGAACATAATGATCGCATCATTGCGATCAATGCTCTTTCGGGGAGACAGTATGTCGTGATGGCACCGCCGACTGCATGGCGCTGGATTCCTGATCTGGCCTTGGGAACGGAGCCGCTTGAATACTGCGGGAATGACATTCCCTATCCGCGCTCCTTGTCGTCAGATATGTGTTCCGGGATGTCGACCCTCTATGCCCCGAACGGACTCGCCTTGCGAAAAGATGGCATGCTTGTCGCTGATACGGATAATTCCAGAGTGGTTTACATAAAAAACGGCCAGGTCGTCTCCGCTCTGGTCGGATTGAACAACCCGGTGCAGGTCGTGGAAGTGGAGGATTTGCCCTGAATCGACCGCCAGGCACATACACTTCATTGGCACCGCGCCGCATCCCGGAAGGCTTGCCAAAACAAGAGGGGGGATGTTTCGGCAGAACCCCATGTCAGCTGCGCGTAGCTTTGCTCTGCAAGTAAATTGCATACGCGCGCACGTAAGAGTGGGTCAGGTTCATGAGACTGCCTCCCATGCGTGGATTGATTTCAAAAATCTTGATTTGGCCGGAAGCGTCGATTTTGTAATCGATGCAGGCCGTGCCTGAATAATTGAGTGCTGCGAGAACTTCCGCAAAAATTTTCGGCACATCATTTGATTCTTGCATTGTCGTACGTACTGGCCGACACCCTTTGCCCTGAATATAGACTTCAGTTTCATGCACATGGGTTGCCAAAGCAGAATAAAGTATCTGCCCTTCATCAAAAAGGATGTGCTGCGCATATTCCGTATTCCCTGGGATGTATTCTTCAATAAACAGGTTCGAATTCATGCGGCTTTCTGCCAATTGCGCCTGATCGGCAGTACTTATGACCACCGCGTCAGAACCCCATCCACCCTGGCGCGGCCTGGCAATGACAAGTGGCGACGAAGCAGTTTCGTTTGGCAAATAGATCAGGTCGAAACAATTTCTAAACCAGTTTCTGAAACGCATTTTGTCATGGCATAGCGCGACGGTCTCCGGGGTGGGAAATAGCGCTTTCCCTTGAAATTGCGGTGTCGCTCCAAGGATTCGATAATCTGCAAGTTGCAAGGGAACGACAACATCTGCCCAACCTGCATGGCTTGCGGCAAGAGGGGCATCGGCAACTTCAAAGGAATTTTGCAATAAAGGTAGCATTCTTGCAGACCAGTCCGGTTTATTGCCAAGTACGATACGAAGGGGGTGCATGAATTACTGGAAAAACAAAATAGGAAAGATCGCTATTTGATCGCGCAACTGAACGAAGCAAATCAATGCCAGTGACGTGTTAAAAACCTGCCAGAAAAACGGATCGCCAGTTAAAGTTGGCGGCTAAGCACGCATTACGATTGCTCCCGAGCCTTTTTCCGTCGACGCGCCAGAAAGATACGGTCATCCACCGTAGAAAAAATCACGGCAAATACAATCCCCAGCGCCGCGCCTAAAATCGTATCGAGCACGCGTTCCACGGGCATGCTGGCCCCCGCCATTGCCGGCGAGGCCAGATAAGTCATCAGCAAGGCCATGGGCGTTACTGTCACCTGCCCCAGGGCATAGTTATAGCCGATGATAATCTCGGTGATGAACTGGAAAAACACAATCGCGGCCACCAGTGCCCAGAAGGATGGCGACAGCGCCAGAATTGCCCACACGATGAATGCGCCGACTACCGTGCCTGCCATGCGCTGCAGGGCGCGACTCATGGTGACATGCAAATGTCCGCCTTGCATGACGGCGGTCGCGCCAATTGCTGCCCAGGCTGGATGGTGCCAGCCGGCGGCGTGCGCGATCAAGGCGGCCATTGCCGCGCCCATGGTAATGCGGCCAGCGGCAATCAGTTCGTGGCTAAAGGGACGACGCGGCGCATCAGGCAGCTTGAGGTTGGCCATTTCGGCTGTGCGCAAACGATCCGTCAGCATGCAGATCAGCCAGGCGACGACACCGCCCGCCACCGTCAACCCCATGCGCGTAACCAGCATATCCCACGAAGCAACGGGGGCTTGCGCGCCGCCGGCGGCAAACACGATGATCACGGCACCGGGACCGCCGAGCCGCCAGTGAGAAAACATGAGCGTCGACATGCCGGCAACGAGCGCCAGGGTCAGCACCATCACAGTGGCGTTGGCACCTGCATAGGAGGCCAGCGACGGCACCAGTACGCCAAACGTCAGCAAGGCGGCACAAACGCCCACGATGCGCATGCGATGTTCCAGTGGGGCGTAGCGGCCAAACAGCGAAGCCAGAGCGCCCAGGGCGGGAAACCCGACCAGGTGGGCCCACGGTGAATAAGTCACTAGAACGATTGCGGTCAGCAAAGCCAAGGCGGCCTGCAAGCCAGCAATAACAGCAATGGGTAGCGAGGGCGGTGGTGCAACCGCCAGACTTTCCTGGAGTTGCTCAGGTGTTAACAGCTGCCGTGTCGCCATGCTGCGCGAGACGTTGGCACGCAACCCCTGTTTCTTGTCACGGGAACGGGGCAAAGGGGGAAGTCGCTTGTTTTTATTGTCAGACATAGGCTTTCTTGGTCCAATGCCAATATTATGCGCCAATCGTCCAACCTTTACCGGGCAGGCGGCTGCGCGGATATACCCAACCGGCACTGGCGTATAATAGTTCCTTTTAACTGTGCCCAATTCTCGGGAGCCCCGCCAGAAAACATGTCCGACAACCAGTCCGCCGCCGCGCAACCAACTCCAGCTTCCGTCCGTTTCGAGGATTTCGGCCTCTCGCCCGATATCCTGCGCGCGCTCGCCGACCAGGGGTATGTCCATCCGACGCCCATCCAGGCGCAAGCCATTCCGATCGTTTTGCAAGGGCGTGACGTCATGGGCGCTGCCCAGACCGGTACCGGCAAGACTGCCGGGTTTTCTCTGCCGATCATCCAGCTGTTGCTGGCGCATGCCAGCAACAGCGCATCGCCCGCGCGCCATCCGGTGCGCGCGCTGATCCTGACGCCCACGCGCGAGTTGGCAGACCAGGTCGCCGACAACGTCAAGGCATATTCGCGCTATACATCGTTGCGCTCGACCGTGGTGTTCGGCGGCATGGATATGGCGCCCCAGACCGCGGCATTGCGCTCCGGCGTGGAGATCGTCATTGCAACGCCAGGCCGGCTGCTCGACCACGTGCAGCAAAAGACCCTGAACCTGTCGCAGGTGCAAATCCTGGTGATGGACGAAGCCGACCGCATGCTCGACATGGGCTTTTTGCCAGACCTGCAGCGCATCATCAACCTCTTGCCCAAGCAGCGGCAAAACCTGATGTTCTCGGCAACGTTTTCGCCTGAGATCAAGAAGCTGGCCAACAGCTTCCTCGACAAGCCGGTGACGATCGAGGTCGCGCGCAGCAATGCCACCGCCGAGAATGTCACGCAAATCATTTACAAGGTCGCCGAAGAAGCCAAGCGCCAGGCAGTCGCCCACATCGTGCGCGAGCGCGGCTTGAAGCAGGTGATCGTGTTTTCAAACACCAAGATCGGCGCATCCCGCGTGGCGCGCGAACTGGAAAAGCAGGGCCTCAAGGCGTCGGCGATCCATGGCGACAAATCGCAATCCGAACGCATGGCCGCGCTGGAAGCCTTCAAGCAGGGCGGCATTGAAATCCTGGTTGCCACCGATGTTGCCGCACGCGGACTTGACATTGCCGAGCTGCCTTGCGTGATCAATTACGACTTGCCCTACAACGCCGAGGATTACGTCCACCGCATCGGCCGCACCGGTCGTGCCGGCGCTTTGGGTGACGCGATCTCGCTGGTGACGGACAAGGATGCCCGGTTGCTGGCCGATATCGAAAAGCTGATCAAGAAGCAGCTGGCGCCGACTGAGCTGGCAGGCTTCGTGCCCCATGCCGAGCATGGCGCCGAACGTCGTCCGCGGCGCGACGAGGAGCGGGGTGATCGCAGCGAACGTGGCGGCGAGCGCCGTCCGCGCCGTGACGAGGAACGCAGCGGCGCGCCTGTCCGTACTGCACCGCCGGGACGCAGCGCCTATGCGGCGACACCGCGCCGGGAAAAGATCGACCCGTGGTTCCTGAAACCCTACGAGCCCTCGCAGCCGGTGCCGGCCAATGCCGTGGAAAACAAGGACCAGGCAGGAAAAACTGCCTCTTCCGCCAAGCCGCAAAAAGCCAGGGTGGCAGCGCTCCTGGGCGGAACCCCCAAGCGCTGATTGCGCCAAACTAGGCGTGGCGCGCCCCCCAGGCAGCCACCGCCTCTTGCCAGAACTGCGCCACCGACTGCGGTGTGCCTGTCTCCAGTCCCAGAAAGCGCGCCGCCGCGGCCAGTTCCGCCAGCGGCTCGTTCACATTCAGCGCCAGCGCCCCAGTCTGTTTCGACAGTTTTTCTCCCGCGTCGTTGGTTACAACCGGCACGTGCATGTAGCTTGGCGTCGTCTTTCTCAGCAGGCGCTGCAGGTAAATCTGCCGCGGCGTCGAATCCAGCAAGTCGGCGCCGCGCACGATGTGGGTAATGCCCTGGTCGGCATCATCCACGACCACCGCCAGCTGGTAAGCCCAGAAACCATCTGCGCGCTTGAGTACAAAGTCGCCGACCTCGGTTGCCAGTTGTTGCGACACTGCCCCCATCCAGCGGTCCTCGAAGATAATCGTGCCGTCCGCGTCGCCTGATGCCGGCACGCGCACGCGGAAAGCCCGCGCAGTCTTGCCGGCGGCGAGCCCATGACGGCAGGTGCCGGGATAGACGGCGGCGCCGTCGGCGGCAATGCCGATGCGCGAATCGGCAATTTCGCGCCGCGTGCAGCCGCAAGGGTAAACCCACGGCGCAAGTTGCGTGAAGGCCTCCTCGTACAAGTGCTTGCGGCGGCTTTGCCAGACAACTTCACCATCCGGTTGCATGCCAAAGGCCGCAAGCATGGCAAGAATTTGTTCTGCCGTGCCCGGGGGGCAGCGTGGCTCGTCAATGTCCTCGATGCGCACCAGCCAATGGCCATGATGCGCCCTGGCGTCCAGATAACTCGCCATGGCGGCCACCAGTGAGCCCCGGTGCAGGGGGCCGGTGGGCGAGGGGGCGAAGCGGCCAATGTAAGTCATGCCTTCAATTTTAGGGGAGATCGCATTTTTCCGTTAGCATATGGTGCTGCAAAAATGCATCTGCCACTTGAAGCACATCTGCTATTTTATTCATGAGCAATAACACATCCGAACGTCCAAATCATCGCCTGAGTACCGGCGGCATGACCCATCAAGCTCTCGGCGCCCAATTGCTGGGCGCCGAATTGCCGCTGCATGGCGCGGTCTTTTACCTGAGTCCGCTTGCCACGGACGCCTTTGCGCCCGCACGCGGCGGCGTTCCCGTCCTGTTTCCGCAGTTTGCCGATACGGGATCGTTGCGCAAGCATGGATACGTGCGGGATTTGCCCTGGACCCTGGGGGAATGTCGCAACGAAGCCGGCGTCGCCACTGTTTGCTACGCATTGGAGATTTCCGATGGGGATATCGAAGCATGGCCACATGGCGCCAGACTGCAGATGAAGGCCGCATTGCTGCCTGATCGGCTGACGATTGAGCTGGGCATAGAAAACATTGGCACGAGCGCTTTTACTTTCACCGGCGGCCTGCATCCGTATTTTTTCGTGCAAGACTTGCGGCACATGCGCATCAGCGGTCTGCAGGGGGTGAAGGTGCACGACCGTTACCAGCCGCTACTCGCCGTCGAAGAGGCGCAAGCACTGGCACTGGACGCCGCACCGTTTGAGCGTCTTTACGACGGTTGCCCTGACCTGACGTTATGGACTGGTGAAAAGCAATTGACGCTTTCCGCCAGTGGCTTTGATCAGTGGATGGTCTGGAATCCTGGCGAGACCGGGGCGCGGCAATTGGCTGACCTGCCCGATGCAGACTGGCAGCGCTTCGTCTGCATCGAACCCGTGCGCGTCGCGCGGCCGGTGTGCCTGGCGCCTGGCGAGACTTTTTCCGGCACGCTCACGATCACGTAAACAACCGCGCATCCGTCAATCGCGGCGCAGCCGCATCCTTCTCTGCCAGAATCACCGCCATCGCGGCAATTTCAGGCCACTGGATAGCCAGTTGCGGATCGTTCCAGGCGATTGCACCTTCTGATTCTTTATTGTAAGGCGCGGTCGTCTTGTACATGAATTCGCTGGTTTCGCTCAAGGTGATAAAGCCATGGGCAAAGCCGGGCGGTATCCAGAGCTGGCGCCGGTTTTCCGCGCTCAATTCGACTCCCACCCATTTGCCGAAGGTGGCTGAGCTCTTGCGGATATCGACCGCGACATCCCATACCCGGCCTTGCGTGGCGCGCACCAGCTTGCCCTGTGCATAGGGCGGCAACTGGTAGTGCAAACCTCGCAATACCCCGCGCTTGCTGCAACTATGGTTGTCCTGCACGAATGGCGCGGCATGTCCCACCGCTTTTTCAAACACGGCCTGGTTGTAGCTTTCCATGAACCAGCCGCGCTCGTCGGCGAATACGCGCGGCTCGAAAATCAGTACGTTCGGAAGTGCGGTGGCAATGACATGCATTTTTAAAGGGCTTCCTTGAGTAAGCTCTGCAAGTACTGACCATAGCCATTCTTGATCAGCGGTTGTGCCAGCCTGGCCAGCTGTTCGCTATCGATGAAGCCATTGCGCCAGGCAATCTCTTCCGGGCATGCCACCTTCAATCCCTGGCGATGTTCCAGCGTCGAAATGAACATGCTGGCTTCCAGCAGGCTGTCATGGGTGCCTGTATCCAGCCAGGCATAACCGCGCTGCATGATTTGCACATTCAGCTTGCCTTGCTCGAGGTAGGCTTGATTCACCGCCGTGATTTCCAGTTCGCCACGTGCACTCGGCTTGACCGCCTTGGCGATGTCGACCACCTGGTTGTCGTAAAAATACAGGCCGGTCACGGCGTAATTGCTCTTGGGTTGCAGCGGCTTTTCTTCAATGCTGCTGGCACGCCCCTGGGCATCGAATGCCACCACGCCGTAACGCTCGGGATCGCGCACATGATAGGCAAATACCGTGGCGCCCTGCGTCTGCGCATCCGCATCGCTCAACAGCGTTGTAAAGTCGTGGCCATGAAAAATATTGTCACCCAACACCAGTGCGCTGGGGGCATTGCCGATGAACTGGTCGCCAATAATGAAAGCCTGCGCCAGTCCATCCGGATTTGGCTGTACCGCATACTCCAGATGAATGCCCCACTGCGAGCCATCGCCCAGGAGCTGGGTAAATCGCGGCGTATCCTGGGGGGTGCTGATGATCAGGATGTCGCGGATACCCGCCAGCATCAGCGTGCTCAAGGGGTAATACACCATCGGCTTGTCATACACCGGCAACAGCTGCTTGCTGATCGAGAGTGTGGCGGGGTGCAGCCGGGTACCTGAGCCGCCTGCAAGAATGATGCCTTTACGTTGGGTCATAACAATGCTCGTAACTTTTGTAAGTAAACAGCCTGGATGGCAGGTCAGAGGATTTCGGTGAGCATGCGTTCGACACCTTGCTGCCAGGCTGGCAAGGTCAGCCCGAATGCGCCTTGCAATTTTCCAGTGTCCAGACGCGAGTTGTACGGTCGTGTCGCCGGGGTCGGGAAGGCGCTGGTCGGCACAGGCTCGATCGCATCGGCTGCCGTCTTGAGTTCTACGCCCACGCGCCTGGCATGTTCGATAACAAATTGCGCATAGCCATGCCATGACGTATGGCCGTCGGCGACAAGATGGTACAGGCCGGCCAATTGCGGCTGTTGCAGTACGCTGCGTATGGCGTGTGCAGTCACATCGGCCAGCAGATCGGCACCGGTGGGCGCACCGACCTGGTCATCGATCACTGTCAGGCGCTCGCGTTCCTTTGCCAGGCGCAGCATCGTTTTGGCGAAATTGCCGCCGTGCGCAGCGTACACCCAGCTGGTGCGAAAAATCAGGTGATTCGGGCAGGCTGCGGCGATGCGTTGTTCCCCCTCCAGCTTGGTGGCGCCATACACATTCAGCGGCGCGGGAGCATCGGTTTCTTTCCATGGTTGGCCGCCGCTGCCGTCGAAGACATAATCGGTCGAATAATGCACCAGGCAGGCGCCAATGCGTTGCGCTGCCTCGGCCAGCACGCCGGGCGCCAGCGCGTTGATGGTGCGCGCCAGCTCGGGCTCGCTCTCGGCCTTGTCGACAGCCGTATGCGCCGCTGCATTCACGATCACGTCGGGCCGCACGGCGGCCACGGTTGCAGCCAGGCCAGCCAGGTTGGTAAAGTCGCCGCAAAGCCCCACGCTGTGGCGATCCAGCGCCACCACCTTGCCCAAAGGCGCCAGGCTGCGCTGCAATTCCCACCCCAATTGCCCGCCTTTGCCAAACAGCAGGATCGTGACTTGGGCTTTCATGCCGTGCGGCCCGCATAATTGGTTGCGAGCCAGTCGCGGTAAGCGCCGCTTTGTACATTGGCCACCCATGCCGGGTTATCCAGATACCACTGTACGGTTTTGCGTATCCCGCTTTCAAAAGTTTCCGCCGGCTTCCAGCCCAGTTCGCGCTCGATCTTGCTGGCATCGATGGCATAGCGGCGGTCGTGTCCAGGACGGTCGGCAACGTAGGTGATTTGATCGGCGTAAGGCTTGCCATCCCCGCGCGGGTGCAGGGCATCAAGCAAGTGGCAAACGGCATGCACGATATCGATGTTTGGCATTTCATTCCAGCCGCCGATATTGTACGTTTCGCCCGGTTGCCCGCTTTCCAGCACACGGTGAATGGCGCTACAGTGGTCTTTCACATATAGCCAGTCGCGCACCTGCTTGCCGTCGCCATAGATCGGCAGCGCCTTGCCGGCCAGTGCATTGACGATCATGAGCGGGATCAGCTTTTCCGGGAAATGGTAGGGCCCATAATTGTTCGAGCAATTGGTCGTCAGTACCGGCAAGCCGTACGTGTGATGGTAGGCACGCACCAGGTGGTCGCTGGACGCCTTGCTGGCTGAATAGGGGCTGTTGGGCGCATACGCATGATGCTCGGTAAAGGCAGGGTCGTCTTTTTTCAGCGAGCCATAGACTTCATCGGTGGAGACATGCAGGAAGCGGAAACTGGCTTGCCCCGCTGCCTCCAGGCGCCTCCAGTAAGTGCGCACTTCTTCAAGCAATCTAAACGTGCCGACGATATTGGTCTGGATAAAATCTTCCGGACCATGGATGGATCGATCGACATGGCTTTCTGCGGCGAAATTGAGGATGGCACGCGGCTGATACTGGTCTAGCAGGGATTTGACCAGTGCGCTGTCGCCAATATCGCCCTGGACGAATACGTGGCGGGCATCGCCTGCCAGGCTGGCCAGGTTGTGCACGTTGCCTGCGTAGGTCAGCTTATCCAGGTTGATGACAGGTTCATTGGATTGCGCGAGCCAGTCCAGGACAAAATTGGAACCAATGAAACCCGCTCCGCCGGTCACTAAAATCATAACTGCCTTTAACGGATACGATTAAAAAACAATTTTGAATTTTACCTTTGTTTAGACCATTGAATCGTTTCATGGCTGACAAGATGGGTTCTTGCTCCATGAAAAGCCAGGCAAGTACCTGGCCTGTCCTCTCCGTGCGGCGTATCGGCGCCTATCGTTCCCGCAATGCCTCATCCAGCGTGCGGATGACGGGATAGAGGAAATAGGAAATCACACTGCGCTTGCCCACCACCATCTCTGATGTGACGGTCATGCCGGGCAACAGGTAGGCTGGTCCGCTCATGTTGTCGAGCTTGCGGCTGCCGATATCGATGCGCCCGATGTAATAGGCACCCGCTGCCTGGCCATTGGCCTGGCGGGCAAATGCATCGGCACTGACGGTTTGCAGCTTGCCCTCGAGCATGCCGTGTTTCTGGAACGGATAAGTGTCGAGCTTGATTTTGGCCGTGTCGCCCACGCGCAGGTCGCCCACATCCGCCGAATCGACTTCCACTTCGGCTTGCAGCGGCGCATCCAGCGGCACCAGCACGAACAGGGGCTCGGCATCCTTGATGACCGAGCCGACCGATTTCTTGCCGATTTCCAGTACCACCGCGTTGGCAGGCGAAACCAGTTGCACCAGCTCATTGCGACGCTGGGCCTTGCCAAGTTGTTCTTTCACCTCGCTGCGCTGGCGCTCCGCCGCCGTCAAGTCTTCCAGCGCGCGCTGGCGCCACTGGCGCCTGAAATTGTCGCGCTCGGCCTTGGAGGCAAGGATTTCACGTGCGATTTCATTTTCACGATTCAGGCTTTGCTTGTAATCGTGTTCCACTTCCAGGCGGCGTTCGCGCACTTCCAGCATGCTCGCCTTCGAGCCGAACTGTTTTTCCACCAGCGATTCCCGCATTTTCTCCAGCTCCGCCAGGGAGGCCAGGCGATCCTTGAGCGTGGATTGCTGGGCGCGGTTAGTCGTCAGCGATGCCTCCAGCCGTTGCACTGTCTCGTTCAATTGCGCCAGGCGCGACTCGTAATTGGCACGCCGCTCGTCGAGCAGGGCATTCTGGGTCGGTTGGCTTGCCAGGCTGCCCGGGGCTTCGCGGGTACGGTTGCCCATTTCGATTTGCAGGCGCTCGACTTCAGCCGAGAGGGATTTTTCGCGCACTGTCAGTTGCGATGCATCGGCGCCCGTGAAGGTCGGATCCAGCGTCGCCAGTACCTGTCCCTTGTTGACCACTTGCCCCAGGCGTACATCGATGGTCTTGAGGATGCCGATTTCCAGTGGCTGCACCACGATATTGGGCAGCGGCGTCACCAGCTTGCCGCGCGCCACGACGACCCGGTCCACATGCGAAAAAGTCGCCCAGAGCAGCGCAACGACCATCATCAGCAGCAACAGGTAAAGCGTCATCTGCGACCAGCGCGGGCGCGGCCTGTGCTCGATGGCGCGGGCATCCGGCAGGAATGCCTGGATAAGCTTGTCGTGCGGTCCCGAATTGTCAGTGGGTTTGCGGAAGAACATGATGATCCTATAGATGCCGGGTCTGCTGCTGCCAGAGGTGGCTGTAGATCTGGCAGCGCTTGATCAGCTCTTCGTGCCGGCCCGCGTCGACGATCGAGCCGCGGTTCATCACGATAATGGCGTCTGCGCCGGTAAGCGTCGACAGGCGGTGCGAAACGATGATCACGGTCCTGCCGGCGACCAGCTTGTGCAGGTTTTCCAGGAAAATCGCTTCCGATTCCGGGTCCAGCGCGCTGGCTGCCTCGTCCAGGATCAGGATCTTCGGTTGCGGCAGCAGGGCGCGGGCGATTGCCAGGCGCTGCTTCTGCCCGCCGGACAGGTTGGCGCCGTTTTCTTCCAGCACCGTGTCATAGCCCTGCGGCAGGCGCTCGATGAATTCGTCGGCGCCGGCCAGGCGCGCGGCATTGACGATTTCATCAAAGGTGGCGCGTTGCTTGGTGATGCCGATATTTTCACGGATCGTGCCCTTGAACAGGAAGTTATCCTGCAGGACCACGCCAATGTTGTGGCGCAGGTGCGCGAGGTCGATTTCACGGATATCCACGCCGTCATAACGCACCACGCCTTCCTGCACCGGGTACAGGCCCTGCAGGATACGGGTCAGCGTGGTCTTGCCGGAGCCGCTGCGGCCCACCACGCCGACAACCTTGCCGGCGGGGATGGTGAAGGTGAGGTGATTCAGGGCGGGCGCCGTGCCGGGGGCATAGCGGAAGCTGACATCCTCGAACTCGATCTTTCCCTGGATCTGGGGTTCCAGGCCGCCGGAGGTGCGTCCGCCTTCGACCGGGCGGTTCATGATATTGCCCAGCATGCGCACCGACAGCGCGGTTTCCTGGTATTCATGCACCAGCGAGACGATCTGCACCAGCGGCGACACCACCCGCCCGGACAGCATGTTGAAGGCGATCAGCGCACCCAGCGTGATGTTCTTGTCAAAGACGGCATACGCGCCAACTGAAATCAGCGTCACCATCATCAGCTTTTCCAGCAGCGTCATCATGGTGTGCGCCGTATTGGAAATCTGGCCAACGCGGAAATGCATCTCGATGGATTGCGCCGACTTTTGTTCCCAGTCGCGGCGGCGCAGCGGTTCGATCGCCAGCGACTTGACGGTGCGCATGCCCTGGATGGTCTCGACCAGCATCGCCTGGCGCTCGCCTTCGGCATTGTAAAGCGCTTGCAGGCGGCTCTGGAATGGCTTGACCATGGCCATGACCACGGCGCCGATCAGCAGCGCAAATACCAGCACGATGCTGGCCAGCTTGGCCGAGTAGGAAAACAGCACCGGCAGGAAAACGATCAATACCGATGCGTCGAGCAGCGTGAGAAATAACCGGCCCGTGAGGAACTGGCGGATTTTTTCCGCCTGCTGCATGTGCTTGACGATGACGCCGGCGGTGCCGGTTTCAAAATAACTCAGCGGCAGCTTCAGCAGGTGGGAAAAGGTACGGGTTGCCAGCCGGATGTCGATGCGGTTGGTTGCATCGAGCAGCAAATACTTGCGGATGAATGAAAATGCGGCATCGAAAAGGAGCGCGAACACCACCCCGGCCGTCAGCACCGTCAACGTGGAATAACTCTGGTGCACGATCACCTTGTCGATTACCAGCTGCGTAAAAATCGGGATGATCAGGGCCAGGCCATGCAGGGCCAGAGCGGCGATCGCAATATCGCGGAACAGCTTGCGCTGCTTGAATACTTCGGGAATAAACCAGCGCAAGCCAAATGGCTGGTTTTCATCGGTAAGCGCCCACTTCCTTTTCAGCAGCAGCAATTCGCCGGACCAGGCTTGCTGAAACTGCTCCAGCGGCAGCATGAACACGGCATTGGCGGGACGTGCCATCGGGTCGACGACGGCAACTTCGCTCTTGCCATCCTGTTCACGCAGGCCGACCAGCACCACCGCATTGCCATTTTTAAGGCGGGCGATGGCGGGGAAAGCTTCGTGCACGCTATTCAAGGGTGCGCCCGCCATGTCCAGGGCGCGCGCTGTCATGCCTTCCGCGTCGGCGATGTCGGCAAGCCAGTCCAGCCTGCCTGTGGCGGCGGGATCGATCGAATGCTCGCGCTGCAGCCGCTCGATCGAGGTTTGCAAGCCATGGTGCAGGGCGACCGTGACGAAACACTGGAGGGCGGTACCAAGCGGGTCCGCAGCAACCGTGCTGGCATCTTCAACCGGTGGCGGCGATTGAGCGAGTTGATTTTCTATCATTATTTACTCGACATCCTGTCCCGAATCGGTTCGGGAAAATAAAACGACCGGCACATGTGTGCCGGTCGACAATATGCTACCACCGGTATCAGGCGGTGACTACCGAGATGTCGGATGCAGCCAACGTCTTGCAAATATCAGGTGCATCTTTGCCGCGAATCTTGCCAGTTCAAACATATTCGAGATGGGAGATGAAAATGCCGAGCGCCCTCTGATCTTGCGGTGCGGTGGGCGGCGTCGGGCTGTTGGCGTGGGTGGAGGGATTGCCAGGATAGTCGCTCGCCGGAACAAATGTTCTGGATTCAAAGACAATCACAGGATTTTTGGTCGCCGCATTCAATTGGATGACCTTTTGTTCGCCGGGTTGGAATTCGACCCTGGCGTGCTGATTACCATATGTGACGTCGAGGGTTTGCACAAATGGATGGTGATTGATCGCATGGATTTCCAGCACTTCGAAGGAATTCGAGGAATCCAGCGTCAGGCATGAGCGTTCTTTGGTCCACCTGCCGGATGGATCGGGCGCATGCCAGGTGGCGGCGTCGCGGGCGGACATGCCATGGCTGTTCAGGCTAACGCGTCCGGCGCGCAGGGTAAAGGTATGGAGTTCTCCGAACTGCGATATTGGACACGGGATTTTGGGAGCGGCGCAGAATCCGCTAGTGGTAAAAACATCCTGAATGAATTCATAGGTAAACCCAAGTTCGCACCATTTGCGGTTGCGAATAACCGCCACGACTTCGCTCTCCAGGCGCAAGCCCCAAGGGTAGGGGATGGCAAGGTTTGTCTCCTGTATCGGCTCGCCCGCGAGCAGGATCTTGCCCCCAGGCGCCAGATGATCCTTGAGTGAATTCAGTACATTTTTGAAATCCAGGCAATGATGAAAGCTCTCGTAAAAGAAAATCAGGTCGTATTTTTGATTTTCGCGTGGGTTTAATCCGAATTCCCCTTGAAAGGGCGTCAGGTTCACCTGAAAAAAATCTGCCTGTTCCTTCACATAGCGGCAAAACGTTGGCGAGATATCAACGGTGTCGACATTCACGCCCATCCTCGCCAGCATCAGGGCTGTCTGGCCAAATCCGGCGCCGTACTCAAGAGCCCAATTTCCAGCCCTTAGGCCAGAATGTTTCATGATCATGCCCATCGCGATCACATGGTCGCCTGCATTGGCAATGGCCGAGGGGTCGCGCGCCACAATGTAACCGGGATGCCGAACCGGATCGGCCCGGACCTCGACCTCTTGTTCATCCACACTGGGGTCGTAATTGCGTTCTGTGCCGGATATCGCTTGCCACAGGCGTTCCTGTTGCTGGCGGTATTGGTCGGAAAGCGGATCGAGATCGGCGCGAAACCAGTCGGGAAGAATCATGTGGGTATTTCTGAATTCGTCCCAAGGGCCACCGGCTGCGTTTCCGTGCCTGGCGTAAGCCTCGCTGATCAAAGCGATATCGTTGAGGGTAAAACGGCGGGAATTCCTGATCCTGTGCCTGGCTTCGTCGCTGCGTAATGCAGCGAGAATGGTATTGTTGGAAGACTGACGGCCTTGTTCGTTTTTGGACACGGGGAAACTCCGGACATAATGGTTATGCCGCCGCCTTTCCGGGAATGCGGTTGGCGAGACAGGCGCCTAGTATATAGCCCAGTGGATTGCGTGGGCCATCGTCACTCGCACCTGAAAAATAACAGTTGTTTAATTGAATAGAAAGGCCGGCACTTGCGTGCCGGCCTTCTGTGCGGGATTTTGCCGATATATTACGACGCCACCACCTGGATATCCGCTGCGACAAGGGTCTTGGAACCGGCCAGGGTGGCGATCTGGGTAGCCGCATAAGTGCTGCCCGTGCCATCGCGGTCAAAGAACAAGGCGCCCGACGTGGTGTTGTACAGGAACTGTCCTCCCGCACCCGACACCGTGGGCGTGCTGGCGCCCGACAGGAGCGTGACGGCAGCCCCGGCCGTCAGGCCGAAGTTGCCCGCCACGACGGCGATCGCATCCGTGCCCGAGGTGAAGTCGGAGAGGGTATCGCTGCCGTCAGCCGTGGTGACGAAGCGGAAGACGTCATTGCCGGCGCCGCCAATGAGCGTGTCACTGCCCGCAGCCCCGGTGATGGTGTCATTGCCATTGCGACCCTCGATGCGGTTGTTGGCCGCATTGCCAATGAGGGTGTCGCCGGCTGCACCGCCATTGACATATTCCACGTTGACCAGGGTATCGGTGCCGCCGGTGCTGTCCGACGCCGTGCCGGTGCCCAGGTTCACCGTCACCGCCCCCGTCATGGCGGTGTAATCGACCAGGTCGATGCCATTGCCGCCATTCAGGGTATCAAAGCCGGTGCCGCCGATGAGGGTATCGTTGCCATCGCCACCCGACAGGCTGTCGCTGCCAAAGCTGCCATCGATGCGGTTGTTGCCGGCGTCACCGATGAGGGTATCCGCACCCGAGCCGCCATTGATGTTTTCCACATTCAGGACCGTATCGGTACCGGAACCATCCGTGGCCGTGCCCGCCAGCAGGTTGACCGTGACCGACGTGCCGGTCGAGGTGTAGTCCAGCATGTCCACGCCATTGCCGCCATTGATGGTGTCCGCTCCCAGGCCACCGATCAGGGTGTCGGCGCCATCGCCGCCATCGATATTGTCATTGCCCGACAAGCCTTCGATGCGGTTGTTGCCGGCGTCGCCCGTCAGGGTGTCGGACCCGGTGCCGCCAATCATGTTCTCGAAGTTGGCCAGGGTATCGATGCTGCCGCTGCCATCATTACTCGCTGTGCCGGTCAAGAGGTTGGCATTGACGCCACCGGTCTGCAGGCGGTAATCGAGCACATCGATGCCGGCGCCGCCGTCCAGCACATCCGCGCCTGCACCACCGATCAGGGTATCGGCGGCATTGCCGCCATCGAGGGTATCGTTGCCGGCATCGCCCGTGAGCGTGTCGCTGCCATCGGCGCCCACCAGGGAATCGTTGCCGTTGCGGCCCTCGATGCGGTTGTTGGCGGCATCGCCCGTCAGGAAGTCGCCCGCCGAGCCACCGATGAGGTATTCCATGCCGGTGAAGGTATCGATGGCGCCGGTGCCGTCATCGCTGGTGGTGCCGGTGGCAAGATTGGCCGTGACAGCGGCCGTGGCGGTGCTGTAGTCGAGGAAGTCGGTGCCGATGCCGCCATCCATGGTGTCAGCGCCATTGCCACCCAGGAAGGTGTCATTGCCGGCGCCGCCGACCAGAGAATCATTGCCATTGCGGCCTTCGAGGCGGTTGCCGTTGGCATCCCCCGTGAGGGTATCGTTGCCGGTGCCGCCAAGGATATTGTCGATGCCGATGAGGGTGTCCGTTGCGCCCGAGCCATCGGCGGAAGCAATGCCGGTGGCGAGGTTGACGTTGACTGCCACGGCCAGGGCCGTGTAATCGGCAAAATCGGTGCCGAGACCCCCGTTGAGGGTGTCAAAGCCAGCGCCGCCCACCAGGGTATCGCTGCCATCGCCGCCGACGAGGTTGTCGTTGCCGGCTCTGCCTTCGATGCGGTTGGCCAGGGCATCGCCCGTGAGGGTGTCGTTGCCAGCACCGCCGATGATGTTCTCGATGGCGATCAAGGTATCGCTGCCGCCTTCGCCATCGTTGGCCGTCACGCCCGTGCCAAGGTTGACGTTGATGGCCGCCACGACGTCGCGGTAATCGGCCACGTCGGTGCCGGCGCCGCCGTCGAGGGTGTCGTTGCCGGCACCGCCGGCCAGGTAGTCGTTGCCATTGCCGCCGGCAACAGCGTCGTTGCCGGCATCGCCCTGCAGGACATCATTGCCATCGCCACCGGCGAGTTGGTCATTGTCATCGCCTCCGGACAGGGTGTCATTGCCCGCCGCTCCAGACAAGGTGTCGAGGCCACCGAGGCCATACAGGATATTGTTGCCGGAGTTGCCCCGCAGATCGTCACTATCAATGATGCTGCCTTGGAGATGCTCGATATTGAGCAGGGTGTCATTGCCGGAACCAATGGTGTTCTGCGTTGTAGTGATAGTCAGGTCGACGGTGACGCCGCCCAGTGCATTCATGTAACTGACGAGATCGATGCCCGCCCCGCCATCGATAATGTTGTCGCCAGCTCCCGAATAAATTGTATTGTTTAATGCATTGCCAGTGCCGTCGATGGCGAGATCAGAAGCAAGTACGAGGTTTTCGACGTTGCTGCCCAAGGTATAGGTAATTTTGGTGACAACCGTGTCAATGCCTCCTATGGCGGAGACTTCATTGGTTTCGGTGACGTTGTCGCTTTCGCTCTCCACATAATACGTGTCCGAGCCATCGCCGCCCGTCATGTAATCGGTGCCTTGATTGCCGTTCAGGACATTGTTGCCGGCGTCGCCAGTGAGTTCGTCGTTGTAAGTCGACCCGAGCACATTCTCGAAATTGATTACGGTATCGTTGTCCTGGTCACTCATCCAGGCCAGTTGATTGACTGGGTTAGACAGATCAATCGAGATGCCATAAGTGGAGCGAGAGTAATCGACAGTGTCAATGCCATCGCCGCCATCCAGTACATTGCTGCCGGCATTTCCGGAAATGAAATTATCTAGCGCATTTCCTGTTCCATCGGCGGCGGCAGTGCCAGTTAAAATCAGGTTTTCTAGATTTGCTTCGAGCGTATAAGTCGCGCTGGAAAAGACGGTGTCGATGCCTTCATCAGGATTTTCGATGAGCGTATCGATCCCGTCAGTAGTGTAGCTGTCATCGCCTGCACCGCCGGTCAGCGTGTCGCTGCCTGCATTGCCGACCAGCATATCGTTGCCATCGTAGCCGCTAATAAGGTCATCCCCATCCGCGCCAGCGAGCAGGTTGTCAGTATTGTCGCCCTCGATACTTTCGCCGATGGTTGTGCCGTTCTGAACGCTGAAGCGGTAATAGCCTTCAGTACCTGTGTTGCCGGGCAAATCCTCCAGAAGCAGCATGCCATCCTGGTTGCCTGATACTGGTAGTTCGTACCATCCACTGCCGTCACCAGGGGAGAATCCCGCGCGCGCAATGGTTCCCCCCAGCCCATCTACACCGCCGCTGGAGCTCCCGGTGGTCCAGTTAATTGATTCATAGCGAAAGACGATATCGAAATTGCCGTTGCCCGTACCAATCAATTGCAGCTGGAACGCATTCAGTTTCTCGGTTGTGCTCTCAAAATATTTGACGTCATCCCAAGTGACGGTGAATGTGCCGTAGCCGGTGGAATCGGCATCGAACCAGACTGCATCCGATCCTTGCGATGTCCCGCCTGGGGTGGGTGTGACCGTGTTTGGCTCATACCCTGGATCACCTTCTAAGTGTGTTTCAACATCGGCATAAAATGGCGCAATCATGGCATAGCCGCCGTTTGTCATGCCGAAAGGCTCAAATGCGGTTAATCCGCCCGAGCCAAAAGTGATGTTGCCGTTGTCCGCCATTGAAAGGCTGGTGTAATTCCTACCGAAAAAATTCAAGCCCTGTGCGCCGAAAATCTGCGTCAAATCGATCGTGACAAACTGGTCATCGCTGCGGGGAATATAACCTTCGCCAAAGCCTGCGGCTCCGCCCAGGTTGTTGATCAGATCTGCCATTGCGTTCGTCCAGGAGGGTGTTGTTTAAACGGTTTACCAGTGAATCATAAATTTTATCAAAAATACAACAATCTTGGGTGAAACATTGTTAAATAAATAAAAACCCCGGCACGTGCCGGGGTTGGAAAACAACGAGATCCCTGAATAATCAGGGATTGTTTTTAAGCGCTGACGACCTGAATATCCGCTGCGACAAGGGTCTTGGATCCGGCCAGGGTGGCGATCTGGGTAGCCGCATAAGTGCTGCCCGTGCCATCGCGGTCAAAGAACAAGGCGCCCGACGTGGTGTTGTACAGGAACTCGGCGCCGGCACCCGACACCGTGGGCGTGCTGGCGCCCGACAGGAGCGTGACTGCCGCCCCGGCCGTCAGGCCGAAGTTGCCCGCCACGACCTGGATCGTATCCGTGCCCGAGGTGAAGTCGGAGAGCGTGTCGCTGCCGTCCGCCGTGGTGACGAAGCGGAAGACGTCATTGCCGGCGCCGCCAATGAGCGTGTCACTGCCCGCAGCCCCGGTGATGGTGTCGTTGCCATTGCGACCCTCGATGCGGTTGTTGGCCGCATTGCCGATGAGGGTGTCGCCGGCAGATCCGCCATTGACATATTCCACGTTGAGCAGGGTATCGGTGCCGCCGGTGCTGTCGGAAGCCGTGCCGGTGCCCAGGTTCACCGTGACCGCCCCCGTCATTGCGGTGTAATCGACCAGGTCGATGCCATTGCCGCCATTCAAGGTATCAAAGCCGGTGCCGCCGATGAGGGTATCGTTGCCATCGCCACCCGACAGGCTGTCGCTGCCAAAGCTGCCATCGATGCGGTTGTTGCCGGCGTCACCGATGAGGGTATCCGCACCCGAGCCGCCATTGATGTTTTCCACATTCAGGACCGTATCGGTGCCGGAACCATCGGACGCCGTGCCGGCCAGCAGGTTGACCGTGACCGACGTGCCGGTCGAGGTGTAGTCGAGCATGTCCACGCCATTGCCGCCATTGATGGTGTCTGCTCCCAGGCCGCCGATCAGGGTGTCGGCGCCATCGCCGCCATCGATGTTGTCATTGCCCGACAAGCCTTCGATGCGGTTGTTGCCGGCGTCGCCCGTCAGGGTGTCTGAACCGGTACCGCCAATCATGTTCTCGAAGTTGGCCAGGGTATCGATGCTGCCGCTGCCATCATTACTCGCTGTGCCGGTCAAGAGGTTGGCATTGACGCCGCCGGTCTGCAGGCGGTAATCGAGCACATCCACGCCGGCGCCGCCATCCATGACGTCCGCGCCTGCACCACCGATCAGGGTATCGGCGGCATTGCCGCCATCGAGGGTATCGTTGCCGGCATCGCCCGTGAGCGTGTCGCTGCCGTCAGCCCCGACGAGGGAATCATTGCCGTTGCGGCCCTCGATGCGGTTGTTGGCGGCATCGCCCGTGAGGAAGTCGCCGGCCGAGCCGCCGATCAGGTATTCCATGCCGGTGAAGGTATCGATGGCGCCGGTGCCATCGTTGCTGGTGGTGCCGGTGGCAAGATTGGCGGTGACGGCGGCCGTGGCGGTGCTGTAGTCGAGGAAGTCGGTGCCGATGCCGCCATCCATGGTGTCAGCGCCATTGCCACCCAGAAAGGTGTCATTGCCGGCGCCGCCGACCAGCGAATCATTGCCATTGCGGCCTTCGAGGCGGTTGCCGTTGGCGTCCCCCGTCAGGGTATCGTTGCCGGTGCCGCCCAGGATATTGTCGATGCCGATCAGGGTGTCGGTTGCGCCCGAGCCATCGGCAGAAGCAATGCCGGTGGCGAGGTTGACGTTGACGGCCACGGCCAGGGCCGTGTAATCGGCAAAGTCGGTGCCGAGGCCGCCGTTGAGGGTGTCAAAGCCGGCGCCGCCCACCAGGGTATCGCTGCCGTCGCCGCCGACGAGGTTGTCGTTGCCGTTGCGGCCTTCGAGGCGGTTGGCCAGGGCATCGCCCGTGAGGGTGTCGTTGCCAGCGCCGCCGATGATGTTCTCAATGGCGATCAAGATATCGGTGCCGCCTTCGCCATCGTTGGCCGTGATGCCCGTGCCAAGGTTGACATTGATGGCCGCCACGACGTCGCGGTAATCGGCCACGTCGGTGCCGGCGCCACCATTCAGGGTATCGATGCCGGCACCGCCGGTCAGGTAGTCGTTGCCATTGCCGCCGGCAACGGAGTCATTGCCCGCATCGCCCTGCAGGACATCGTTGCCATCCAGTCCGGCAAGGCTATCGGCACCTGCACCTCCAGCAATGCGGTTGCCGGCAGCATCGCCGGAGAGCGTATCGTCGCCGGCGCCGCCTGTCAGATTTTCGATGCTGATGAAAGTATCGATCCAGCCGGATCCGTCATTGCTGGCAGATCCGTCCGTCAGGCTGGCGGTGACCGCGCCAGTCATGCCGCTAAAGCTGGCAGTATCAATCCCATCGCCACCATGCAGGTAATCGTTGCCGGCGCCGCCAATCAGTGTATCGTTGCCCGCTTCCCCTAAGAGGGTATCGGCACCTGCTGCACCGTCAAGAATGTTATTGCCGATAGTGCCGCTCAGCGAATTATTCAGTGCATTGCCCGTGCCGCTAAAAGCGCTATCCGTCAATTGCAGATATTCGATATTCGCAGAAAGCGTAAATGAAACTGCACTGATGACGTGGTCCGTGCCTGCGGATCCTGCCTCGGTAATGGAGTCACCTGCATCGTCCACGTAATAGATATCGTTACCGGTGCCACCAATCAGGGTGTCGGCACCAGTTCCGCCAACCAGTACATCATTGCCTTCGCCAGCGCTAATGACATCATTACCGGCATAGCCAAAAATGGTATCGTTGCCTTCATTGCCATAGATCTGGTTGGCAACATCGCTGCCTACCAGGAAATCGGCAAAGGCGGAACCTGCCAGATTTTCAATATCAATGAGTAGATCGACTGATCCGGTGCCCGACACGCTGCCGTCATTGCTAACAATTGATCCGGAAAGATTGGCGTTAATCCCACTGACAGCATTGCTGTAGTCCGCCGTGTCCATCCCGGCACCACCATCCAGCGTATCGGCACCTTCGCTACCAATCAGCGTGTCGTTGCCACTGCCGCCTTGCAAATTGTTGGCCACGTTATTGCCGATGATAAGATCATTGCCGCTGCCGCCCCTGGCATTTTCGATTTGGACACCAAAGGCAATACCGACATTGTTGTGCGCAGCACCGCCGCCCGTGACAGGGCCAATCGAGCTCAGGGTACCCGCGGTCAGGAACAACCGGGCATCAATCGTCTGGTTGCTGGCATCGAGCGTGTCGTTGCCGCCCGCATCCCAGATCGCGCCGTGGTACTCGGTTATATCCGAATAGACGTAGTTGGTATCGCTGGCATTGGTGGTCATGTTGGCGCCATACAAGTACTGTATGGTTGCGATATCCAGGATGCCAGGATTCAGGTTCCAGATGTTTGAATCCAGCTTTTCCAGATACGACATAACCGTAAAGGCCTGGTTATCCAGGGCGTGCGGCAGGAAATTGGAGCTCTTGTCGCCATAGCTTCCTGGATGATCCAGGCCGATGGCGTGGCCAATTTCGTGCAACAGGGTGAAGTATTCGAACTGGCCAGGCAGTGGATCGACATTCGCGCCCAGTGTCGCGTTGTTCATGAACACATCGGTCTCGGCGAACTGCGTGGAATACTGGGAAGTAGCATAAAGCAGAGTCACTGCGGCGACGCTGGAATCAAAGAAATCGCTGCCATCCGCCCAGTTGAAGTCAATGTTGCCGTTGCCGTCAACCTGGGTAAACAGGATATTTGCCAGAGACGACCATTGCTGCATGATCTCGATGGCATCCAGGCTTTGTGCATTGGTGAAGGGCTGGAAACCATTCACGTATCCTTCATAATAAGGATCCAGCGCAGTGGGGAAACTGTAGGTAATTGTCTGCCCAGTGCCCATGGCGTCTGCGCCCCATTTCAGGCCCAGCAGCAGATCATTGACGTAAGATTGGACAGTTTCATTGTATGCCTGGAGCGAATAATCACCTGTCCAACCCTTTCCCTCAACGGCAAGATAATATTCACCGGAAACTGGCGCCACATAGGCCAGTTCAGGAGTCAATTTAAGAGAATAGTTCCCGCCTGTGATGATATCGATGTCGTCTGCCTGCTCCACCAAGGTGCCGTTGGCAAGATAAAGCGAGAGCTTGAGGTCGGGGCTTATCCAGTTGAGCTGGGACTCTGCCTGGAACGTATAGACTTTACCCGCTTCCAGCGATACCTTTACCCAATCCACATCGTTTGCAAAATTAATCCTGCCAGACGCAACCCCGTTGGGCGCAAGCGTCCCGGTTGTCGTGGACGTGGCAGAATATTCATCGTCTCGTGAAATCGAAAGCGAGTAAGTGCCAGTTTGGCCATTTCCGAGCGAGGCATCAGCGTTTGCGGCGAAATAATATGTCCCGCTGCTGGCTGCCATGAACGTTACCTGGCTGTCGTAGCTACTCCAGTTCCCCGTGCCGTCATCGACGGTTTGCACGAGCTGGCCTGCGCTATCGTAGATCTTAAGGAGAGGATCCAGCAATGTCCCGGAGTTGCTGCTGCTACCTTTTAAATCAATTTTGTATGACATGCCTCCTTCAAGATCGACACTGAACCAGTCACTGTCACCCGCCATGCTGATGTTGCCGGCAACCGAAGTATCAAGGGCAATAGCACCTGCGGTGGACATGGTTTGCCCAAAATCGTCACCCCATCCAGTGGACGATTTGTTTACCGTGATGTTGTAGAAATCCGGGTTGTAATAGTAGCCTGTTGCTGCAATGGTCACAAAATATTCGCCAGTACTTGCAGCGAACTGGTATGAGCCATCCACGTCGCCGCTCCATTGTGCGAGCAGGGCATTTGTGGAATCACGGACAGAGATTGTGAAATCTTGGAGAGTGGTGGTGTCGTCCGGGTCATCCCATACAATGTCGAGCAGGCTGTCTGGCCCATCGACCGACACCGCAAAATAGTCAACATCGGTAATAACTGATAACTGCCCGTTAACTGCAACGCCAAAAGCAATCTGGTCGGCGTTGCCCACTGTGTCGTTGGATTCCCCCTCGTAGGCGGATTGGCCGCCTGCAGTTGCCGTCATTGTCACATGATAGGGTTGTTCATTTGTCCAGCCTGACTCCTTCATGCCGATTGAAACATAGTAAGTGCCTGGGGAGTGGGCGCCTACATTGAAGGACATGTCTTGTGTGGATTCTGTGCCTGCGAGCAAAGTCCCGGATTCGTCATATACCGAGACCCTGAACCAGCCTGAAATGTGCGCTGGTGCGTCGAAGTCGATGTTGATCACGCCAGCCGTGTCGACTTCCAGCATAAAGTAATCGATATCACCGCTAACAGCGATCTGGCCTTCGACAGTCGCACCTGAAGTCACGAGATCGGCAGATTGTTGCGTGTTGTTGCCTTCGCCTTCATATGCCGCCTGGCCACCGGCGGTTGCAGACAATGTCAGGTCATATGGACTGCTGTTGATGCCGTAAACTGACTGCAGCATGTCGACCGAAACATAATAGGTGCCCGCTGCGTGCGCGCCGAGATCGAACACCATGTCAGTGGACGTTGTACGCGTGGCGAGGAGCGTCCCGCCCTGATCAAATACCGAGAGCCTGAATGCGCCGTAATCACCGCTCGAATATTCCGGTGCATCGAAACCGACATGAAGCACACCAGGCACAGAAACCGTTACTGAAAAATAATCCAGGTCTGCATTCGATCCTACCTGACCTGAAATACTTTGCCCCAGTACCACGGCATTGGCACTGTCGCGCGTGCCATTCATTTCCCTTTCAAATGTCGGGTCGATGGCTGTCGTGCTGGCGGTCAGGCTGTAAAAATTTTCGTCATAGGCCATATAGTTAAGGCCGACCGAAACATAGTATGTACCAGCTGCATTAAGTCCGATATAGGCAGAAAGATCGGGATCGGCCTTATAGGAGGCGACGATGATGCCACTGGAATCTGCTATTGAAATTCTAAAATAGTCATATGCAGAAATGGCAGGAGAGTCAAATACGATATTTAATCCTGTGGAGCCGTCCACGGATATCGCATACCAGTCGACATCTGACTGGGATGACAATTGCCCGGCAACGGGGGCGCTTAGCGTAAGCGAAGTCGCACTCGCGAGGGAATTGTTTGCTTCGTTTTCATATGCAGCCTGGCCGCCGACCGTCGCAGCCATGGTTAAGGCGTAGGGATTGCTGTCGAGATTGGACCCTGTGTAAGTTACTGCTGCATAGTAAGTTCCAGGCGCATAGACGCCGACGTTGAATGAAAAATCCTGTCCGGTGATCTGGCTTGCCAGTAGATTCCCTGCATTGTCTGTCACCGTGACCCGGAAATAGTCATAGTACGGGCTGCTGACCGGCGAATCGAATGTCAGTTGAAGCACGCCCGGGGCGGCGACCGATAATGCAAACCAGTCCGTGTCCGCTTCCGATGAAAGTTGACCGGAGATGGGCGAACCTTGTTGTACCTGGTCAGCGGTTTCCCGGCTATTGTTCAATTCACTTTCATATGCGGCCTGTCCGCCGGCCGCCGCCGCCATGGTCAGGGTGTAGGCGTTGCTGTCGACCTGGAAATAATCGGAGGACACGGCGACGTAATAGGTGCCCGCCTCGGCAACGCCAAAATTAAAGGAGAAGTCACTTCCAGTGTGTTGCCCTGCCAGGATATTGCCGTTCGCGTCGGTCACAGTGACGGTGAAGTAAGCGTAATAGGGGCTGTCGCTGGGGGAATCGAAAGTAATATTGACGCTGCCGGGTGCGGAGATTGCAAGTGCGTACCAGTCGACATCCGACGAGGAGTGCAGTTGGCCTGAAATCGGGGCGGCTTGCGTGAGGGAGTCTGCAGTATCCTGTGTATTGTTTTCTTCCGATTCATAAGCTGCCGAGCCACCTGCCGTCGATGTCAATGTCAGCGAGTACGGATTTGTCGGAACCTGGTAAGTGTCCGCCGCGGACAAGGAAACGTAATATGTTCCGCTCGCTGCAGTGCCGACATTGAAAGTGACATCGCTGCCTGTGCGCCGTTGCGCAAGCAAATTTCCGGCGCTGTCATACACGCCGATATTGAAATCGTATGTGGCGGGTGCATCAAAATTTACATTCAATACACCAGACGCGCCCACTGAAATTGCGTAATAGTCCGTGTCGCTGGCAGTCGCAAGTTGTCCCGTGACAGTACTCCCCGATGAAACGGAATTGGCGGTGGCGCGCGAATTGTTTGATTCGGTTTCGTAGTCTGGATTTGTTGCGGTGCTGTTGACGCTAAAGCTGTATACGTCAGTAGAGTAGTTGTATGCCCAGGCGGCCCCAACGGATATGTAATATGTGCCGGCGGCAGCGATATTCAAACCAACCGAAAAATCTTCGCCGGTAGTCATCTGGCTCAATACGGCGCCACTTGCATTGGTAATCGCTACCTTGAAATAGGCATAGTATGCGCTGTTGCTCGCTGCATCGAATGTCAGGTTGAGTGCGCCTGGAGCATCTACTGTAAGTCGATACCAGTCTACATCGGTTTCTGTAGATACCCGCCCATTGACCAGCGTTGCAGATGAAATCGAGTTCGCCGAAGCAAGGCTGTCATTCAATTCAGTTTCGGTAATGGGCGGCATGAGCGTCTCCTTAGACGGTGAGCATTTTCTTGTTCTTTAATTTGGGCTTGCAGGCGATCGCAAGACCATTATTTCTGACGTTTTAATGATGTTATTGCGCGGTTGGCGCATCAGCTTTTCGCGTTACGACGCCGTCAGCGATGAGCTTGTTTCGGACTTCTTCCTGTAACTGCAACGAACGGAGAAAACCTTCAATCGGCATGACCACCCGATGGGAAAACTCCATTTTTTGTTGATCCTTGTTGCTAGCCGGGGATAGTTTGACGAAATCAATGCGCACGACGGGACCGGTCACGGTGACGTTGCCAATCAAATCCGAAAAATAATCTTGCATGGTGCGACTCTCTCTTTTGGTTTTTTGAACAAAGTGTTTAATGGGTTGCTGTCATGAAATTACCCAACTTGGGGTTTGTAATTATAGCAACGGTTTCGTGTGGTCAATGAAAACGCCAACTTTTAGTTGTTAATTTTAGTTAAGGTTGTAAAGACGGGTTTTTCGCCGCAAGGCATGTTATTGCAATGAGAGTTGCCACCAATAAAGATGAGAAGGTGGCGTAAAAAATACGGCTGAAGCATGCTTCAGCCGTATCGAGGACACTACGATGTATTGGTAACTAACTGGCCACGACCTGGATGTCGGCTGCGACAAGGGTCTTGGATCCGGCCAGGGTGGCGATCTGGGTAGCCGCATAAGTGCTGCCCGTGCCATCGCGGTCAAAGAACAAGGCGCCCGACGTGGTGTTGTACAGGAACTGCGCCCCCGTGCCCGACACCGTGGGCGTGCTGGCGCCCGACAGGAGCGTGACGGCCGCCCCGGCCGTCAGGCCGAAGTTGCCCGCCACGACGGCGATCGTATCCGTGCCCGAGGTGAAGTCGGAGAGGGTATCGCTGCCGTCCGCCGTGGTGACGAAGCGGAAGACGTCATTGCCGGCGCCGCCAATGAGCGTGTCACTGCCCGCAGCCCCGGTGATGGTGTCATTGCCATTGCGACCCTCGATGCGGTTGTTGGCCGCATTGCCAATGAGGGTGTCGCCGGCTGCACCGCCATTGACATATTCCACGTTGAGCAGGGTATCGGTGCCGCCCGTGCTGTCGGAAGCCATACCAGTACCCAGGTTTACCGTGACGGCACCCGTCATTGCGGTGTAATCGACCAGGTCGATGCCATTGCCGCCATTCAAGGTATCAAAGCCGGTGCCGCCGATGAGGGTATCGTTGCCATCGCCACCAAACAGGCTGTCGCTGCCAAAGCTGCCATCGATGCGATTGTTGCCGGCGTCACCGATGAGGGTATCCGCACCCGAGCCGCCATTGATGTTTTCCACATTCAGGACCGTATCGGTGCCGGAACCATCGGACGCCGTGCCGGCCAGCAGGTTGACCGTGACCGATGTGCCGGTCGAGGTGTAGTCGAGCATGTCCACGCCATTGCCGCCATTGATGGTGTCTGCTCCCAGGCCGCCGATCAGGGTGTCGGCGCCATCGCCGCCATCGATATTGTCATTGCCCGACAAGCCTTCGATGCGGTTGTTGCCGGCGTCGCCCGTCAGGGTGTCTGAGCCGGTACCGCCAATCATGTTCTCGAAGTTGGCCAGGGTATCGATGCTGCCGCTGCCATCATTACTCGCTGTGCCGGTCAAGAGGTTGGCATTGACGCCGCCGGTCTGCAGGCGGTAATCGAGCACATCGATGCCGGCGCCGCCATCCATGACATCCGCGCCTGCGCCACCGATCAGGGTATCGGCGGCATTGCCGCCATCGAGGGTATCGTTGCCGGCATCGCCCGTGAGCGTGTCGCTGCCGTCAGCCCCGACGAGGGAATCGTTGCCGTTGCGGCCCTCGATGCGGTTGTTGGCCGCATCGCCCGTCAGGCTATCGCCCGCCGAGCCGCCGATGAGGTATTCCATGCCGGTGAAGGTATCGATGGCGCCGGTGCCATCGTTGCTGGTGGTGCCGGTGGCAAGATTCACGGTGACAGCTCCGGTAGCCGTGCTGTAGTCGAGGAAGTCGGTGCCGATGCCGCCATCCATGGTGTCAGCGCCAGCGCCACCCAGGAAGGTGTCATTGCCGGCGCCGCCGACCAGCGAATCATTGCCATTGCGGCCTTCGAGGCGGTTGCCAGCGGCGTCGCCCGTGAGGGTATCGTTGCCGGTGCCGCCCAGGATATTGTCGATGCCGATCAGGGTGTCGGTTGCGCCCGAGCCATCGGCAGAAGCAATGCCGGTGGCGAGGTTGACGTTGACGGCCACGGCCAGGGCCGTGTAATCGGCAAAGTCGGTGCCGAGGCCGCCGTTGAGGGTGTCAAAGCCGGCGCCGCCCACCAGGGTATCGCTGCCGTCGCCGCCGACGAGGTTGTCGTTGCCGTTGCGGCCTTCGAGGCGGTTGGCCAGGGCATCGCCCGTGAGCACGTCATTGGCCGTGCCGCCGATGATGTTCTCGATGCCGGTGAGGGTGTCTGCCGCGCCAGTGCCATCGTTGGTGGCAGTGCCGGTGGCCAGATTGGCCGTGACTGCGGCAGTGGCCGCGCTGTAGTCGGCCACGTCCACGCCGGCACCGCCATCCAGCGCATCAGCGCCATTGCCGCCTACCAGGGTGTCATTGCCGTCACCACCGGTGAGGACATTGTCACTGCCATTGCCTGTCAATCTGTCGTTGCCGGCGCTGCCCGTCAGATTTTCAATGCCAACGAGAGTGTCTGTCCCCGCGCCGATCGTATTTTGGGCAATGGCAATGGCGAGGCTAACGTTCACGGCAGTACTACTTGTGGCATAACTGGCTGTGTCGACGCCCTGTCCGCCCAGCAGGGTATCGTTGCCATTGCCGCCGACGAGGATGTCGTTGCCTGCGCCGCCATCAATCTGGTTATCCAGTCCATCACCGGTCAGTACATCGTTACCCGACCCGCCGGCGATATTCTCGATGCTGAGCAGGGTGTCCACGGCGCCCGAGCCATCATTGCTGGCCAGGCCAGCCAACAAGTTAACCGTTACTGCCGTCGTCACTGCGCCGTAGTCCGCCAGGTCGATGCCCGCGCCGCCATCTAGTGTATCGATGCCTGCACTACCGCTCAGGGTGTCTGCCCCGGCACCACCCAACAGGCTGTCGTTGCCGGCGCCGCCGTCAATGCTGTCGCTGCCATCGCCTCCGTCGATCCGGTTGTCGCCGACGCTGCCGGTCAGCAGGTCGTTACCTGAGCCGCCAGTGATATTTTCGATGTTGATCAAAGTATCGGAGGCACCTGTGCCGTCATTGCTGGCCAGGCCAGTCGACAGGTCAACCGTTACTGTGGTCAACAAGGCGCCGTAGTCGGCCAGGTCGATACCCGCGCCGCCATCGAGCGTATCGCCCCCTGCGCCGCCGCTTAGGGTGTCGTTGCCGTCGCCGCCATCAAGGCGATTGTTGCCGTCGTTGCCTGTCAGCGTGTCGTTGCCCGATCCGCCAACCAGGTTCTCGATATTTAGCAGAGTATCTGTGCCAGCGCCAAGCGTGTTCTGGCCTATCGTGATTGCAAGACTGACATTTACCGCAGCAGCGCTGGATGAATAACTGGCCGTATCGTTGCCGTTGCCGCCGTCAAGATAGTCGCTGCCCAACAAGCCGCGCAGCACGTCGTCGCCATCGTAACCGGCAATATAGTCGTCGCCGGAAGTGCCGACCAAGGTATCGGCCCCATTGCTGCCATATTTGCCAGTACCGCCAGGACTCAGGGTAAAACTGCCGGCGGCCGACAGGTTGGATGGATCGGATACCGTGACGCCGATGGTCAATGCTGACGAGGTGCCGACCGGTGCAGCTCCGGATAGAACATGTGTTGTTGAATCGTAGGCAAGCCAGGAAGGCAATGCACCGCCGTCGGCGGTCACCACAAAGTTGAGTGCACTGTCCGATTCCACGTCATAGGCATAGTCGTCCAGATCGATGCTGAACAATGTGCTGCCGTCGTCGAGATAAGTCCGGTTGCTGATCGAAATTGTCGGTGTATCGTTGACCGGCAGTACGGTAAAGGCGACGTTGCTCTTGACGATACTGCCTTCATCATCGGTTACCGAGTATCGGAAAGTATCAGCGGTACCGTTGTAATTGGCCGAGGGCGTATATGTCAAGCCTGTGAGTTCGGCAGCTGTCAGGACCTGGCCGTTGGTGACGGCAGTACCGTTTGCCAGCTTGATGGTGCCAGATCCGGGCAAATTTTCAATCGTGATGACCGGTGTACCTCCGTCCGGGTCTGTCGGCGCCGTGATACCCAGACTAATGGCAGTGGCATCCTCATTAAGCGTAACGATGCTCGGCGCCTGTGCCAGCGGAGCTGCCGTGTTGCTGCTGACGACCGGTGTCACGGCCTGCACGAAATTAACAGAGCCAAGTGCGCCCGGAGCAACGTTTTGCAGGGTAACCAGCGCCACGAAATTGGCGCCACCAGTTGCACCGTTAGTGTCCACTTCCAAGATGGTATTAACGCCGGAAGCCGTTAATCGCAGGTATCCCGCGGCAAACGGATCGGCGCCGGAAGCCATGCCTGACTGTACCAGGCGGTCGATGACGCCGCTCAGGTCCAGCTTGTCGCCGCCTGCGCCGGTGGTGAAGTCGGTGATGGCAGGGGCGATGTGGTTTGCTTCCAGCGTGCGCAAGGACAGTTTGACCGTATCGCTGTCAGCACCGGTGGTGATGGTGCCGGTGCCGGTGTAATTGTATTGGGAGAACTCCAGGTCGATGATGTCGTTGCCGGCGCCACCGTCGATCGCGTGCCCAGTGCCGGCCACCCGGATCGTGTCGTTGCCCAGGCCGCCGGCAATGGTCCAGTTGGCTGCCCAGGACTGGTACTCGGAATAGATGAAGTCGTCGCCTTCGCCGCCGTCCACCGTCAGGGTGGCGGCATACATGCCATTGATCGAGTCATTGCCGGTGCCGCCCAGCACGGTGGAATTGTTGACGGTCAGTGAAATGGTGTCATTGTCGGCACCACCGTCGAGCAAGCTGGCAACGGTGCCGCTGGCAGTGAGGTTGTCATTGCCGGCATCGCCATACAGCATACCGCCGCCGGCGTCGTCATACAGGTAATCGGTACCGTCGCCACCGCGCAGGGTGTCGAAACCTGTTTCGCCGATCATGTAATCGTTGCCGGTGCCGCCCAGCAGGGAGTCGTCGCCGCTGCCGCCATAGATATTGTCAGCCCCGTCGCCGCCATCGATGGTGTCATTGCCCGCCTCGCCGTACAGGCCGCCGTTGTAAGCGGTTCCCTTGTAGACGAGATAGCTGCCCTGATCGTCACCGGCGCCGCCCAGAATGCTGTCATTGCCGGCACCGCCATAAATACCGTCGTTGCCCAGACCGCCGTCAAGCGTGTCATTGCCGGTGAAGCCGAACAGGGTATCGTTGCCGTCGCCGCCGCCAAGTGCATCATTGCCGCCGAAACCGCCATCAAGCAAGTCGTTGCCGCCATCACCGGTCATGGTGTCGGCGCCATCCCAACCCTCGGCACTTTCGGAAGCGAGCGTGCCGGTGAAGGTGGTGGGTGTCAGGTTGCCTGTGGGGGCAATGTTGTAGACGAAGTTATCCTTGGTAAAGCTGGCTGGCGTGGTGCTGTTGAATGTGGCCAGCGTGGTCCATTGCTCACCGCCGGCCGTGCCGTTGGTATCGACTTCAAGGAGGGTATTGCTGCCTGAAGCCGTCAGGCGCATCCAGCCATTGGTGAAGGGATTGCTGTAGTCATAGCCCAGCTGCGCAAGACGCCCCAGCACCGCGGTCAGGTCCAGCTTGTCGCCGCCTGCGCCGGTGGTGAAGTCGGTGATGACCGGGGCGATGTGGTTTGCTTCCAGCGTGCGCAAGGACAGTTTGACCGTATCGCTGTCAGCACCGGTGGTGATGGTGCCCGTGCCGGTGTAATTGTATTGGGAGAACTCCAGATCGATGATGTCATTGCCGGCGCCACCGTCGATCGCGTGCCCAATGCCGGCCACCCGGATCGTGTCGTTGCCCAGGCCGCCGGCAATGGTCCAGTTGGCTGCCCAGGACTGGTACTCGGAATAGATGAAGTCGTCGCCTTCGCCGCCGTCCACCGTCAGGGTGGCGGCATACATGCCATTGATCGAGTCATTGCCGGTGCCGCCCAGCACGGTGGAATTGTTGACGGTCAATGAAATGGTGTCATTGTCGGCACCCCCGTCGAGCAAGCTGGCAACGGTGCCGCTGGCAGTGAGGTTGTCATTGCCAGCATCGCCATACAGCATGCCACCGTCCGCGTCGTCATACAGGTAATCGATACCGTCGCCACCGCGCAGGGTGTCGAAACCTGTTTCGCCGATCATGTAATCGTTGCCGGTTCCGCCCAACAAGGAATCGTCGCCGCTGCCGCCATAGATATTGTCAGCCCCGTCGCCGCCATCGATGGTGTCATTGCCGGCTTGGCCGTACAGGCCGCCGTTGTAACCGGTTCCCTTGTAAGTCAGATTGCCGGACTGATCGTCGCCGGCGCCGCCCAGAATACTGTCATTGCCGGCGCCGCCAAAAATGCCATCGTTGCCCAAGCCGCCGTCAAGCGTGTCATCACCGGTGAAGCCGAACAGGGTATCGTTGCCGTCGCCGCCGCTAAGTGCATCATTGCCGCCGAAACCGCCATCAAGCAAGTCGTTGTTGTCAGCACCGCTGAGTGTGTCGTTGCCGTCAGCGCCTGCCAATGTATCCGGCCCAGTGTTGCCCGACAAACTTTGCCCGACTGCGAACCCGGTCGGGGAAATGTCGTCAACAAAGTTCTGACTGGTAAATGCTTGCGGTGACGTATTCTGCATCGTCGCCAGCGTGGTCCATTGTTCGCCATTGCCTGGACCGGAGCTATCGACTTCGAGGAGGGTATTGCTGCCTGAAGCTGTCAGGCGCATCCAGCCATTGGTGAAGGGATTGCTGTAGTCATAGCCCAGTTGCGCCAGGCGGCCCAGCACCGCGGTCAGGTCCAGCTTGTCGCCGCCTGCGCCGGTGGTGAAGTCGGTGATGACCGGGGCGATGTGGTTTGCTTCCAGCGTGCGCAAGGACAGTTTGACCGTATCGCTGTCAGCACCGGTGGTGATGGTGCCCGTGCCGGTGTAATTGTATTGGGAGAACTCCAGATCGATGATGTCATTGCCGGCGCCACCGTCGATCGCGTGCCCAATGCCGGCCACCCGGATCGTGTCGTTGCCCAGGCCGCCGGCAATGGTCCAGTTGGCTGCCCAGGACTGGTACTCGGAATAGATGAAGTCGTCGCCTTCGCCGCCGTCCACCGTCAGGGTGGCGGCATACATGCCATTGATCGAGTCATTGCCGGTGCCGCCCAGCACGGTGGAATTGTTGACGGTCAATGAAATGGTGTCATTGTCGGCACCCCCGTCGAGCAAGCTGGCAACGGTGCCGCTGGCAGTGAGGTTGTCATTGCCAGCATCGCCATACAGCATGCCACCGTCCGCGTCGTCATACAGGTAATCGATACCGTCGCCACCGCGCAGGGTGTCGAAACCTGTTTCGCCGATCATGTAATCGTTGCCGGTTCCGCCCAGCAGGGAATCGTCGCCGCTGCCGCCATAGATATTGTCAGCCCCGTCGCCGCCATCGATGGTGTCATTGCCGGCCTCGCCGTACAGGCCGCCGTTGTAACTGGTTCCCTTGTAAGTCAGATTGCCGGACTGATCGTCGCCGGCGCCGCCCAGAATGCTGTCATTGCCTGCGCCGCCATAAATCGCATCGTTGCCCAGGCCGCCGTCAAGCGTATCGTCTTCACCAAAACCAAATAACGTGTCGTTACCGTCGCCGCCTTGCAGGCTATCGGCACCACCGCTACCACCGTCAATAAGATCGTTGCCCGCCATGCCTTGCACGGAATCATTTCCCAAGCCTGTGTACACACCTGCAATAGGCTGCGTATCAGAAATGGTTTCGTTGCCAGATGTGCCGATGATGCTGACCCCACCCCCGCCAAGTGGCGGGATCAGATTGGCCGATAGATCGACTTGCCCAGGCGTGACATTATTCAGGATCACGAGCGTGATCCATTGTTCACCGCCGGTCGTGCCGTTGGTATCGACTTCAAGGAGGGTATTGCTGCCTGAAGCCGTCAGGCGCATCCAGCCATTGGTGAAGGGATTGCTGTAGTCATAGCCCAGCTGCGCAAGACGCCCCAGCACCGCGGTCAGGTCCAGCTTGTCGCCGCCGATACCGGTGGTGAAGTCGGTGATGACCGGGGCGATGTGGCTTGCTTCCAGCGTGCGCAAGGATAGTTTGACCGTATCGCTGTCAGCACCGGTGGTGATGGTGCCGGTGCCGGTGTAATTGTATTGGGAGAACTCCAGGTCGATGATGTCGTTGCCGGCGCCACCGTCGATCGCGTGCCCAGTGCCGGCCACCCGGATCGTGTCGTTGCCCAGGCCGCCGGCAATGGTCCAGTTGGCTGCCCAGGACTGGTACTCGGAATAGATGAAGTCGTCGCCTTCGCCGCCGTCCACCGTCAGGGTGGCGGCATACATGCCATTGATCGAGTCATTGCCGGTGCCGCCCAGCACGGTGGAATTGTTGACGGTCAGTGAAATGGTGTCATTGTCGGCACCCCCGTCGAGCAAGCTGGCAACGGTGCCGCTGGCAGTAAGGTTGTCATTGCCGGCATCGCCATACAGCATACCGCCGCCGGCGTCGTCATACAGGTAATCGGTACCGTCGCCACCGCGCAGGGTGTCGAAACCTGTTTCGCCGATCATGTAATCGTTGCCGGTTCCGCCCAGCAGGGAGTCGTCGCCGCTGCCGCCATAGATATTGTCAGCCCCGTCGCCGCCATCGATGGTGTCATTGCCCGCCTCGCCGTACAGGCCGCCGTTGTAAGCGGTTCCCTTGTAGACGAGATAGCTGCCCTGATCGTCACCGGCGCCGCCCAGAATGCTGTCATTGCCGGCACCGCCATAAATACCGTCGTTGCCCAGACCGCCGTCAAGCGTGTCATTGCCGGTGAAGCCGAACAGGGTATCGTTGCCGTCGCCGCCGCCAAGTGCATCATTGCCGCCGAAACCGCCATCAAGCAAGTCGTTGCCGCCATCACCGGTCATGGTGTCGGCGCCATCCCAACCCTCGGCACTTTCGGAAGCGAGCGTGCCGGTGAAGGTGGTGGGTGTCAGGTTGCCTGTGGGGGCAATGTTGTAGACGAAGTTATCCTTGGTAAAGCTGGCTGGCGTGGTGCTGTTGAATGTGGCCAGCGTGGTCCATTGCTCACCGCCGGCCGTGCCGTTGGTATCGACTTCAAGGAGGGTATTGCTGCCTGAAGCCGTCAGGCGCATCCAGCCATTGGTGAAGGGATTGCTGTAGTCATAGCCCAGCTGCGCAAGACGCCCCAGCACTGCGGTCAGGTCGAGCTTGTCGCCGCCTGCGCCGGTGGTGAAGTCGGTGATGACGGGAACAGTGCGTCCGGCTTCTACCGCGCGCAGCGACAAATGAATGGTGTCGCTACCGGTTCCTGTGGTGATGGCGGCCGAACCGGTTTGAATGTTGAATTCCAGATTAATGACATCATTGCCTGCGCCCGCGTCGATTACGCTGGCATTCTCGGATACGGCAATGTAATCGTTGCCATTGCCGGCAGTGATGATGGAAGCGCCGCCTGCAATGATCGTGTCATTGCCGTCACCGCCCGCAATGGTGGAGGCGCCGCCGACGTTCACTGAATCGTCTCCGCTTCCGGCGTCCACCCAGTGTCCGCTGTTGCCTGCGTTGATGACATCATTGCCGGCATTGGCAAACGCGGTCAATTGCCCATCGTCTCCGGATAGCGTGTCGTTGCCGTCGCCGCCGATCAGGGTGTCGGCACCGGCGCCGCCGCTCAGATAATTTCCCAGCAAGTCGTTAGCGATGACCGTATAAGTGACATCGCTGCGTGTGGCGCCGAAACTGACATTGGTGACGCCCGCCCAAAGGCGGTCATCGCCGGCATCGCCGCTCAGATAGTTTCGCCCTGCGCCGCCATCAATCGTGTCTTCGGCATCGCCGCCGAACAGATAATCATCGCCGGTGCCTGCCGTAATGAGGTCCTTGCCCGCGCCACCATAAACCGTGTCATTGCCTGCAGCGGTGATAATGGTGTCCATGCCGGCGCCGGCATCGATCGAGGCAGTTCCAAACGATGCCGTGATCAGGTCATCGCCGTCTTCGCCATACAGGTAGTCGCCGCCGCTCGCCCCGGCGTTCAGTGTGTCATTACCGAATCCGCCATAGATGACGTCGGCACCTGTGCCGCCATCGACGCTGTCGTTGCCATAGGTGCTGCGGATAGTATCGTTGCCTGCGCCGCCATCGATGGTGTCGTTACCGTCCAGCACAAAATATGTGTCGTTGCCATCGGTGCCGGTCAGGTTTGCATGCAGCACCACGCCGTTGAGGTTGAAGGGCGGGTCGAAGTTGGTCGATGCCAGGTCATTGATGTTGACACCGGTGAGAACCGCGACGGTCGCATAGGCGCTGCCGTCCGACGGACCGGTGGCATCGACTTCGATATAGGCATCGGCGCCCACCTGGCGAAAACGCAGCCAGCTGTTATTGCCGATCGTGTCCGAAGTCGTCTGCACCATGCGTGTGCCATCGAGTTCGTATGCCAGAACGTCGATCAACGGGTTCAGTCCGTTGTAGCCGTTGGCGGCGATTTCCGTGAACAGGAGATGCAGCGACAGAGTATCGCCGGCAGCCCCACTCTTGAAGTCCTGGATGTTGTACTGGCCGTTGGCGACGCGGTCCAGGTAGGAAACCATGACGGTATCGCCGCCGACACGGACAGTGCCGGTATCAGTATCATCCGTCCAGATGGTGCCGGACCCGCGCAGCGTATCGTTGCCAAAACCGCCGATGAGGGTGCTGGTGCCGCTCAGTGAGCGGAGTATGTCATTGCCGATTCCACCATCCAGTGTGGAGCTGCCATCGCTGGTAACGACATCGTTGCCGCTGCCGGCTTGCACCGTATTGCCGAGGCCAACGATGATGGTGTCATTGCCGCCGTCGCCGCGATCGGCGGGATCCGTTCCATACAAGTCGCCATAAATCACATTGCCGGAACTGTGATCCTCGATGTAATCGCCGCCCCCGCCACCGTAAATGGTATCGGCACCACCGTTGCCATTGATACTGTCAAAGCCGGCGCTGCCGAGGATGGTTTCGGGATCGTTGGTGCCGTTATACGTTGGCATAGGGGGCCTTGAAAGAACGAGGGGTCAGAGCGGAGTGATTAAAAATTACTCATGTAATTTGGAAACAGTGTAGCAAAGAAATAAAAGATAAAAACCTGTAAATCCTTTATAAGTCTTTGATTCCATAAAACTTTGTAAAATTTTTGTCGCAGGTTTGTGACAAAAACAGGTAATAGTACTCAAGACCGCAATCAGTTATTTGAATGGCATTTCGTTTTGATAATAAAGGCGGGGATCGGGTTAACAAAAAACCGGCCAATCTATTTTGGTGATTGGCCGGTTTTTTCTAGGCGTAACTATTGGCAACGTTGTAATGGTCTACACCGTGTGCGATACAAGAAAATCATTCAGCTATCCCGCCACGACCTGGATGTCAGCCGCCACAAGCATCTTGGATCCGGCCAGGGTGGCGATCTGGGTCGCGGCATAAGTGCTGCCCGTGCCATCGCGGTCAAAGAACAAGGCGCCCGACGTGGTGTTGTACAGGAACTGCGCCCCCGTGCCCGACACCGTGGGCGTGCTGGCCCCCGACAGGAGGGTGACTGCCGCCCCGGCCGTCAGGCCGAAGTTGCCCGCCACGACGGCGATCGTATCCGTGCCCGAGGTGAAGTCGCTCAAGGTATCGCTGCCGTCCGCCGTGGTGACGAAGCGGAAGACGTCATTGCCGGCGCCGCCAATCAAGGTATCGTTGCCCGCCGCCCCTGTGATGGTGTCATTGCCATTGCGACCCTCGATGCGGTTGTTGGCCGCATTGCCGATGAGGGTGTCGCCGGCAGATCCGCCATTGACATATTCCACGTTGAGCAGGGTGTCAGTCCCGCCGGTGCTGTCGGAAGCCGTGCCGGTGCCCAGGTTCACCGTCACCGCTCCCGTCATGGCGGTGTAATCGACCAGGTCGATGCCATTGCCGCCATTGAGGGTATCAAAGCCGGTGCCGCCGATGAGGGTATCGTTGCCATCGCCACCCGACAGGCTGTCGCTGCCAAAGCTGCCATCGATGCGGTTGTTGCCGGCATTGCCGGTAATGTTGTCGCCAGCACTGCCGCCATTGACGTTCTCGATATTGGCAATGGTGTCGGTGGAGCCGGTGCCATCGGTGACGATGCCAGTGGCCAGGTTCACCGTGACGGCGCCGGCCACGCCGACATAGTCGAGCATGTCCACGCCCGCGCCGCCATCGATGGTGTCGGCACCCAAACCACCGATCAGGGTATCGGCGCCATCGCCGCCATCGATATTGTCATTGCCCGACAAGCCTTCGATGCGGTTGTTGCCGGCATCGCCCGTCAGGGTGTCGGACCCGGTGCCGCCAATCATGTTCTCGAAGTTGGCCAGGGTATCGATGCTGCCGCTGCCATCGTTGGAGGCGGTGCCTGTGAGCAGGTTGGCATTGACGCCACCGGTCTGCAGGCGGTAATCGAGCACATCGATGCCGGCGCCGCCATCCATGACATCCGCGCCTGCGCCACCGATCAGGGTATCGGCCGCATTGCCGCCATCGAGGGTATCGTTGCCTGCATCGCCCGTCAGCGTGTCGCTGCCATCGGCCCCGACGAGGGAATCGTTGCCGTTACGGCCCTCGATGCGGTTGTTGGCCGCATCGCCCGTGAGGAAGTCGCCCGCCGAGCCACCGATCAGGTATTCCATGCCGGTGAAGGTATCCACCGCGCCGCTGCCGTCATCGCTGGTCGTGCCGGTGGCAAGATTCACGGTGACAGCTCCGGTAGCCGTGCTGTAGTCGAGGAAGTCGGTGCCGATGCCGCCATCCAGGGTGTCAGCGCCATTGCCGCCCAGGAAGGTGTCATTGCCAGCGCCACCGACCAGCGAATCGTTGCCATTGCGGCCTTCGAGGCGGTTGCCGTTGGCGTCCCCCATCAGGGTATCGTTGCCGGTGCCGCCCAGGATATTGTCGATGCCGATCAGGGTGTCGGTTGCGCCCGAGCCATCGGCAGACGCAATGCCGGTGGCGAGGTTGACATTGACTGCCACGGCCAGGGCCGTGTAATCGGCAAAGTCGGTGCCGAGGCCGCCGTTGAGGGTGTCAAAGCCGTTGCCGCCCACCAGGGTATCGTTGCCATCGCCGCCGACGAGGTTGTCGTTGCCTGCTCTGCCTTCGATGCGGTTGGCCAGCGCATCGCCGGTGAGGGTATCGTTGCCGGCGCCGCCGATGATGTTCTCGATGGCGATCAAGGTATCGCTGCCGCCTTCGCCATCGTTGATCGTCATGCCCGTGCCAAGGTTGACATTGACCCCTGCCACCACATCGCGGTAATCGGCCACGTCCGTGCCGGCGCCGCCGTTCAGGGTATCGATGCCCGCGCCGCCGCTCAGTATGTCTGCCCCGAAATCACCAAACAGGCTGTCATTGCCATTGCGGCCTTCGAGGCGGTTGCCGTTGGTGTCGCCGGCCAAGGTATCGTTACCGGACCCGCCGGCGATATTCTCGATATTGAGCAGGGTGTCCCAGCCACCCGAGCCATCGTTGCTGGCGTGGCCATCCCACAGGCTTGCCGTTACCGCTGTCGTCATGTCACCGTAGTCGGCAACGTCGGTGCCAAGGCCACCGTCAAGGGTATCGTCGCCACCGCCACCCACCAGGGTATCGCTGCCGCCACTGCCGACGAGGCTATCGTGGCCATTGCGGCCTTCGATGCGGTTGGCCAGGGCATCGCCCGTCAGGGCATTGTTCCCCAATCCGCCAATAATGTTTTCAATATTGGAAATAGCATTTGCTGCGACTCCGCCACTACTATAGTTGGCAATGCCGGCGGAAAGATCGATTGTGATTCCAGTTCCAATGTTACTGTAGTCTAGTGTATCGATATCAGCACCGCCATTGATGGTGCTCCCATACATTCCGCCTGCTATGGTGTCGTTTCCAGTGCCGCCGTCGATGATATGGCCAGTCCCTAGAACGCGTACATAATCATTGCCAGCTTCACCATTGATCGCCCAGTTCATGTTTTGGCTGGCGTAAGGTTCATTCACGACATCATCGCCGTCGCCACCATAGATAACGAAGCCTGTACCTCCGCCCCCGAACGTATCGTTTCCCATCCCGCCGACCATGGTCGAATTGGTGGCGTTGTAGACAAAAATGCGATCGTTATCGGTACCGCCATCTGCAAATGCGCTGAAGGAGCCATAGACAGTTATGGTGTCATTTCCCCCCTCGCCATAAAGTACCGCTCCCTCATCTTCGTCCTGGAGGCTGTCAGCGCCATCGCCGCCGCGCAGGGTGTCATAGCCGTAGCCACCGGAGAGAGTGTCGTCGCCGAATCCGCCTAGCAAGGAGTCATCGCCCGTGCCACCATTGAGCCGGTCATTGCCGTCGCCGCCATCGAGGGTATCGTTACCGGCTTCTCCGAAAAGGCCGCCATCTTCAAAATACGTATTGTTTTTATAGACAATCGTGCCATAACCAACATCGTTTCCGGCACCGCCAATAATCAGATCATCGCCGAAGCCGCCAAATATTCTGTCAGTGCCGTCGCCGCCATCAAGGACGTCGTTATCGCCAAAACCGAACAATGTGTCATTGCCGTCACCGCCAAGCAGACTATCGGCACCGGCGTAGCCGCCGTCCAGGAAGTCATTTCCTGCCAAACCTTGAATCGTATCGTTACCCGTGCCAGCGTAATTCGAGTTTGGTGATTGAAGATCGGAGATCGTATCGTCCCCGTCAGTGCCGACGATGCTGAAATCTCCATCATTCAAAGAAGGATTGAAATTTGTCCGCAAGTCAAGCTGGGCCGGAGTTACGTTGTTGAGCGTAACCAGGGTGGTCCACTCGCCACCGTCGGCCGCGCCATTCGAATCGAATTGCAGCAAAGTATCATTGCCGGACGAAATCAGGCGTAGCCAGCCATTTTCAAATGGGCTGGAATAATCGTAACCATACGATCCCAATCCACCTAGAACATCCGTCAAATCCAGTTGGTCGCCACCGGCGCCTGCAGTAAAGTCAGTAATTACTGGCGCTGTATAACCCAGCTCAATCGCCCGCAACGATAGTTTGACCGTATCGCTTCCACTTCCTGTTGTAATCGTCGCGGAACCGGCACGATTGGGAGTGAAGCCTGTAACAACGAGGTCGATAATGTCATCGCCCGCACCCGCATTGATCATGTGGCCGGTGCCGGCGACACGAATCACATCATTGCCTAAGCCGCCAATAATGGTCCAGTTGGCGTCTTCTTCTTCAGAGCCTGATAAGAAGTCGTCGCCATCGCCACCGTCAAGAAGCAGGTTGTCAAGGTAGCGACCACCAAGCATGTCGTTCCCGGAGCCGCCATAAACCGTTGACCCTGAAGCGACTCTTATTGAGACCGAATCGTCGTCACCGCCTCCGTTTACGTAACTGGCAACGTCACTTTCAATATTGAATATGTCATTGCCGCCATCACCGTAAAATTCACCACCGCCTTCATAAGTAAAATTGAAGGAGTCATAGTTGTCTACAATCAGGTCGTTTCCGCTGCCGCCGCGCACAGTGTCGTAGCCAGACCCACCATATAGATAATCATCGCCGTCGCCACCGATGAGTGAATCATTGCCGGCATTGCCAAAGATGGTGTCTCTGCCAATACCGCCGTCCATCGTGTCATTTCCGTTGTAACCGAAAATGCTGTCGTTGCCGCTAAATCCTTCCAGATAATCAGACGTGGCACTCCCCGATAAGGTATCGTCCCCGCTCAATACCGTTGACAATATGTCGTGCCATGTGCCGCCATTATTCAGAACGCTTTTTATGTATTGAACTGTCGTTGATATGCCGGTGAATTCATAGACAGTAATGCCGAAATTGTCACGCAGGACGATCTGGGTAATATTGCCACTGACAGGGATGTGAAATCCAGGCGAGCTGATCGAATCGTAGTTCAGATCTGAGCCAAGCACTTGTGCTGTGTAGCCATTGGAGAGATTTTCTTGATACTGGCTTAAGGTATGCGTTGGCGTGGCAACCGTATAAATTCCAGGAGAGAGTCCCCAAAAAGCGGAGTTTCTGGTATCGATCGATACGCTGCTGTTGCTCGCATTAAAAACTGCCATGTTTTTCTCCCCTTACTTAAATAAGCGATATCGCTTCATAATTTGCCGCGATAAGTCGATTTTACCAAGTGTTGTAAATATGACAAATATTAATTATATGGTCATATTGTGGATTTTCTTGTCAATTCCGGTTGAATCATGTTGCCGGTGTAAGCCTGCACCGGGCAACGTGATCTGGCGGGGTTGAATTTACGTTGTCACCACCTGGATATCGGCTGCGACAAGGGTCTTGGATCCGGCCAGGGTGGCGATCTGGGTCGCGGCATAAGTGCTGCCTGTGCCATCGCGGTCAAAGAACAAGGCCCCCGACGTGGTGTTGTACAGGAACTCGGCGCCGGCACCCGACACCGTGGGCGTGCTGGCGCCCGACAGGAGCGTGACTGCCGCCCCGGCCGTCAGGCCGAAGTTGCCCGCCACGACGGCGATCGTATCCGTGCCCGAGGTGAAGTCGGAGAGCGTGTCGCTGCCGTCCGCCGTGGTGACGAAGCGGAAGACGTCATTGCCGGCGCCGCCAATGAGCGTGTCACTGCCCGCAGCCCCGGTGATGGTGTCATTGCCATTGCGACCCTCGATGCGGTTGTTGGCCGCATTGCCAATGAGGGTGTCGCCGGCTGCACCGCCATTGACATATTCCACGTTGAGCAGGGTGTCAGTCCCGCCGGTGCTGTCGGAAGCCGTGCCGGTGCCCAGGTTCACCGTGACGGCACCCGTCATGGCGGTGTAATCGACCAGGTCGATGCCATTGCCGCCATTCAGGGTATCAAAGCCGGTGCCGCCGATGAGGGTATCGTTGCCATCGCCACCCGACAGGCTGTCGCTGCCAAAGCTGCCATCGATGCGGTTGTTGCCGGCGTCACCGATGAGGGTATCCGCACCCGAGCCGCCATTGATGTTTTCCACATTCAGGACCGTATCGGTGCCGGAACCATCGGACGCCGTGCCGGCCAGCAGGTTGACCGTGACCGACGTGCCGGTCGAGGTGTAGTCGAGCATGTCCACGCCATTGCCGCCATTGATGGTGTCTGCTCCCAGGCCGCCGATCAGGGTGTCGGCGCCATCGCCGCCATCGATGTTGTCATTGCCCGACAAGCCTTCGATGCGGTTGTTGCCGGCGTCGCCCGTCAGGGTGTCTGAACCGGTACCGCCAATCATGTTCTCGAAGTTGGCCAGGGTATCGATGCTGCCGCTGCCATCATTACTCGCTGTGCCGGTCAAGAGGTTGGCATTGACGCCGCCGGTCTGCAGGCGGTAATCGAGCACATCGATGCCGGCGCCGCCATCCATGACGTCCGCGCCTGCACCACCGATCAGGGTATCGGCGGCATTGCCGCCATCGAGGGTATCGTTGCCGGCATCGCCCGTGAGCGTGTCGCTGCCGTCAGCCCCGACGAGGGAATCATTGCCGTTGCGGCCCTCGATGCGGTTGTTGGCGGCATCGCCCGTGAGGAAGTCGCCGGCCGAGCCGCCGATCAGGTATTCCATGCCGGTGAAGGTATCGATGGCGCCGGTGCCATCGTTGCTGGTGGTGCCGGTGGCAAGATTGGCGGTGACGGCGGCCGTGGCGGTGCTGTAGTCGAGGAAGTCGGTGCCGATGCCGCCATCCATGGTGTCAGCGCCATTGCCACCCAGAAAGGTGTCATTGCCGGCGCCGCCGACCAGCGAATCATTGCCATTGCGGCCTTCGAGGCGGTTGCCGTTGGCATCCCCCGTGAGGGTATCGTTGCCGGTGCCGCCAAGGATATTGTCGATGCCGATCAGGGTGTCGGTTGCGCCCGAGCCATCGGCGGAAGCAATGCCGGTGGCGAGGTTGACGTTGATTGCCACCGCCAGGGCCGTGTAATCGGCAATGTCGGTGCCCAGGCCGCCATTGAGGGTGTCGGTGCCAGCGCCGCCCACCAGGGTATCGCTGCCGTCGCCGCCGACGAGGTTGTCGTTGCCGTTGCGGCCTTCGAGGCGGTTGGCCAGGGCATCGCCCGTGAGGGTGTCGTTGCCAGCACCGCCGATGATGTTCTCGATGGCGATCAAGGTATCGGTGCCGCCTTCGCCATCGTTGGCCGTGATGCCCGTGCCAAGGTTGACATTGACCGCTGCCACGACGTCACGGTAATCGGCCACGTCGGTGCCGGCGCCGCCGTCGAGGGTATCGGTACCGGCACCGCCGGCCAGGTAGTCGTTGCCATTGCCGCCGGCAACAGCGTCGTTGCCTGCATCGCCCTGCAGGACATCATTGCCGCTCATGCCCCAAAGCTGGTTGTTCGCGCTGTTACCCGTGATGGAATCATTTCCCGAGCCACCCTTTGCATTTTCAATCACGCTGCCGATATTGATGGTGACCTGCCCAGCATCGGAAATCAGAGTGGACTTGACGCCAACGTGGCTCCAGTAACCTGCATCAAGATAAAGCGTGAGTGCTTGCGTCAAAAGAGAGCCGTCTATCGTATCCGTGCCGGCACCGTCCCAGATGAAATTGGGCGCAGTGCTGGAGAGTACGTAAGTGTCATCATTTACTTGCAGGGTGCTCGGGCCGTACAAATATTGCAGTGTGGCGATGTCCAGCGCCGAGTATTGCAAATAGTAGTCGCTCGGGTTCTGGTTGTAGCTCATGACAGACCATTGCGTCTGGTCTTCGCCGGCAGGAAGGTTTGGTGTGGCCTCGAACGGGTGTCTCATCCCTAAGGCATGTCCGATTTCATGGATCAAGACCAGGGCGGAATAATCGCCCTCACTTGGCGCAAGGTTGTATTCGCTGCCTGGGGAGTAGTCCAGAAATACATCGCTGCCCCATTCGCTCATGCTTGGAAGATAGGCATAGCCGGCAGAATCGCTTTGGTAATTATTCGAGAATGTTATCGAATTGGCGGCATAAGGATCGGTGTCTTCGACGAAGGTGACATCGATCACGCTGGAAATGTAGTCAAATGCCTGGCGGACGAATGACTTTTGTTGTTCATTGAATGTCAGGAAATTATAACTATCCGCGCCTTCGAAATAAGCAGGCGCGCTTGCAGGGAAATTATAAGTAAAGGTCTTGTCCTCTCCCAGAAGCGCCATCGTCATGGTCGCGTCATCCGGCAGCAGTGCATCGATCCAGTATGGCAGCTTCTGTACCCCGTCTGCCCATGTCCAGTTTTCTACTACGCTGCTGGCCTTGTAGAAATCGACATGGATGATCCCGCCATCGGTACCTCCCGATTCCCCTATCTCATCCGTGCGATTCCTGATGACATAAAAGTCATCCCCTGCATCGCCGGATAAATAATTGATGCCTGCACCGCCATCAAGTATGTCATTGCCGGAATCGCCGTAAATGGTGTCATTGCCATCGTTGCCGTGCAAAGTGTCGTCGCCGATATTACCGGATATGTAATCGTCACCGGCAAAGCCATATGCAACATCGTTCGCCGAACCAGTCCACATGTCGTCACTGCCCGCTAATAGCGTATTCAGTACGTTCGCCCAGTTGGCGCCGGAGTTCATTGCGCCATTCAGGTATTCGAAGGAGACGGAAATATCGCTGATGCTGTAGACCAGCGAATTCGTTGTGTCCAGCAGCTGAATGGTCGTAATGGTGCCGGCGGTTGGCTTGGACAAACCAGAATAGGTAAATCCAGTGCCGTAAGCCGTTGCTTTGAAACCATTTGACAGGGTTTCCTGGTAAAACGTGGCGCCTTGGAGGGGCATGCCGGAAACGGTGATCGCGGGGGCGAGGCCCCAGAATCCACCCGCGTCAAAGTCAATCGATACGGTGCTGCTGTAAGCATTGAAGGTTGCCATGGTCTCCTCCTTGTTGGCGTTGATGGATTAGCGGCGGCAGGCCCGTTCCAGCAGAGCGAGTTGTTGTGGCAGGCAAACGGAATGCAGGTCGTACTGTTTCACGATCCGTTCGCGCGCGTTTTGCCGGAGTACCTGCATTTTTTCGGGCTGATCCAATGCCTCGGCAACCGCCCCGGCGATCGCCTCGATACTGAAGAAATCGACCAGCAAACCATGCTCCCGGTCGTTGATGGCTTCCATCACGGGTGGTGTGCGCGAGCCGATGACCAGGCAGCCTGCGGCCATGGCTTCCAGCATCGACCAGGACAAGACGAAAGGGTAGGTGAGGTAGACATGCGCAGATGAAATCTGCAAGACCTTCAGGAATGTCGCATAAGGCACGCGCCCCAGGAAGTGGACACGTGCTGCATCGATCCCGCTGCCGACTTCCGCCAGAAGTTTCTGCCGGTAAGTCTCGTTGCCCGGCAGGCGACGGCCGTAACTTACCTCGTCGCCGCCGACAATCACCACATGTGCCTTCGGATGCTGCTTGAGAATGCGTGGCAGGGCGCGCATGAAAACATGGAAGCCACGGTACGGTTCCAGATTGCGGGCTACATAGGTAATTACCTGGGAGGATCTGTCGAGCACCAGGCCTTTTTCCGCAATCTCCAGTTTTGCGTTGGCGTCCGGCTTGATAAACGTCGTGTCAATTCCTTCATGAATCACGTTGATCAAGTCATGGTAGCGCTGGGGAATCTGGTTTCTTTGCCAGGCGGTTGGCGTCTGCCCATAGTCTGCGCTGTCGAGTGCAAGCAGATGGGGCATGTTCCATGTCCTGATGCGCAGCGTGTCATCAAACGTGGCAGGATATTCAGGGTCGAAGCCGACGTCCGCGCCGGTCGAACGGTAGAAGAATTCGAAATATCCGATGACCGGGACATTCGGATAGACGTCTTTCAGATAAAGCGTTTCTCCCCAGCCGGCATGGCCGAGAATGACGTCTGGAACGAAACCTTTGCTGCGCAGCTCCATGCATGTTCGGACAATGCCTTGTGCATTCAAAACGGCGCTTTCGGTCGTCTTCAGATAATGATGGACATCCGGCTTGACAGCACGCGCGGCCTTGTACAGGATCGTTTTGACGCCTGGGATGTCGACCCGCTGGTGCTGGCCGATGCCAATGATTTCGTGCTTGCCGGAGGCGCCCAGGTGGAACAGCAGGTGCTTGTACTGTCCTGGAAAGTTCTGGTGTATGGCGAGTATTTTCATGCCTGTAAGGACCTTGAAAAAAAAGCCGGCATATCACTGCCGGCTTTTTAAAGAGGGTGGAGTAATTAAGATGCCACGACCTGGATATCGCCTGCGACAAGGGTCTTGGAACCGGCCAGGGTGGCGATCTGGGTCGCGGCATAAGTGCTGCCCGTGCCATCGCGGTCAAAGAACAAGGCCCCCGACGTGGTGTTGTACAGGAACTCGGCACCCGCACCCGACACCGTGGGCGTGCTGGCGCCCGACAGGAGCGTGACTGCCGCCCCGGCCGTCAGACCGAAGTTGCCCGCCACGACCTGGATCGTATCCGTGCCCGAAGTGAAGTCGGAGAGCGTATCGCTGCCGTCAGCTGTGGTGACAAAGCGGAAGACGTCATTGCCGGCGCCGCCGATGAGCGTATCGTTGCCCGCAGCCCCGGTGATGGTGTCATTGCCATTGCGCCCCTCGATGCGGTTGTTGGCCGCATTGCCAATGAGGGTGTCGCCGGCTGCGCCGCCATTGACATATTCCACGTTGAGCAGGGTATCGGTGCCGCCGGTGCTGTCGGATGCCGTGCCGGTACCCAGGTTCACCGTCACCGCCGCCGTCATGGCGGTGTAATCGACCAGGTCGATGCCATTACCACCATTCAGGGTATCAAAGCCGGTGCCGCCGATGAGGGTATCGTTGCCATCGCCGCCCGACAGGCTGTCGTTGCCAAAGCTGCCATCGAGGCGGTTGTTGCCTGCATTGCCGGTAATGTTGTCGCCGACACTGCCGCCATTGACATTCTCGATATTGGCAATGGTGTCGGTGGAACCGGTGCCATCGGTGACGATGCCGGTAGCCAGGTTCACCGTGACGGCGCCGGCCACGCCGACATAGTCCAGCATGTCCACGCCCGCGCCGCCATCGATGGTGTCCGCTCCCAGTCCACCGATCAGGGTGTCGGCGCCATCGCCGCCATCGATATTGTCATTACCCGACAAGCCTTCGATGCGGTTGTTGCCGGCATCGCCCGTCAGGGTGTCTGAACCGGTGCCGCCGATCATGTTCTCGAAGTTGGCCAGGGTGTCGATGCTGCCGCTGCCATCGTTGGAGGCTGTGCCGGTCAGCAGGTTGGCATTGACGCCGCCGGTCTGCAGGCGGTAATCGAGCACATCGATGCCGGCGCCGCCATCCATGACGTCCGCGCCTGCGCCACCGATCAGGGTATCGGCCGCATTGCCGCCATCGAGGGTATCGTTGCCGGCATCGCCCGTCAGGGTATCGCTGCCATCGGCGCCCACCAGGGAATCGTTGCCGTTGCGGCCCTCGATGCGGTTGTTGGCCGCATCGCCCGTGAGGAAGTCGCCGGCCGAGCCGCCGATGAGGTATTCCATGCCGGTGAAGGTATCGATGGCGCCGGTGCCGTCATCGCTGGTGGTGCCGGTGGCAAGATTGGCGGTGACAGCGGCCGTGGCGGTGCTGTAGTCGAGGAAGTCGGTGCCGATGCCGCCATCCAGGGTGTCAGCGCCATTGCCGCCGAGGAAGGTGTCATTGCCGGCACCACCGACCAGCGAATCATTGCCATTGCGGCCTTCGAGGCGGTTGCCGTTGGCGTCCCCCGTGAGGGTATCGTTGCCGGTGCCGCCCAGGATATTGTCGATGCCGATGAGGGTGTCCGTTGCGCCCGAGCCATCGGCGGAAGCAATGCCGGTGGCGAGGTTGACGTTGATTGCCACCGCCAGGGCAGTGTAGTCGGCAAAGTCGGTGCCGAGGCCGCCGTTGAGGGTGTCGGTGCCGTTGCCGCCGACGAGGGTGTCGCTGCCATCGCCGCCGACGAGGTTGTCGTTGCCGTTGCGGCCTTCGATGCGGTTGGCCAGGGCATCGCCCGTGAGCACGTCGTTGGCAGTGCCACCGATCAGGTTCTCGATGCCGGTGAGGGTGTCTGCCGCGCCAGTGCCATCGTTGGTGGCCGTGCCGGTGGCCAAATTGGCCGTGACTGCGGCAGTGGCCGCGCTGTAGTCGGCCACGTCCACGCCGGCACCGCCATCCAGCGCATCGGCGCCATTGCCGCCCACCAGGGTGTCATTGCCGTCACCACCGACCAGGGAGTCGTTCCCGGCATTGCCGACCAGCCTGTCGTTGCCAGCCAGGCCGGACAGGGTGTCGTTGCCCAAGCCCCCTGTCAACGTGTCATTGCCAGAGGTGCCCGTTAATGTTTGTGGCACCCCAGCGGCATAATAGACCAGGTCACGGAGATTGCCCGAATCAATCGCAAAGTTGCCTGCCGCGAAAGTGCCGGTCAAATCGATGGTGACATCCGCTCCGGCAACGTTGTCGGTGCCAATATACAGGCGCGTGATGCCAGCGGTGGTCGTGCCGACCATGACCTGGCCCTGGGTCAGGCCGGAGGCGTTGTCGCCGCTGATCACCTGGGTCAGATTCGTGGTGAAGTTGAGTTTTTCACCATCGCCAAGGTCGGCAATGCGGTCGATCCCGCCAACCGTATCGAACACAAAATAATCCGTGCCGGCGCCGCCAGTCAGCGAATCATTGCCGGCACCGCCAATGAGCGTATCAGTGCCGGTGCCGCCATTCAGGGAGTCATTACCAAAATTTCCCTGAAGCAGATTATTTCCATCGCTGCCGATGATGACGTCGTTATAGATGGAGCCACGCACCTGCTCGATATTGAGCAAGGTGTCGGTATAGCCGTAGCTGTCCGCTGCTTGTCCCGCATTGACAGTGAAGGACACGCCTTGCCAGGTACCGCCCTCCGATTGGGTACTCAGGTTGACCGCAACGCCAAAGCCGTCACTATTGGCATCGAAGTGGTTGAAATAGTCGACACGGTCGATGCCGCCGCGGCCATCGATGTAATCGTTGCCAGCCAAGCCTTCGAAGCTCTCGAAGTTGCCATACGTGTTGGTGTCGCTGCCGATGAAGATGTCATTGAAATCAGTGCCCATGGCAGCTTCAATGTTGAAGAGGCTATCGGTGCCACCCTGGCCATCAGTGGCCCTGCCAGCCGTCACATCGCTTCCGACGACAATGCCGCCGTAGCTGCCGGCTGCCAGTGTCGATGCAGACAAATTGACGACAGCACCCGTGGCTGCCGAGGCGCGATAGTCGAGCCGGTCAAAACCCGTGCCGCCATCAATGGTGTCATCGCCACCCAGGCCATCGAAGCTTTCGAAAGCATCGTTGCCGACATTGCCGCCCAGCAGGACATCACCCTGCTGCGAACCGCGTACCATGGTGATGTCGACCAGCGTGTCGGTTCCTACAGAGGCGTCACCAGTCGCGGTGCCGGTTTGCAGGTTGACGGTCACGCCGGCTGTCGCATTCTGATATGTCACGCGGTCGAAGTCGGACAGGTCCACGCCGGATGTGACGCCGCCGGCAATGAAGTCGTTGCCCGCGCCGCCTTCGAACTGTTCGAAGCGCACACCGGTGAAGAGCTGGCTGGTGCTGCCGCCGACCAGGATATCGTTGCCAACGCCACCTTGCACTGCATCGATATCGATGAGTGTATCGACGCCGCCCCACTGGTCGATGGCACTGCCGCCGGCGGTGCCGCCTGTCGTATTGCCGCCATAGGTGCCCGCGGCCAAGGGGCCGCCGCCGAGCTTGACCACCACGGCGCCAGGGTTGGACTGGCTCTGGTAACTGGCGATCGTGATGATGCTGTTGGCGTTACCGCCGGTGATGGTATCGTTGCCCATGTAACCTGTGAAAGTCGTTACATACTGGCTGTCAGATTGCAGGCTGGTGAAGGCATAGTTATTGCCGGTCAGGCTGTCTCCCTGTGCCGAACCGACAATCTGCTCGATACTGACGAGCGTATCAGCGCTGCCATCGCCATCGTTGCTGACCTGGTTGCTGCCCAGGCCAAGATTGACGGTAATGCCGTTGCTGGCGTTGACATACCACGCGATATCGCGACCGGTGCCGCCATCCAGGATGTCGCTGCCAGTGCCGCCTTCGAGCAAGTCATCGCCAGCGCCGCCTTCAAGCGTATCACTGCCGGCGCCGCCAAGCAGCGTGTCGTTCTGTTCCTCACTATGGAGTTCGTCGTTGCCGTTACCACCAATCAGGCTATCGTTGCCGCTGCCAGTCCAGATCACGTCATTGCCATTGCCGCCGTCGACCGTATCGTTGCCATCGAAGGCATCGACGGCATCGTGGCCATCATTGCCGGCGATGTAATTGTTGCTGGCATTGCCGATGAGGACGTCGTTGTAGATGCTGCCTGCAATTTGCTCGATGTTGAGCAGGGTATCGGTGGCGCCGTAGCTGTCAAATGCCGTGCCGGCAGCGATCGGGCCAAATGCGACGCCTTGCCAGATATCGCCTTCCTGCTGAACATTGCTCAGGTTGACTACGACGCCAAAGCCATCATTGTTGGCGTCGAAATGATTGAAATAGTTTACACGGTCTACTCCGCCGCGACCGTCGATATAATCATTGCCGGCCAGGCCTTCGAAGCTTTCGTAGTTGCCATAGTTGTTGGTGTCGCTACCGATGAAGATATCCCCGAAATCGGTACCGTAGGCGCCTTCGATGTTCAACAGGGTGTCGATGCCGCCTTCACCATCGCGGGCAGTACCGGCAGCAACGCTGGTGCCCAATACGATGCCGCCATAGGTGCCGGGTGCCAGCAGCGATGCAGACAGGTTGACCACCGCGCCGGTGTAAAACGAATGCCGGTAATCAACACGGTCGAAGCCGGTGCCGCCATCGATCGTGTCATTGCCGCCTTTGCCATCAAAGGTTTCGAAGGCATCGTTGCCGGCATTGCCGCCGGTCAGGACGTCGCCGAATTGCGAGCCGCGCACCATATCGATATCGACCAGCGTGTCGGTGCCGACCGAGGCATTGCCGGTGGCAATGCCGGTTTGCAGGTTGACGTTGACGCCGGCTGTGGCGTTTTGATAAGACACGCGGTCATGGTCGCTCAGGTCCACGCCGGATGTGACGCCGCCGGCGATGAAGTCATTGCCGGCGCCGCCCTCAATCTGTTCAAACAGGACGCCGGTGAAGAGGGCGCTATTGCTGCCGCCGACCAGGATGTCATTGCCCGATCCGCCGCGCAACATGTCGATGTCGATCAGCGTATCGGTGCCGCCCAAGCCGTCGCTCACGGTATTGCCTGCGACGCCAGCCGTGGCAGTGCCGCCGTAGGTGCCACCTGCCAGCGCGCCTGTCCCCAGCTTGCCGACCACCGTAGCGCTGGATGTGGCATAGCTGGCAATGGCAAATACGCTCGGCGCGGATCCGCCGGTGATCGTATCGTTGCCTGCGCCGCCAATGAAGGCCTGCGTCAAGGGATTATCCGCTTGCAAAGTGGTGACCGTATAGTTCGAGCCGGTAAGGCTGTCGCCAAAGCCGGACCCCACTATTTGCTCGATACCGATCAGGTTGTCGACGCCGCCAGTGCCGTCATTGGTGACCTGGTTGACGCCGAGGCTGAGGTCAACCGTAATCGCGCCTGCCGCTGACGCATAACTGGCAATATCCTGGCCGACTCCGCCATCCAGCGTATCGTTGCCGGCACCGCCGATCAGGGTGTCGTTGCCCAAATCGCCCCTGAGACGGTTATTGCCGCCATTGCCGATCAGTGTGTCGTTGAATTCAGAGCCTTCTACGGCCTCGATCCCGATCAAGGTATCCGCGCCGCCGAAGCCGTCGCTGGCGGTGCCGGCACCGAGGTTGACCGTGACGCCGGCATTCGAAGAACCGTAATGCACGGTGTCGAAACCGGCGCCGCCGGTAATCGTGTCGTTGCCGCCATGGCCCATGAAATCGTCATCGCCGCCGCTACCCGTCAGCGAATCGTTAAACATCGACCCTCCGACGCCTAAGATATTGATCAGCGTGTCCGTGCCGCCCATGCCGTCCAGAACAATACCTGTATCGAGATCAGCCGTGACCGCGCCTGTCGAATCTTCATACATCGCATAGCCGTGGCCGCCCGTGCCATCCAGGGTATCGTTGCCGGCACCGCCGCTCATATCGTTGAAGCCTTCAGCGCCGTCTGCGCCGCCACTGATGCTGTCGTCTCCGGCGCCGCCGTAGAGCTCATCATCGCCGGCGCCACCGGTGATGGTATCGTTACCGGCAAATCCGCTCAGGTAGTCATTTGCATTGCCGCCCGCGACAATGTCGTCGCCACTCAATACCTGCGCCAGGATATCGGACCATACGCCACCGTTATCCATGACGGCATCGATCGTCGCCACCGTCAGCGAGAGGCCGGTAAAGTCATAAATGACTGTGCCGAAATTGTCTCGCAGCGTCAGTTGCGTAATGTTGCCGGCATCGGGCCAAAAGAATCCCGGTTCGCTGACCGAGTCGTAGGTCCAGCCAAAACCATGGATATCAGCGGTATAGCCGTTTGAAAGTAATTCCTGATAGTCCGTTTCGGTATGGACCGGGGTTGCAATCGTGGAGATGCCAGTGGTAAGTCCGTAGAAATCCGGATTGCGAATATCGATCGACACATTGCTGGTGCTGCCGTTGAACGTTGCCATGGGAATCCCCTTTGCGTGCTTGCTTGTTTGTTTGTTTATTGAGACGAAGCGATGTCTGCCGTAATGCGGTAGGCAATAATGAAATAGGTCTTGCGCGCTTCTGAATAGTTGAATTACCTACAGTAAATTATACATGTAGGCAACCTTTGGCAAGGTGGGAAACGCTGTATCGGAACTATTTTTTACAAATATCTTGACCGATTGTCGACTTTTTAACTGGATTTAACAGATTTAACAAAAAATTGGGGCTCGGTACTGAATCCAGCCGGTTTTAGCTTGCCTGCTTGTTTGCCGATATTTCCGCCGTCGCCTGTCGCGCAGCTTGCTCGTCAATCACGATGATCGTATTCGTTTCGGCGACTTCTGCGGAAGACCAGACAATGCCGGCATCGGAGCCGGCGATATCCAGGCGCTTGTAGAAATTGCCATTCACCTGGGTGTATCTGATCAGGTAGTTCCGGAAGCGATGATACAGCGCCATGTCCACTTGCTGCTGATGCGCGTGCAGCCAGAAATCGTCCAGGCTGCCCTGGAAACTCAGTCCCTTCATGTTATACAGCGCCGTGCCGCATACCTTGAGCGGCGTGCCGTGATGCAGGGCTGAAAGACCCACCGTGCTGTTGATGACGACGACGCCGCGCGCATGTTCGAGCAGGGTGGGCAAGTGCTGGTCGTGCAGGTAGCGTACGCGCCCGATGATTTCCAGTTTTTTTTCCAGGTGGGCGATCAGTCGCGTGTGATCGTGGTAGCCGCGATCCATCGGATGGTGCTTGATGACGAGGATCGTGTCCTTGGGCGCCTTGTCCGCAAACGAAATCAGGGTCGTCGCAATAAATGCCTCGACCGATTCGAAATCCGAATGCACGTGCACTTGCGCATCGTTGTGCACCTGCAGAGGCACCAGGAAGTAGCGTTTCGAATAGGTCGTGGCCAGTTCGGTCTGTATGCCTGCTTCCCTGCGCCGGTAAATTGCCTTGCGCCAGCCGCTCCTGATCCACGGCCACGCTTCCATGATGCTCAGCGGTCGGTGGTGCCGGTAGTGCGGGAAGACCGGCCGCAACAGTGCGCTTGCCAGGTAGTACAGCATCGCCCACATGACGACATAGCGGAAAGTCGGGCCGACAACCTGCGTCGGCGGCCTGCGCGCTTCCGGCGTATTCAGGTAAAAAACGGGGGAACGGGGAATCTTCGAATGGCCATTGACGCCGAAACGCTCCAGCGTAATGTAGTCGGGGCGGACATAGCCTTCCTCGAATACGCCAATCTCGATTCTTCTTGCCGCTGCAATCGCCTGGGTGACCCGATGGATAGGACGACAGTCGCCAAACAGCAGCACCATGTCGATCTTGCGCTCCGTCAGAAGCCGGGTGAGAAACGCCGGCCAATCTTCCATGTGGCCGCGAAAATTGATGGCGCCGGACGGTGAAAACAGCCAGTCGCCACCGTTGAAATTAACCTTGCATACCTGGCCGCCGGCCCATTCGATATCCCCGGCGAGTCGCCGGAAAAACGGACCGAGCGGGCCTTGCAGCATGAGTACCCGCTTGTCCTTGAATATCGACACACCTTCCGTGATCACCGCCGGGCTCCCCAAATCTTCAATATCATGCGCAATCCCTTGCGCCACCAAGGCCAACTGCGGCCGGTTTCCTGTTCTCGCCAGGCGAGCAATTCATCCAGTGCCTGCTCCGGTGCAATGAACTGACCGGTGCTGCGGCTCACATAGACGGGGTAGAGAATCAGCGCCCCCGCCACCAGCGCATCCAGGGACAGGCGGCGCATCCTGCGCGCCACCGGCACCATATCCAGCGTCAAGCCCCAGCCGGCATAAAAAGGCTGGCCATAACAGGCCACCTTCTTGCCGCGCATCAGGGCCTCGAAGCCAGTAAGCGAAGTCATGACATGCACTTCGTCCACCCCTGCGAACATTTCGTCCATCGATGCACCAGTCACGACCTCGTCGCACCACTTGTGTGCTTCATCTTCCTGCTGGCCACTGGCGCGCAATCCGGCCAGCACGTCCGGATGCGGCTTGTACACGATGTACGCATCCGGATTGGCGGTGCGCACGGCCTGCAGCAAGCCGAGGTTCGTGCAGATAGCCGGCGCACCGCAACGGATCGATGCATCTGTCTCGACCTGCCCGGGCACCAGAACGACGCGGTGCGCTGCAGGCCGCCTCCAGCCGCCGTGCCCCACGTTGTATTTCGTTAAGCCACTTGCAACGATCCGCTGACGTAACACGGCGGCGCGCTGCAAGAGTTCATTCTCAAAATCAATTGATTGCAATAAATGTTCCAGGTCAGATGGCTGCGCAGGATCGTAATAGATGCCGCGACTATCAATGACCCATGACAAAGGTGCAATCAAGTCAGCGCCTAGTCCGACTGAACGTAAAAATCCATCTTCAAGCCGGACAATATTTACGCCTTCCGACAGTCCAATTGGACGTGGACGGCTTCCCCATAATAGTAGGGTATTTCCTGGAGAAATTTGTTTCGGATTGTAAATAAAGCGGATATCTGTGACGCCAGTGAAACGGCGCAAGAGAGAACGTTTCCTTATTGAAAACCCATACGCAAACAATGGCGCCGACAGGCGAGGTCTTGCGGCTGCTTTTGGAGAGGCCGCCATGCTGGCAGGCTGGGTCATTGCAGCTCTGCCAGTAATTTTTCAACAAGCTGGAAGTGCATGTGCCAGGATGGCGCGGCGAAATCCTTCACCCTTGCCAGTTGCGCAATTCGTTCTGAAGAGTCCGTTGTGGCATAGGCTTCGATGTGTTGCATCCAGCCCGTTCCATCCAGGGGGGCGAGGTAGTCGGGAATGGCGCCGGCGATTTCGCGAAATGCCGGCAGGTCGCTGGCAATCACAGGTACCCCCAGCGACAGGGCTTCCGCCAGCGGCATGCCATAACCTTCTGCAAACGAAGGAAACAGCAATGCCTGCGCATGGTGCAGCCAGGTCGCCAGTTCAGTATCGGTACAGGTGGGGAATTCCTTGACGAAGCCCTGGAGGGATTCGCAGCGTTCCAGAAGGTCCACGACGTTTTCGCATTCCCAGCCGCGCTGGCCGATGACCACCAGCCGCGGCGCGCGTTCTCCATGCTTTTCGACCAGCTTGCGCCACAATTGCAGCATCAGCCAGTGGTTCTTGCGCGGCTCGATCGTGCCGAGCATGACAAAGTAGGGCGCCCGCAAGGGGCGTTTTTCCGCTGGCGCCGGCAGGGGGGCTGCCGCCAGCGGCGCCGCAACAGAAGGCGGCATGGCGCGGCCGGTCTGGCGCGCATAATTTTCCAGTTCCTGCAGGGTTGCCTGCGAATTGGCGATGACACCGGCGGCAAGCTCCAGCACGTTATTCATGCGGATAACATGCTTGCCCAGCTCTCCCGACCTGCAGTATTCGGGGTGCGTGATGGGAATCAGGTCGTGCACGAGGAAGACAGGCTTGACGCGCTGACGGCGCAACTGGTGCGGGTAGGTGGATTTCTCCAGGCCGCTATGCCCGGTGTTGAATAAAAAGGCGCCGGCAAAATCGCGATTCCGGCGAAACTTCAAGAATTCGCAGGCAACCATCCAGCGCACCTTCCAGTTGAAATCCGGTGGCGGGCTTTGCAACAAGCCAAACAATTTCTGTGAGTCGGCTTGCGAGAACAACATGGTGCGGGGGCCGTAACGCACTATGGCGCGCGCCCTGTCGCCAAAATGCCCAACGTAAGCGAGACTGACGCGGTCGACGCCTGTCGGCAGCCGGCCCCTCAAGCTGCGTCCGAGCAGCCGGCTGATATCGATCAGGACGTCACGCATCGCATTGCTAGTTTGTCGCGTTTTGTATGCTGATGATCGGATACACCACTGACCCGACAATGTTCAGGAACTTTTGCAGTTCAGCCGCCGGCGCATTGGAGACGAACATCACATCCTTGTTACGGATCGGGAAGCTTTGCGCGACAAAGAAGGTAGCAGGATCCTTCAGGTCGACGCGATAAATCACCGGTACGGTGCCTTCAGGCGTCATCGCCGGCTGCTTGCCACCCCAGTCCAGCGTCTCTGCCGGCTCGAAACGGAAGATGAAAACGCCCTGGGCATCGGCGCGGCTATCCAGTACGCCACCGGCACGTGCCAATGCCTGGGTCAGCGATATGCCCTGGGCCTCGAAATCCACTTCGGCATTTTTTCCAGCAGCGCCCAATACCGTAAAGCTGAGCGGCTGGAACAGCGAGGTCAGCACATCGCCCGGTTGCAGCACGATATTCTGCTTCGGGTCGCGGATGATGGTGTCAAGCGGGAGCGAGTGCACCATGTTGCCGCGCGTGAGTTGCATGGTGACCTTGTTGATCGGCTGGCGCACGCCGCCGGCCACCGCCAGGGCATCCAGCAGCCGTTCGCCGCGATCGGTAATGGGCATGCGGGTGCTATTGGCGACTTCGCCCACGATGGTGACATTCGCGGTGTTGTTGCGGATGACCCTGACCAGGACCTGAGGCTGGTTCGCCTTGCCCTTGAGCCGGCGCACGATTTCAGTCTCGATCTGCCGGGGAGTGTGCCGCGCTGCGGGGACCTGCCCGGCAAATGGCACGTTGATGGAGCCTTCCCTGCTGACCATTTGTTCCGGCAGTACCGTTATGCGCGTACCCGATGGGCCTTGACGCACGTCCAATGCGGCGCCGCCGAAGAGTGCGGCGGGCGGCGCTTCCCAAACTGAAACTTCGATGACGTCGCCCGAGCCGATGACATAGCCGGGCTGCGGCGAACTTCCGAACGATTCGGAAAACAGCTTCCGTTTCTCGCCTTCGAGAAGCTTGCGGGTCACCTTGTCATTCACATCGACGATCTGGATGCCGGACAGCCGCGCACTAGTCGTTGCGTTATCCACCTGCGCATAGTTGGGGCCGGACGACGGCAGCCAGCTGGGCGACATGGCACATCCCGTCAGCACGGCGACCGCCGCCAGCAGGGGGAGCAGCCTGACGCCAGTGAAATGAGTCTGGCTAAGGAATTCTGGTTTCATGAAAATTTCAAAGATCTGATAAACAGCAATTACGACAAATTAATCGGATAGGATGATTCCGCGATTCTGCAAAAACCTCAATACCATCGCGACGGACGATTCAATATCCAGCTGGTCAGTGTCGATAACAAGTTCAGCTGCTGCTGGCGCTTCATAGGGCGATGAAACCCCCGTGAAATCAGCTATTTTCCCGGCATGCGCCTGCTTATACAATCCTTTTGTATCTCTCGACTCGCAGGTTTCAAGCGAGCAGCGACAATAGATTTCAATAAAATCGCCCGGCGAAAAAAGGCCGCGTACACGTTCCCGGTCAGCCGCAAACGGGGAAATAAAGGCGGTCAAGGTTATCACGCCGGCCTCGATGAACAATTTTGCCACTTCCCCTACACGGCGGATATTCTCTTCGCGATTCGCGTTTGAAAAGCCAAGATCGCCGCAGAGACCATGCCGGACATTGTCGCCGTCAAGCACGAAGGTCCGGCACCGCAGGCCATGCAGCTTCTCTTCGACCGCATGGGCCAGGCTCGATTTTCCTGAGCCGGACAAGCCGGTAAACCACAATAGCACGCTTGGATGCAGGTTCTGGGCCTGCCGCTGGGCGCGCGTTACGCTCGCCCGATGCCACACGACGTTGGTCGAATTGTTCATTGCATAAAATTCCCGACTTTCTCAGCTGGCGCTTGCTCCGCGGTCGATCGCTTCTTCATCGCAGACGATCGCATTTACCTGCGCATTTTCCCTCATTAGACTTTCATTGTGGGTACTAATCTGCTGTCCGGTGGAATAATGCAACAGAAACAGGCGCATCACGTGGTCGACGCCTTCCTGCTTCACCGACCGCAGGTCGTTGTCAAAATATTCTCCCCTGGTGTAATTGCCCGTGATGATTTCATAAGAAGGGAAGTATTCGCACATCGTCGCGTTGGCGTTGCATACTTCCTCGGCAGCGGCGCGCAAGACAGCCTTGCTGTAGGAAGTCGCCACCAGCACGTGGCGATTTTCATAAGTCGCAATCAGCGGCACCGGCGAAACGGTGACGATCATGCGCGCGGCGGGGTTGACCCGCTGCAGGCGCCCGATAAACGCGTTCATGTCGGCCACGACATCGGCCACCCCGAAATTGACGAACTCGTGGAGCCGGGTATCAAAAGCACCGCCTGCGACACCCGGTGCGAGCGGGTATACCGCACCGTCCTGTTTGCTGCGCCAGGCTTCGGTCAGGCCGAGCGTGAAGACGAACACGTCGAGTGTCTCGAACATGCGCCTGACAGCAGCAAAGTGCGCCTGCCTGGATTGCTCGAGGTCCTCCAGCGTGGCGAAGCCGTCAGGTTCGATCTGCGGTCGGAAGGGGTCGACCAGCCGGCCATCCTCGCGAACCCAGTGCCCCTCCTGCGGCGTAAAGGCGCCATAGGCGCGATCGAACAATTGCAGCAGTTGGCGCGCGGTGTACAGGTTGCCGAAGCGCGCCGAAAACACGCCGAAATTGCGGCGCAGGGTTTCGTCAGTCGCCAGGCCATCGCCATCTTCGGCAACGTAATAATTGAAACCATTTTTCTGCAGCGTGCGCGAGATATGCTGCGCAAAGCAACTGCCCGCGGTGGCAACCTTGTGCGCCGGCGCGAGCGAAAAACCCGCGCGAACCACCGGGTCGACGTCTTTCATGGTCACTCGTTCAACGCCGCGGCGCCAGAACTGGTGGTTGGTCAAGCCAAGATATGGGTTGGACTTGCCTTGGCTTGCCCCGGCAAGTGCGGGTGCTGCGGCAGCTTGTGGCGCAAAGCCCGACTGCCTGCGGCTGGCCAGGTACGCGGCAAGTTCCTGGTAGGGTGCGGAATCCAGGCGTTCACATACCAGATCGGCTTTACGGTACGCGGAAAACGCGTCAAACGACAATTTCACGAATTGCGGCAGGTCGATCATCTGCACCGGCCGATCGCTGCCACATTCGGACTCGATCTTCTTGAAAAAATAGTGGCCGTTGCCAATTCCAAGGCGCTTGCCGATTTCCGGGTACACCGGCCACACAGGACCGCTGGCCAGATCATCCTGCACGAACTGCTCCGCGTCCGGCAACGCATCGATGCCTTCCCGCGCCAGGATGGCGCGCGCAACATCGGCGAGGACCCGCAATTTCGGATGGTTCACCGAATACATCCAGCAGCCGCCGGCGGACCATTTGTTCAGTGATTTTTCGAGAGGGATGCCGGTCAGCTGCTCGTTATGTTGCAGGAACGCCCTGGCGGAATCCCAGTAGTCGAAAAATCCCAGTTTTGCATAAACATCCTCGGCAAACAGGCCGATGGTCTCTTCCACCGTCAAACCATTGCGCCAGCCATAAAAGGCAATCGATGACTGGTATTCTCCCAGCGGTCCCAGTGCATGCCCTGATCGTCCGTTCTTGATGTAGACCAGATCAGGATGAAAGGCTGAAAAATTAATGGCTGGGATCATTTTGATCCGGGCGCGAATATCAGGATGTTTCTGCTCGATGAATTGCAGGAATTCGGCATGGGGATGCAACAGAATCACATCATTTTCCGCTCCCATTTTTGCGATATCGACTTCGCCTGAACGTATTTGCGCCAGCATCCCGCCAGTCAATTCCAGGTGCGTCGCCGTGACATTGGTCGACATGGCTTGCAGCAGCCGGGCCAATCCCTTGCCCTGGCAATTTCCCAAGATGAGGACTTTCAACTCGGCCTGCTTGCGCTCGACCAGCGCGCGCTGGGCTGGTTTTTTCAGGCTGAACAGGTGTGAAAATCGCTTACTGATCGAGAATTCTTCGGACATGAGCAAGACCTCTACCAATTGGTTTATATCGTCTAGTTGCATATGGGCGTGGATTGCCGCTTCATCACCCGGCTCCCTGCCGAGGATAAAGCGGAATCCCCATGTGACGGCGTCTCTGGAAATAGTCATGGCATGTAATCTTTTCAATCAACTCTGGTTGTGCCGGCGGGGTTTTCGCTCCCACTGACAAATTTAGTTGTCTCGCCTGGCCCGATAAATACGTTTTTTTGAATGCGCGTTGCAACGACCGGCTTGTGCAGGTAGAGGTAACGCGGCCCGCTGCCGACCTGGATAGCCACCTTCCTGATGCCCACGAACCGGTTGCTGGCTACCGTATTGTCGTCGTCTTCGATCAGAACGCCATATTCGGCATCGGCGATTTCATTATTTGACACACGGTTATGCCGGGCAGAGTCCAGCGTGTATTTGCCGTCCGCATAGTAGCCATTGCCGCAAGCCATCATGCTGGTATCCATGCTCTGCCGCGAAGCGATCCAGACCCCGGCCTTGCCTCCGGCAATGCGGTTGTTCTCGACCAGGTTGTGGTCAGTGCTCTGCCAACGCTGTACCTGCTTTGCATCCTGTTCGAGGTGCTCGGAACAGTTCCGGTACAAAAAAATGCCGCCGATGGCGTTGCCGGCGATGACGGAATTCTGCACAGTGTTGCCACTGGAAGAATCAATCGCAATGCCTTCGCGGCGCAGCACGAAGCCATTGCCGATGATGCGGGAGTTGCGAATCGTGGATCCCCGCGAACTATGTTCCAGGTAAATGCCCACACCGCCAGAGTCACTGATGGTTGTGCCATCGACAATCGTATCCGTCACATAATCATCGACATACAGGCCAGTGCGTCCGGCATTCCTGATCGTGACATTTTCAATCAGTGTGCCGGCAGGCGTCAGCGTGTACAGGACATCGCGCGCATGGCGCTCGCTTTTGGCCCGATCCGCCAGGCTCCAGCCAATGTTGATGCCATGATACTTTGCATTGATGACCAGGCAATTGCGCACCACGACGCCCTTCAGCGGCTTGCCATCGGACTCGATGGCAATGCCCACCGGGCGCTTGCCTTCGCCGTCAACGGTGCTGCCCTGGCAGTCCAGCACCGTGCCGGACGTCCGGATGGTCAACGCCGCAGTGTGCCGGCATGACGCCGCCAGCACTGTGTGACCGCTCACTTCGACGTCCCCGGACAGGCATTGGGCTTCTTTGACGGGCTGCTCGGCATTTGCATGGCCGAGCAGCGGCATGCACAGTGCCAGCAATGTGATGGAGAAAAATCTTTTCACGCTGCCGGATCTCAGGAAACAGATTCGAAGATATCGGCGCCCCAGAAATTGCGCAGGCTGCGCCGCATGCGGCTGCGCTCGCGCGGCAGCTGGACTTCGCGTACCACTTGCGTTGCCACGCCAGACTTGCCCAAAATGCCCGCCCAAAATTGTGGCAGGAATATCTCGGGGCGTATCGTCAGGTAGGTTCCCCCGGAGGCGCTTTCGTCGGAAAACGCATAGGGATAGGGTGCGAGGTGGATGCCCTGCTTGCCGAAGTAGGCGGCCTCGATCGAGGTGCTTGAAGTCAGGCTGTACACCTTGCTGATCGCGTCGTGCGACAACAGGTGATAAAAATTCGCCTCTACCAGTTCGGTATTTGGAAACAATCGCGTCAGTGCCAGCACGACATTGTTTTCGCGGGCATAGGGATGCGGCTTGACCAGTATTTTTTCATGCATCGCACTCAGCTCGGTGAACTGGTCCATGAAGTCATCGGCACGCATGAGCCTGTCGCCGCGGATAAGCACCTTGTCGTCGCTGGTTTGTCCGGCAAACAGGGCGACGTTGTGCTGCTGCTCGCATTGCGGGAGGCGGGACAGCTTGGAGAGAGACGCCGCGGCGATGCCTGCCGCGATGCGGATCTCTTCCTCGTAGACGACCCAGCCAGCCAGGGCGTCTGGTAATCCGGGAATATTGCTGCGCAAGCCGAACAGCAGGTCATCCATGAAGCGAGCAGGATGAATGGTCAGGTCCACATAGGCAATGCCGAGCTTGTCGAAGGCTTTTCTGACAATCTCCGGCAGCTCGAACGCTACCACCAGCGCATCGGCGAATGCTTCATGAATCACTGCAAGGGTGCGGGCATCCGCATCCATATGGTAAAGCTTTACCCAGTTGGAGAATGTCGGTTGCGCATGATTGACAGCGTAGATGCGTGTGCCGATGCAGGCGTCGTCACCGGTAAAATAAACCGGGGAAACCGGCAGGTTCGTTGCCATCTCTAGCGCCGGGCTGACCAGGTTGAACAGCCAGCGGATGTTGCCGTTTTGCCCGGAACCACCGCTCGTCAGCTGACGCATTAAGTCGCCGGTGACCAGGATTTTTTTGATTTCTTCCATCAGACGCTCTGAATCAGTTCAACCAGTGGCGCAAAGCAGCGCGCGGACGAAAATTGCGCTTCGGCGGCCTGCCGTGCCGCATTTGCCATGGCGCGCCGTTCTTCGGGGAACGCTAGCAGGCGCACCAGCGCGTCGATGAATTCGGCGCGGTTGCGGGCCACGAATACGCCGGAGTCAGCGGGCGCAGCGATGCCAACGGCGCCCTCAGGTGACGCCACCAGCGGTTTGCCATAAGCGAGCGCTTCGACAGATTTTATCTTGATGCCGCCGCCATGAATCATGGGGTTGATAATGACGTCACAGCCAGCGTAGGCGCTATCGAGGCGGTCAACCTTGCCGTGCAGAACCACGCCCGGCGGTGCCTGGTCGATGCGCTGGCATACAGCGCCATAAACATGCAACGCAATCGGCAGCGATGCCATGACCGGCCAGACCTGGCGCAGGAACCAGTCAATGGCAGCGAAATTGGCATCGCTGGCACCACCGACAAAACCAAGTATCAGCGTGTCAGCCGTAGCGCGGGGCGGGCCGCATTCCGGCATGTCAACGCCATGCGGGCAGCAGATTGGCAGCGCTTTTTTCAGCACCGACGACAATATTTCAGCTTCTTCGTGCTGGATGGCGATCACCGAATCGAACCGGTCCAAAAGTGCCATTTCCTCGCCGAAGGTCAGGGAAATATGGTGCCGCAAGCCTTGTGACACGAAACGGTATTCGCGCATGGTCATCAGGTCATGCGTATCCAGCACCGTGATCGCCTGGTACGGCAGCGCGGCGCGGGTGTAGGCCAGCCAGATGTATTCAAATACGACTGTGTCGAATTGCGGTGCAAAGGAAAGAAACGCCCGCAGCGACTTGAAGAAAATCTCGTGGCGCCAGCGCTCCAGTCCCGGCAGGCGCGGGAAATCGCTGGTTTCACGGAGGTCCTTGGCGGCTTGCTCGTAATCCTTGAAGCTGATCACCTGGCCAGCGAAGCCGGCAGCGGCAATCTGGGCCTCGCGTTCCGGGAACAGGGAGCCAAAATAAAATACAGTCAGCTCGGCATGGCGCTGGATTTCCTTGCACATGGTAAAGATGCGCATATGGTTGCCAAGCGCGGCTTCCCAGAAGGGTACGTCGGTGACGACCAGCACGCGTTTGGCGCCGATGTGGGCAATGCTGCCCGTCTCGATGGCGCGCAGCAGGTCGCGGACTTGCTGGCGCTGGCGCGACTGGTAGGCGGCAAGCAGGCGCACGCTCTCGGCACGCAAGGCATCCAGCCGTTGCGCCGGGGCATCCAGCAGGGCGCGTACATGCTCCACCAGGGTTTCTACCGATGCCGCATCGTGTTCGGCAAAGCTGACGGCGATGCCCTTGCTGCCGGTTGCCGTCGACAGGAATGGCATCCCATGGCGAATGGCAGACAATGTCTTGATCTTCAGGCCAGTTCCGTCCAGCATCGGATTAATCACGAGGTCAACCTGGCGATAGAAGTCTGCCTCCTCCGCCACTTCGCCCAGGCAAACAACCGGTGTATTGGCCAGGCTGTTGCAAATCGTGCCGGCGGCGACTACCTCGATACGCTGCGCCAGCAGGCCGTCGTTCTGCACCAGCCCGAGGAAGGTAAGCAGGGACTTCCTGTTGAGCGAATTGTTCGAGCCAAGGTAACCGATACGCAGCTTGCCAGTCATGACGGGGGCGGGCAGGGGGACGGCTTCTACCGGGTAGCCGACTTCCAAGACGGCCTTCGAGGTCAGCGACTGAAAAAAAGCCCGTTCTTCATCCTGGATCGCCAGCACGATATCGGCACGATCGAGCGCGATTTTTTCCTGTTCGGGCGTGGTGTAGAAAAAATCCGGCGCGATTCCCTGCTTTTGTAACAGTTGCGCGCGGTTGCTCATGCGGTCATGGCAACTCAGTATTTTCAGCGTGGATTCAGGGAATAGGGTGAGCGCCTTGCTGAAAAATACATATTCACAATAGACCGCATCGTAATCATTCTGCCCCAGCAAAAAGCGCACGGCCGCCTCGAGGTCGGCGTTGTACCAGTCGTCGATTCCCCATACGTCGCCATGCGTCTTTGTGCGCTCGCGCAGGCGATGCGGAACATAGACAAAATCGGACCAGAATGACTGCATCGCCTGCTTTGCCTCGTCCGGCACAGTCTCCTGCCCGTACAGCAGCAATGTCACATGATGGCCGGCGGCCAGCACCTGCTCCGCCATGGCATGGATATGCGCACGGTTGCCGGCGTTTTGCGGATGCGACGGCGTCGGCGAAATCCACAGGATTTTCATGCAGCAGCCTTGGCAAAACGAATGCGGCGCACGCGGATGGCGAGCACGCGGCTATCATCGCTGCCCATGCTGGCAGGAGAAACCAGCTTGGCAAATTCCAGTTTCAGCGTCCAGAACGGAAAACGATAACTTGCCGGAATGGTCACCCTGGCCTGCAGGGAGGCAGGCAAATCGGGGCCGTCCCGCGTCAGTGCCACCGGCTGCTTGTTCAGGGTGGCTTGCATGCCATCGATGATGCCCGCCGTGATTTCGTCAACGATGTCGATTGAAAGGTCGTACGTTCCCGCGCCCAATGCCGGCAGCAGCAACGAACTGTCGCATTCCGGCCCGGCCCAGCGGCCATCCGGCTCGGCGTGATACCAATTGCGGCCGGTGATATCGCCGCGCATGTCGATTTCCAGCACTTCGGGAACTACCTTGCCGGGCAACTCCGGCATGCGGATCTGGAATTCGGGCTCCTGGTAGCGGGTAGAGCCGACATAGGCCGCTTTCAGATAATGGATGTCCGCCTTGATCTCTGCCATTGCGCGGATCAGGCGCTCGATAAATTCTGCCGAATCGGCTGGTCCCAATTGTTCTTTCAGCAGCATCTGCTGGCGCGCAATGGTTGTTTCATCAACGAGTTGCGCGCGGAACGCGGTCAGATCCATGTCAAGAAATGGCTCTACGGCAGCGATCAGGGTGCCGGCGTCATTGCGATCACTGTCAGTTGTGGCCGGGCGAGAAGCATCCGGTGTCTTGTGACCGTCGCTGCGAATTTTGGAAATAAGGGAATCCCAGGCGCTCATGCAAACTCCTTGTGCCACAGCATTGAAAGAAAAGGAAAAAATCGAATTCAGCTCGCTATTTTACCGGGATGCCTGCAGCGAGTCGTCGTCCAGGGAAAAATTCAGCATGTCATATGCCTGCCGAAAGACATGTATTGGCTCAGCATAATCAGCGCCCTTGATGTTTTCGCGCTCGCCGAGGTCCGGCCTTCGGACAATACAGCCCCATTCGTGTTCTTCGTGCAACGGCTCGCCGATTGCGATAAAGGCAATTCGCAATTTTTTGCCCAATCTGTCCCGGATTTCCCGGGCCAGCTGGTCGGGTGGCATAAAGCCGTTCAACGCGGCATTGGTCGGAATGCCTTTATATTCGTTGGGCCAGCCGGAATAACTCCAGTTAAGGACAGCAATGGGGTGGGCAGCTTGCGCGAGGTCGTCCGCGAGCCTTTTAAACAAGTGCCTGTATTTGCTATTGACCTTTTCTATCTCGTCATCGCTCACTTCGAAAACAACGCCCGGGTGCTCCCCCCATACGCGTGTGAAGTCATGATGATGGAGCAGATTCAGCTTGTAGTTATAAACGGTGTTGTGCTCATTGGTCGGCGTGATATGCAGATCGTCTCTCTTGACGTCAAATTCAAATCCGCTTTCGATCATTTTCAGCATCGACTTTGCCGGGGTAATCCACCAGTCAAAGGGGTATGCCCGATCGACCTTGAAATAATCGCGGATGTTCCATGCATTCTTGCAATTGGGCCCCAGGCTGAAAATCAAATCGGTTTTTTTCATTATCAATTTTAATGGTTTTTTTGCTATTTCAACTCAGAGCCCGTCCGTCAGAAATGCATCATTCCCCTGCCGGAAATACCGCTCCCAGAATTGCGGAAACGCTGTGGGCAAGTTCCCAACAGCCGGACAGTCATCGAGCGAGGCGAGGATTTCGCCCAGTTGCACAGTATTGGCAAAATCGACAGATGCCACTGGCAGGCGCCAATGCGCGGATTCTTCGGCCAGCCAGGTACCGTCGGTGACGATGATCCTGGCATCGGGTCGGGCAAGCTTGAGGTACTCGAACAGGATGCCGGAAGTTTTGTAACGATACGCCTGCGGTGCATAGGGAATCAGCAAGGCATCCATCCTGGACAGGGTAGTGTTCCATTGTGCCTCGCTGCTGTAGCCCTCGATCAGCTTCAGGCGCGGATTGGCCGCGGCGATTACGCGCAACTTGGCAATGGCTGACTCAAGCAGACTGTCACCGAAGCGGGTATCCGAAAGTTGTATGTAAAACTCCGTGCCGCCGCTTGCCTGCAGCAGGTGCGGCAGCGCATCCGCGACCCAGCCGATGCCCTTGTCCAGTTTCACATTGCCCGAAAAAAGCAAAACCTTCCGGGATCCTGAACGGTGCGGCTGCACCGGCTGCATTTCGGGAGCCGCCTCCGAGGATTGCAGGGCATACGGATGTACCGGAACCCGCTGCCTTAGCATGCGCGAATAGATCCTTGAAAATCCCTCACAGGAAGTCGATACATGCAAGATCGTTCCTGCTGCTGCCGCGCCGGCCTGCAACATCCGCAAGGCGATCAGGTACCTTGCATGCGCGGTTGAAGGAGCCGCCGCGCCGTCCGGCACAAAGGAGAGCGGGTGAAACATCAGTTGCAGCCGCAGCGACCGGCAGTGCAGTGTGCGCAAATGGAGTGCGACAGCCAGGCCCTGAATCAAAGCCGGCGTCGCCGTATGGACGATGAGGTGCTCCGGGTTGCCATGCTCTCTGATAATTGCTGCGATGTCGTCGGCATAAGCTCGCCACTGCCTTGCAAAGTCACGGTCATCGAGCGCAGCGGTGTCTGCATAGGGGCTAAGCCGAAATGCAGGATGGCAGCGGAATTTCACCAGGTTCGGATCGAGATTTACGTGACTGAAAAATATGCAGGCACGGCCGCGCTGCGACAGGACGCGGTCCAGGTTCCCATCGAGAATGTCATGATGGGTCTGCGGCTCTTTCAATCCCGGGTCGAAAACAAATATCATCCGCGGAAATCATCCTGGTGCGCGAGGAACCAGTTGTAGGCGTCACGCAAGCCATCCTCCAGCGATATTCCCGCCTCCCATCCCAGCGCTCGCAGGCGGGAGACGTCCATCAGCTTGCGCGGCGTGCCATCCGGCTTGGTGGCATCAAAAGTCAGGCGCCCGCCAAATCCGGTCACGCGCGCCACGGTCACTGCAAGTTCACGGATCGTGCAATCCACGCCGGTGCCTACGTTGATATGCGAGAGCATGGGCTGAGTATTGCTGTTATACGTTGTGACATCGAGTTCCATCACATGTACGCTGGCAGCAGCCATGTCATCCACGTGCAAGAACTCGCGCATGGGGGTGCCGCTGCCCCAGATCACTACCTCTTCTGCGCCAGCCAGCACGGCTTCATGGAAACGACGCAGCAAGGCGGGGATCACATGACTGTTTTCGGGATGAAAATTGTCATGCGGTCCGTACAGATTGGTCGGCATGACGGAGCGGTAATCACGGCCATACTGCCGGTTATAGCTCTCGCACAGCTTGATGCCGGCGATCTTGGCGATCGCGTACGGCTCGTTGGTCGATTCCAGCACGCCGGTCAGCAGGGCTTCTTCCTTCATCGGCTGCTCTGCCAGCTTGGGGTAGATGCAGGACGAACCTAGAAAAAGGAGCTTGTTCACACCCGCTACATGGGCAGCATGAACGATATTACATTCGATCATCAGATTCTGATAAATGAATTCAGCTGGATAGGTATTGTTGGCATGGATGCCGCCTACTTTGGCTGCGGCCAGGTAGACTTTGTCGACCTTGTTCTCGCGGAAGAACTTCTCGACTGCAGCCTGATTTGTCAGGTCGAGTTCCGCGTGTGTGCGGGTGAGAATGTTGGTGAAGCCCAATGACTGCAAACGGCGTACGATCGCCGAGCCCACCATGCCGCGGTGCCCGGCGACGAAGATTTTTTCTTGATTATTCATGTTCTATTTTACTGATGTGTTGTCTTGCAATCGGAATTAATGTCACTTTAAATCCTATCGAAGTTTTTCTGACTAGAATGGCACTACGGCGGGGTCATTTTGTAGATGGCTGGGCAAGGATACGTTTTTTTTAACTAACCTACCTATCATAGACACCCGAGGAAATCCCGATTCAAATGGCAGGCTGCGATGAACTGTCGCAGAGTGAAATAATAAAAATTGGCCACGGCTTAATTCGACTTTTTCTCGGAGTGCCAATAAATCATCTGGAACGGTCAAGAAATGTTCGGCCGATTCTTTTTTATGAAATGGTCGGGTATCCCTACTCCAACTAGCGATATGCTTGTGTGATCCAGGGATAATTTCAAAAGCACCATTTGAGACTGTCATGTCATTCAAGGCAATCAATATTGAAAAATGACTGCCAACTTCATTAAAGTCAATTGCCTCATCGCCCGATTGGAAATGTTTATCGTGGTGCCAGCCGATTTCGCCCGATTTCTCATTTTTTGTAAAAAAATTAGTGCGCCACAATAACCAGTCTGACCCAACTAACGCCTTTACTTTATTTTGCAGTTCGCTGTCTAAAAATATAGTCCTGATAACGGCGAAATCCACATGACGGTCTTTCTTTCCAAAATTTGGCAAATTTACTAGTTCAACCACGCTATCCAATTCAACGGTGTCTGCCAAATTAAAGGGGCCGCAGAAGCCTTTATTCTCTAAAACATTATTCATGCAATACCCGTTTTCATCGCATCAACTTCATGATCAGGTTTTGGTTCGATGTTGTACTGGCGAACAAGGGCTAAATTGCTGCGTTATGCCTCGCGTGCCACCGGCACCTTGTATCCATGCTGCTTCAACAGCGCATGGCTGCGCGCCTGCTCCAAGTCATGTGCAACCATTTCTTCGACCATTTGCTGTAGTGTTGTTTCCGGCACCCAGCCGAGTTTTTCCTTGGCCTTGGTCGGATCGCCGAGTAAAGTTTCCACTTCAGCAGGACGGAAATAGCGTGGATCGACCGCAACGATCACGTCTCCCGGCTTCAGTGCCGGCGCCATATCACCCGTGATGGTATCGACTACGGCTTTTTCGTCTACGCCGGATCCCTCGAACCGCAGCGCTATTCCAAGTTGTGCGGCACTCATGCGGATGAAGTCGCGCACGGAGTATTGAACACCCGTTGCAATCACAAAATCATCAGGCGTATCCTGCTGCAGCATGAGCCATTGCATCTTCACATAGTCTTTCGCATGCCCCCAGTCGCGCAGCGAATCCATGTTGCCCATAAATAGACGCTTTTCCAGGCCTTGCGCAATATTGGCGAGGCCGCGCGTAATTTTGCGCGTAACGAAAGTTTCGCCGCGACGTGGCGATTCATGGTTGAACAGGATGCCGTTGCAGGCATACATGCCGTAGGCTTCGCGGTAGTTCACGGTGATCCAGTAGGCGTACATCTTGGCCACTGCGTATGGGGAGCGCGGGTAGAACGGCGTGGTTTCTTTCTGCGGGGTTTCTTGCACCAGTCCGTAGAGTTCGGAAGTCGATGCCTGGTAGAAGCGTGTTTTCTTTTCGAGGCCGAGGAGCCGGATCGCTTCCAGCAGGCGCAAGGTACCCAGTGCATCCACATCGGCAGTGTATTCGGGAGATTCGAAGCTGACGGCAACGTGCGATTGGGCGCCGAGGTTGTAGACCTCATCCGGCTGCACTTGCTGGAGAATGCGCGTCAGATTCGAGGAGTCGCTCAGATCGCCGTAATGCAGGATGAAGCGCTGGTTGTCAATGTGCGGGTCCTGATAGATATGGTCCACGCGCTGGGTGTTGAACAGGGAGGCGCGGCGCTTGATGCCGTGAACCTCATATCCTTTTTCAAGCAGGAATTCGGCAAGGTAGGAGCCATCCTGGCCGGTGACGCCGGTAATCAGTGCTTTTTTCATGTTTCGCAGGTTTCTTCAGGTCTAATGATTTTGGAATGATAATTCCGGTTTGTCTGAAAATGAAATTATGTACGGTCAGTCTCTTCTCAAAGAGTCTCCTCGTCCGACTGCGTAATACATAAATCCGTGCTGCTGTACTTCTGCAGGCGTGTACAAATTGCGGCCGTCTACTATCACTGGATGGCGTAATTGGTTGCGCAGCCAGTCAAAATCTACGGTGCGGAATTGCTTCCATTCGGTACAAATTACCAGCGCGTCAGCCGCTGCAACGGCAGCATCCCGGCTGCTGACCAGCTGCAAATCCTCTCTTGTGCCATAAATGCGTGCGATCTCATGCATCGCTTCCGGATCATATGCCTGTACTTTAGCTCCGGCTTCCCAAAGTTTTTGTAATAACACGCGGCTTGGGGCTTCGCGAATGTCGTCAGTATTGGGCTTGAATGCCAGCCCCCAAATTGCAATGGTGCGGCCGGCGAGATCACCATCGAAGGCCTGACTCAGCTTATTGAATAAAATATCCTTCTGGCGGTTGTTCACAGCTTCGACTGACTTCAATAACTGCGTCTCGACGCCTGCCGAGGCTGCTGTCATGACCAGGGCTTGGACATCTTTAGGGAAGCAGGACCCGCCATATCCGCAACCAGGATATATAAAGTGATAACCGATGCGCGGATCTGAACCGATCCCAAGCCGTACCTGTTCGATATCGACCCCGAGTTGCTCCGCCAGATTAGCCAGTTCGTTCATAAAACTGATTTTGGTGGCGAGCATGGCGTTTGCAGCATACTTGGTGAACTCCGCAGCACGGATGCTCATGAACATCAATTTGTCGTGATTGCGATTGTAGGGTGTATAGCACTCCGTCATCAATTCGCGTACTTGCGATGACTCCGAGCCAATTACAATTCGCGCGCCACGGGTGAAATCCTCGATAGCGGACCCTTCTTTGAGAAATTCAGGATTCGAGCAAACATCGAATGGATGCGAGACACCACGCTCCCTTAAAACGTTTGAGAGCATCGTACTTACTTGTTCTGCGGTACCGACTGGCACCGTGGATTTGTCAACGATGACCCGATATCCGTCCATGTGCAAGCCAATCGTTCGTGCCACGGCCAATACGAATTTCAAATCGGCTGATCCATCTTCATCCGGGGGAGTGCCGACAGCAATGAATTGGAGTGTACCGAATGCAACGGCAGCTGGAGCATCTGTCGTGAAATGCAGTCGTCCTTCGGCAAGATTGCGTTTTACCATCGCCTCCAAACCTGGCTCATAAATCGGCACATTGCCTTCTTGCAGTTTCTCAATTTTGCTTTGATCGACGTCCATGCAGATGACATTGTGGCCTACGTCAGCAAGGCATGCTCCGGTGACCAGGCCGACATACCCAGTGCCAAATATGGTAATTTTCATAATGTGAAGCTTTAGTAAAGCTCAAAATTCGTGAATTCTTAGTAATTAGTAGTCGTAGATTATGGCGGTGAATGCCCTAATTTACATTTGTCAGAAATGCGTGAAGGTGTCAGTTTGAGTGCTCATACTCTGCCATTGAATAACCTTTGTGCGATGGAATTCCAATAACACGGAAAGTGTCCCAGATTGATCGCCGCGGCCACAAAGCATGCACATTGACTGTCTTAGGCCGCGGTGGTCTTGGCTACCAAAAACTGATCATTCCCTTGCCCAAAATACTGTCTCCAAAAATCCGGAAAGCTTTCTTTGATATCTCCAATAGACGGGTGCTTATTGAAAGTGCCAATCTTGTTTGCCAGGTCTTGCGTATTTCCGAACTCTACGTCGATTACGGGCAAGTGCCAAATCGTCACTTCATCGTGAAGCCATGTATCTCTTGTCACAACCAGCTTGGCAGTATTTTTTGCGTTCCTAATATATTCAAACAGAATCCCGGAAGTCTTGCTGCGATATGCGACCGGGCTATATGGAATCAAAAGCCCATCCATCGTCGCCAAAAGTTCTTCCCACTTTTGCTGATCAATGTAGCCATCAATCAATTTAACTCTATTGCTGGACTCGGCCAAATTTTTGATCGCAATAATTGACTCTTCTAGCGCGTTACTGTGGAAGCGCGGCTTTGCCAACTGCAGATGGAACTCCGCTTCACTATTTGATTTTAGTAATTCCGGTAAAGCTTTTGAGATCCACGCGATACCCTTATCGATCTTGAGATCCCCTGAAAACAATAAGATTTTCTGGGTTGAGGTGTCTGGTTTGGTCGCAACGGCAAGTTGTTTTCTTGCGATCGGATGCTCACTGCTTGCGCTATGTAACGCGTACGGGTGAGTTGTAACCCGTTCACGTAACATTCGGGAATACAAGCCGGCAAAACTCTGGCAAGACGACGATATGGAAATCCCAATTTTTGCTGCTTTAACGGCAGATTTTAGTGATCGCAATGCAATTAAGTATCTCGTGTAATTTGGACTGGAGTTGTTAATGTTTTCGCCACTAAACGAGAGTGGATGAAACATTAATTGTAATTCGATATGTGAAAAATACACATCCGAATGGCTAATGGCGTATGCCAAGCCCTGAACTAGCGATGCTGTCGAGGTATGAATAATGACAGCTGTCGAAGACCCCTGCTCCTTCACTATGTCGGCAATATCTTTTGCATATGCAAGGCATCTTTGAGCGAACTCTTTGTTACTTAGTTCTTGCATGTCCTCATAAGGGCTGTGCTTGAAAAAAGGCGCCGTATCGTATTCTGCGGTGGAAGTTGATAAATTGCGATTGCCAAAGACCTTGAATTTAACCTTGTGCTTTTTTAGGACATCAGCAACATTCCTGTTGATGATGTGATGATGAGTGTGAAAGTCCTTTAATCCAGGGTCAAATACAAAAACCTTCTTGCCTGAATTTTCAGTTGATTTTTTAATGGCTAAAGCAACTATGTCCTCAACAAAATTGCCTGGCCCATACTTTTCGTATAATTTATTTACTGCTATGCATTTTTTATTGAGATCGTGAGCGTTGTTTTTAAGAGCGGCAAGTTGAACTGGTAATTTTTCAATTCGCTCTTTTTTTTCCCGAACAAATACTGCAGCTTCTCGCCACAGATCTTCATCCCCAGGCAGACGCAAGCCATCGGCCAAGATGACTGGAATGGTGCCCGTGCCCAAAGACTCCCAAAGGCGAATGCTGTTTGGGCCAGAGCCGGAGGGGCATAAGGAAAATACGCTATCAAGCAAGATGGACAAATACTCGTCCTCTTCGAGTTTTTGTTTTATCTTGAATTCTTCACTTACCACCTTGCCCTTAATTTGAACGTCATAAACATCTCGCTGGAAATGCCATTCATTTCGACGCTTAACGTATGCCAGTTCAGATTTTGAATCACCAAATAATTCAAATATGTCTTCGCGACTGCTAGTGCGATAATATTTCGAGTCATGCGCCCCGATAAAGCTGTAGAGGTAGCGACGTGCCGACGCCTCCTGGGGTTTCCATTTCTCATAAAAGTTGTCGGTTGCGACCTTTACTGGATAGAGAGGGAACGGGTGTATGTTGATTCCCTCTAGAGTACGTGTCGAGTGTTCTGCATGAGACAAATAAAGTTCTGTAATGCCAGCTTTTTTAAATAGCTCGACGTACTTAAATGCGTATATGTGCTGACATACTGTGAATCTGTGAACAATCCCCTTGGGGATAGATTCAATCAATGCGTCAAGTGCCAAAAGCAGGCCTGAAGCGCCACTTGATTTTGTATTTAAATTGTCGATCAGAGTCGCCCAAGGAAATGCAAAATAAAGTATGTCAGCGACATGGGGAAATCGACCCAGGCACTTTTCATATGCATGTTGCTCGGTTTTGGCTGGCGTTTGCCAATCATTGTCATAGGCATAGATGTTACCTATATTTTTAATATGCATTGAATTCACAGCTATTCCTAATAGCAATTACCGGCTAACTATTAATTTGAGATTTTTGAAAGTATGAGACGAAGCGTTTTTTCCCAGCTGAGTCGTTGAGCTGAGGTCTTAGCCGCCAGGCGCATATCATGAAATGAATTATGGTCACAATGCATTTTTCTCAGCATTGTCAGAACCGCCTTGCGTGCTGATTCTGTCGAATGGTTTTTATATACATAGCCGTTGTAATCATCAAACACATACGACGGGATTGTTCCCAAGTCTGGTGCGATTACAGGCACTCCCATTGATAACGAATGAAAGAGTGCGCCAGAAGTTGAAACATCCGAGTAGCTTAGTAACGTGAATCTGGCGTTCATCAGAATTCGAGAAAACTCGTCTTCTGTTAGCCAGTTTTTCGCAATACGTACTCTTTTATTTTTAAGTAACCTATGCCGGTCTGATTCAGACGTTGTTGGATGAAACGAGCCAACGAACAAGAAGAGCATCTCGTTGGGCATTTCGTTACTCTTATCTAACTCATCGATTAGATCGATTAAGAGCCCTAAATTTTTATATGGCCGAATCTGGCCTGGGATAGCGATATAGGGCAAATTCGAGTCAACGATGTCGAATTTTTCTAAATCTCCAGCGGTAACTTTTTCCGCTGGTTCTGGATAAGGTCCATGTTCGCCAATAATTAGCTTCCCCCAAGGTAGTTTGCCGTAGCGATTTAATATTTGATAGGAAACGATGGCGTGGTGGACATGAACTACTGCGGATACATCAAATAGATAATTAAGAATATCGGTCTCAAGGTCGCTATTCATTCCTTCATGCGAGGAAATGTTGTGGACGGTAAATACTATTTTCAGACCATTTTTTTTCGCTAACGAAATCGCAGCTTTAAAACGTTCGCAATTTTCGAGCGCTTTATCTCGTGAGTCGCCGATAATTTGATTCAGCCAATGAATATGCAAGATGCCGCGGCGTTCTTTTAAACCGATGACTTCAAGCGATGCCAAGTCTTTTACGCCAGTTGCGTTAATTCCATCATAAAGAAGATTTTGATATGAGTTGCCACCCGTGTAGTCAGGATAGAAAAAGAGCGGAAGATTTTTCGCTAAGGCTTTTTCAGGTTCAGAAGCGGACTCAACATCATGTGATTTTGCTGAGAAATATTTAATTCTCGAGCGTTCGTGCTCATAAGCAATAAGATTTCTGGACAGCTGACCAGCATGTTTTCGAAACGCTTTGACCCCATAATCTACATAGGCTGGTTCGGTGATTAATGAAAGTTTAAGAAAAACTTGATAATCACCGGCAAGCCGAAATTGGCCATCGAATCCGCCGGATTGTAAATAGGTCGTATACCTGAATGCTGTTGATTCTGCTCTTATCCACTGTGAGCCGGCATAATTAAAATCCCCACTCCTGAGTTTGGAGATAGGTATTCTGGCATGTTGCTCGGAATAGATCTGGCCGCCATTCTCGTCGATGTCAAGCGCCATGCCTATTGCCCATTCAATTGCCGGGTCCGAAAATGTTTTGGCTAAATTGGTAATTGCGCCTGGGAGCAAAATGTCGTCGGAGTTAAGCCAAAAAAAAACATCAGGGGAGAAATTTTCGACACCAGTCATCTCCATGCCGATATTGATCGCATCGTACATCCCTCTGTCTGGGGCAGATGCGTAACTGATTGATAATTTTTTGTTGCCTAGTCCACAATCAACCTGCGACGCAAAGTCCCGCACGATATCTAATGTGGCATCAACAGATATGGAGTCTTGAATGTGCAAGTGCACACGATTGACTCCGAATTCCTGTCGTGCCACCGAGTTGAGTGTTTCATGCACGAATTGTTCAGAATTTTTGGTTGGTACAACGACTAGAAAATTGAGCATTTCGATGTTTTTAGATTGCTTGGGAGACGGCGCGCCATACTTAACAAGTACGATTTACATTTAATTGTTTTGATAATTGGGAAAAGGCGTGATTGCTGTTGGCTTAAGCACGCCGATTAATCTATTGCTTATGAATAATCCAAGTAGCTTTCTCTGCCTCGACAGAAAATCCGTGCTGCGCAGCAAAATTCATGACGGCGGTACGCATTGGATATCCTTTTTCCTTGCCCCATGTCCAATCATCTCCACATAAGATTGCATTCGGAAAAAGTTCATGGGCGGATCGGAGATCGTCTTCCAGTTTTAAAGCATCTACGTAGATAATGTCGGGGATGACGCCACAGTCTGCAATGTCATACAGGGCCTCTGGCGAGCGCCCGCGAACTGGGATGAATCTGTCTGAAAATTCGCTTATATTGGCACAGGCGGACAAATAGACTCCATGAGTTTTGAGATCGGCAATCATCTGGTCAACATTGCCAGTTTTTTCCAATATCGGCTTGGCCCAGTCCACTGATTTATATCCTTCGACTATATTAATTATTTCATCGCTCCAAGGATCTACGCCAATTACTTTCAGAGTAGGCGAACAATTTAGCCAACGTCTAGTGGAGCCACAAAGAAAGCAACCAATCTCAATCATGACTGGGTCAGCAATCGTCTGAATTAATTTCTCAATCAGATCCCTTCCTCCGCCGTCAATCTCCATTACATATGACTTCAATGTTTCAACATTCGGGAAAATATATTTTTTGCTCAGTTGGCCTGTTTTCATAATTTATCTGGAAACACTAGTGTCCCGTTTAATTGATATGTAAAGCTCGCAAAGTAAGCGCTGGTGCGAGTTTCAAGAGTTTAAAGTGTGTCCACGATTTGAAATTGAATCTGCCGTGAAGACGCAAATCTGGTACGACATCTCGACTTATGTGCTGATCGTCATTATTAAAAAAGTATTGCAATTGAATGCCTCGCTCTACACTTTATTACAAATTTTATCGGTCTCTGTTTTTGAGAAAACCCATATTTCATGCGCCTTTCAGACCGATGACTACATTTTTGATGCTGCATCCTGCGCTAACCAATCGAATTTATTCGGTTTTTAACTGGCCACTAGTGAACAATTAATTTACTGAAATCAAGCAAGCGCCTTTTTCAAATGCGAAGGTTTCCATTTTATGTGCCAGTGATCGCTTGGTAAGTAGATCACTCCACCGAGAGACAATTTCCTTCTCATCCTGCCGATCAAAATCATCCATAAGTACATCTAATCGATGCGTAGCTAAATTTCTTAAGACGATGGGTAGTGCTGGGTATCGGGCAAGCTTGCAGGTGGCTCCTGGTGGTCCATCAACAAGCAGCAATATTTTTGCTTTGCGGCCATCGAGAAGTGTCGCTATCTCAGCGATTTTCTTTTCGCAGTCATAGTAAAGAAACTGCTCGCCAGACGGTGTAGCGTAATCCTGCAGTGGGGCATGGATGAGTTCGACGACTTCTGCAACGCCAGCTTGGTGAAGTTTTTCCCTCGTTTCGTCAAAATACTGGCGATGATGTTCGAATGTGACGACACGCGGTACTAGATCTATAACGCTTCGGTTGACATTTTCCTGCGCAATATGCGTAGGGAAATGATGCTCTCCGTCTGACCCAATGTTGCGGTGGAAATGACGCCCATCGTTTTCCGAATGTGGAACTTGCACCATTGGATGGCGCTGTAACTGTTTTACGATAGCGCTCGCCATCAGTACAGTTGATGCTCCGCTACCGAATTCGAGAATCAGGTCGTAGTTATTTTTCTCGAGAAGATTAATGAGGTAAAGCGCGAAATCAGCACTAATTGGCCAACCATGCAGTGCAGGCAGCAATTGACCACGGCTTAGGTACGTTTCGATTCCAATAAAAGATTCTATTTGTTTGGTTGAATTTTCCAGGCCTTTAGTAATCTGCTGTCTCAAGCCTTGTTCCATTTTATCTAGGCGAGTCTGCTGGATTTTCAATAGTTCAGTAATTTGCCCAACCTGCTGCGCGCTATCAGACACGGCTTTGTCATGCAAAGTTTGGCGCTCAGCAGTGATTTTTGTTTGTTCATCGCGTGCCTTGGTCAGTTGCTCAAGTTGCTGGTGACGGTCGTTGGCGAGCTTGGTTTGTTCGTCGCGTGCCTTGGTCAGCTGTTCGATTTGCTGGTGACGGTCGTTGGCGAGCTTGGCTTGCTCATCGCGTGCCTTGGTCAGTTGTTCGAGTTGCAGGTGGCGGTCGTTGGCGAGCTTGGCTTGCTCATCGCGTGCCTTGGTCAGCTGTTCGAGTTGCTGCTGCCGGTCGTTGGCGAGCTTGGTTTGTTCGTCGCGCGCCTTGGTCAGCTGTTCGAGTTGCAGGTGGCGGTCGTTGGCGAGCTTGGTTTGCTCATCGCGCGCTTTGGTCAGCTGCTCGAGTTGCAGGTGGCGGTCGTTGGCGAGCTTGGCTTGCTCGTCGCGCGCCTTGGTCAGCTGTTCGAGTTGCAGGTGGCGGTCGTTGGCGAGCTTGGTTTGCTCATCGCGCAACTTGGTCAGTTGTTCGAGTTGCTGCTGCCGGTCGTTGGCGAGCTTGGTTTGTTCGTCGCGTGCCTTGGTCAGTTGTTCGAGTTGCTGCTGCCGGTCGTTGGCGAGCTTGGTTTGTTCGTCGCGCGCCTTGGTCAGCTGTTCGAGTTGCAGGTGGCGGTCGTTGGCAAGCTTGGCTTGCTCGTCGCGCGCTTTGGTCAGCTGTTCGAGTTGCAGGTGGCGGTCGTTGGCGAGCTGGGCTTGCTCGTCGCGCGCCTTGGTCAGCTGTTCGAGTTGCAGGTGGCGGTCGTTGGCGAGCTTGACTTGCTCATCGCGTGCCTTGGTCAGCTGTTCAAGTTGCTGCTGGCGGTCGTTGGCGAGCTGGGCTTGCTCGTCGCGCGCCTTGGTCAGCTGTTCTAGTTGCAGGTGGCGGTCGTTGGCGAGATTGGTTTGCTGCTCTTTTGCTTCTGTCGCGGCCGTCAGCTTTACATTCAGGACGGCTTTCCAGTTGCGTACATATAGCACCATACCGACAGCTGGTTGCCGTTCTTCTTCCACCGCGATTGGCTGGTATCCATGCGCTTGGAGGAAGCTGTCTATCTCGGCCTTGCTCGTGCCTTGGCCCACCGATTGCGTTTCATCCAGGACAGCCCGGACTGCAAGCACATCCCAGTTCTCCAGAATGGCTTGTGCGCCTTTTAGTATCGGCAACGCTGGCAGGCAGTCGATGACTGCCCAGTTGATGTGCCCGGCTCGTGGCCCCAGGCTGTCGAACAGTGCTTTCAGTGGGGTGCTGCTGATCCGGCGCTGTTCTTTGGTTTTCAGGTTGCGCCAGAGTCCGGCCAGATTTTCTGGCGCGATGATCCCGCTTTCGCTGACATTGCTCGCTACGTAAAAGCTGATTTCCTCGGCTCGCTCGGCCAGCACGGCTTGATGCGCTGACCAGCCAGGGTGACTTGATGCAATGCTCGCCAACTTGTCATGGTGTTCCTCGCTCGCTTCGACCAGGACGGCTGCGGGTACGCCCCATTCGGCGTAGCGTGCCACGGCATTTCCCATGCCAGCGCCGACGTGGAGCATGCCGGTAATCGGCGCGATATGGCGCATGGCCTCAAGCCATTGCTGCAGGGAGAAATTTACTTGCATGGGCAGTTGCCTCAATTAAATTGCGTAAAAAACCGTCACCTTATTCGATGCATTCCAGTTTTAAGGTGCCCAGGCGTATTGCCAGGTTGCGCTCGTCCGGCGAGCCGCTGGCGGCCGGCGAGATCAGTCGCGGATACTGGAGTGCGAATTGCCAGATCAGGCTTTCCGGGAACATATCCGTAGAAAAGCTTGCGTTCAGGACAACCGGATGGCCTTCGCCACTCACGCTGACTTCAAGCGGTATGCCATTCAGAAAAACGGCAGTTCCCTCGGTAATGTCCGGCGCCATTGCATCCACAACGTCAAGCTGGAGCAGGTATTTGCCATCCCGCAAAGACGGCATCCTGATCGCGCTGGTGTTGTCCGGGCCAGCCCAGCGGCCGTCATCTTCCGCGTGATACCAGTTGTCGCCATCGATCTCACGGCGCAGGTCGATCACGACTTGTGCCGGTTGGTGGCTGCGCCAGAAGCGGGCATAGGCGATCAGCTGGTCGATTTCTTCCTGCTGCGGCGCTACTTGTGGCCTTGCCGCCAGGGCTTCGGTGAGTTCCAGGATTTGCAGCTGGCGTTCGGCCGCCAGCTGCGCCTGGCGGTCACGCGCCTGGCAGACTTTTTCGATCTGCTTGGTCCGCTCCGCGGTCACCAGCGACTGCTGCTCGCGTGCCTGGGTCATTTGCTCAAGCTGCTTTTGCCAGTTCGTCGCCAGCCTGGACTGTTCGTCACGTGCTTTGGTCAGCTGCCCAATCTGCTTTTGGTATTCATTCGCCAGTTTGGCTTGTTCGTCACTCTTCTTGCGCAGTTCTTCTTGCTTTAAAAAGTAATGCTCCAGTTCTTCCTGTGCCTGGTGCAGTTGCAGCAGCAGGAGTTCATTTTCCTGGGAGAGGTCCTTGGCTTGCTTCGCCTGAGTGTCGCGGGCCTGGGTGATTTGTTCGACTTGCTTCTGGCGATCGGTCGCCAGCTTGGCTTGTTCGTCGCGCTCTTTAGTCCGCTCTTCCTGTTTCTTGAAATTGCTTTCGAGCTCTTCCTGAACCTGGTGCAGTTGCAGCAACAGGAGTTCGTTTTCCTTGGCAAGTTCTGCCGAGGTGAGTTTATGTCCCTGCTTGGCCTTTTTCAGTGCGGCGTATTCTGCCTGCAAGCCGTCCAGTTGCCCGGTTTGATGCTGTTGCGCTTGCGCCAGATTTGCCAGTTGTTTGCGCAGATTGATGTAATCCTGCCAGGCTTGCTGCGCCGTTGCCGCCGGCGTCGCCGCCTGGCTAAGGCTCAGGTCCGCGGCGCTTTCCAGCTCCTGGTAAAGTGCCGCAGCTTCACTGTAATCTTCCACCAGTGCTTTTGCCAGGCACCCGGTGACCGCGCTGAATTGGTTTTGCTCGGGCGCGAAATCGGCAGGCAGCGCATGCAAGCCAAAGTCTGCGCGGACCTGTTCAATCAGGCTTGCCGGCGCCTGCATGACGGCAGTGGCATTGACCAGCGTGCAGCGTTCGCGATTGCGGTGGTAGAAACGCAGGATTTCAGCATTCAAGGAGACCCAGGAGGCGATCTCGGCGTCGATGTTGTCGGGCGGCGCTTCCCGGTTTTCGAGCATGCTGCCTACGGCAGCTTCAGGCGAACTATAGACCAGGATGAAGCGGGTCTGTTTGTCGAAAGTTTTCCAGAAGTCCAGCAGCCAGGTGGAGCGCGCATCGGCCCAACCCCAGACATCTTGAGACAGGTTGCCCAGGAATAAATCTACGCCGAGTTCTTGCCAGATCTTGCCTGGTTCGAGCCCGCTCTTGATCTCCGGGGCAGTCGCTTCGATCTCATGCGCCTTAAAAATATTGGCATGCAATTCTTCAACCGTCATGCCTTCGCGCCGCGATGGCTGCGCCGCACCTAGCCCCGCCGCCTGCATGATTTTCTGCACGATCTCGTAACCTGAATGCGGGTGGCCGCTCGTCACCAGGATTTTCATTGCTTGCTCCGTCGCGTAAATGCTGTATTCAAAAAATTATTTGGCTTGTTTTAGCTTTTGGAAGAAGGCGTTCCACTTGGGCAGGATGGCTTCGGCGGTATAGCGTGCCGACACTTCCCTGGCATTGGCCTTCAATTGCGCCCGTAGTGCCGCGCCATCTTCCGCCAATACCTTTCCCAGGACCTGGGTGGCATCTTCCGTCGAGTAAGCGCTGAAGTATTCCGAGGCATCGCCGTAGATTTCACGGTGGACAGGGATGTCGGAGGAAATGACGATGCCGCCGCTGAGCATGGCTTCGATGCCGGTGTAGTCGAATCCTTCGGCGAAGCTTGGGCAAATGGTGGCTTCGGCATGCCGGTACAGTACCCGCAGTTCGGCAGCGGGGACGTTGTTCAGGTAAAACAGCTCGCCGCGTTCCGCCCAGGGGCGAAAGGCATTCAGCACTGGTCCCTGCTCCCATCCGAGGCTGCCGACGATCACCAGTTTCAGGTTCGGCTTTGAAGAGTACTTCAGGCGCTCCCAGGCTTCTGTCAGCAGCAGGTGGTTCTTGCGCGGCTCGATGGTGGAAACCATCAGCAGGTACTCGAAGTCGGGAAATTCGCCGGTTTCCGCATTTTTTTCGAGCGTGGTGGACTTTTGCTTGAACTCGTCCACCTTGCCCTGGCGGTTGCGCAGGATCTGGAAGATCAGGCCCTTGGACGAGTCTTCCTCGAAATATTCATCCGAGACGATATTGTGGATGACAGACGACCGCGCTTCGGCTTGCGGAAAGATTTTCAGCAGGTCGTTGCGGGTGGCTTCCGAAATGCAGGAAAACCACGCGCCTGAGTTGACATTGTCTTGCAGCGCGTAGAAGTGCGAGGCTTGATGGAAGGCGCGGTCATTGATCGTGTGCGGCATCAGGATGGGCACCGCATCGTGATAGCGCACCACCATTTGCGTGCCTTTCGAGACGCGCCCCGGAAAGGGGGTCTGCGCCAGGAAGATATCCGAGCCTGTGGTGTCGATCGGGACATAGCGCGGCTCGGAAGAAAACTTCAGGCCTGCCAGTCCCGCCTGGTGCAACAGCTTGCGCGGCGTGCCCAGCACCCGGTAGCGTGCCGTGGACACCAGTTCCTTGTCCGCCGCCTTCAGGGTTTTGCTGAAAAAGGTGCGCCAGATGAAATCGTCAAAATGTTCCGATTCAAAAATGCCGGCGGGCAGCGGCCTGCCCGTCAAGGTGCGCAGGCGCAGCAAGTGCAGCGCATAATAGTTTTCCACCCCCTGGACAGCCTTGTCGAACATGTTGCTGTAGGGGTTTTCGTAAAGCGAAACGACGGCGCGCGACAGCCGGTTGATGCGCTTGGCAACGGACAGGGACTGGGTCTTGCTGGATAGCGCCGGGCGCAGTTTTCTGCCGCCATGCTGGATCAGGCCCTCGACGTCGTAACCCTCCATGGAGCGGAGTCCACGGAACAGCAGGCGGGATTCCTGGGGAATGCCGGCATAGCCGTCCAGCGCTGGCTTGAGGTCGAGCAAAAGCCTCAGCTTGTCATTGTTTGCTGTCGTAAAACGCATATGCTTCGTCGCTATTTTCAAAATGGTGCAGGTGGCCCTCGTCGAGCACACTGTAGGTGTTGCAGTAAGCCTGTATTTGCTGCGGCATGTGAGACACCAGGATGATGGAGCGGTCCTGGCGTTTTTCGAATAATTCGTAGTGACACTTTTCCTGGAAGCGCGTATCGCCCACCGCCAGCACTTCGTCGATCAGGTAGCAATCGAATTCGATTGCCATGGACAAGGCAAAGGCCAGGCGGGCGCGCATGCCGAATGAGTAGGTCTTGACCGGTTCATTCAGGTAGGAACCGAGCTCCGAGAAATCCTGTACATAATCGGTGGCGGCAGCGATATCGGTGTCATACACCCGGCAAATGAAGCGCAGGTTGTCCATCCCGGTCAGGCTGCCCTGGAAGGCGCCGCCGAAGGCTAGCGGCCAGGAAATGCTGAAACCGCGATGCACGTGGCCGGAGGTGGGTTGTTCGATGCCGCTGATCAGCCTGATCAGGGTGGACTTGCCGGCGCCATTGCGCCCGAGGATGCCGAGCTTGTCGCCCTTGTCCAGGCGTAGGTTGATGTCGTGAAGTACTGTGCGCGGCCCATGACTGGTATGGTAAGCCTTGTTGAGCTTGTCGATGACGATCATGCCGGCTCCACCCGGCGCGCCGTTTCACGCATCAGGGCCAGGCCGAGCAGCGTCATGACCAGGCTGGCGGTGATCAGATAGGCGGGGTTTTCGTGGGTCTGAACGGCCTCGCCGAAGTAGCCGTGGCGCAGCATTTCCGTGCCGTGCACCATCGGGATCCATAAAACCACATTCTGCACGGCTTGCGGCAGCCAGTCGACCATGAACACCGCGCCGGATAGCGGAAACATCAGGTAGGTCAAGGTATGCCAAAGGCGTTCATAAATTTCCGAACGTTCCGTGATCGCGCCGACGACCAGGCCCAGTGCAACTGCGAACCAGGCCAGCAGGAGCCAGGCGCAAGCCATCAACAGCAAATCTTCCGGCATCTTCATCATGCCGGTCGCGATAAAAAAAATCGACAGCATGATCAGGGAAATGGTGGCGCCGGCAATTTCCAGCAGCAACCGGGATGCGAACACGTCCAGCACCCGGACGTTGCGGTGGTACAGCAGGCTCAAGTTGGGCTGGATCGCGTTGGCGCAACGGTTGGCCGCATTGCGCCATAACAGGACGGATGAGTAACCGGTGACGGCGAAGGGGATGATGGGCAGGGTCGAACCATGCGCCGACCTGGTCGCGGCCCATAGTGCGGCCACGCCGGCGGTGAAGAGCATGGGTTCGACGAACAGCCACATGAAGCCGATGTTGTGGCGGCCATAGCGGGTAATGAGTTCCCGCAGCAGCAAGGCATGGACCACCCGGAACTGGATGGCAAACGCCTTGCGCAGCGGCGTCTGGTTCAGGTTATTCATATGCCACGCATCAATTGTGGTGTTCGCGCACGCCCGCCAGCAGAATGCTTGCCACGCCCCACGCAATCAGGCCGAGGATGAAAGTTGCGGCGATGCCGCGCAACCGGCGCGGTTCCACGGCAACATCCGGCTTGTTCGGCTGGACGATGCGTTCCAGGTAGAGCTGCTTGCGCTGGGCATCATTGCGGGCTTGTTCCAGGGATGCCAGCGCCGCACCCAGCTGCTTGTCGGCGAACCCCCGTTCCAGTGCCAGGCGCTCGTAGTCGGCGGCCTTGTTGGTGAGCGAGGCTGTGCCGCCAGCCACCTTGGCCATTTCCGCGTTCATTTCACTTTGCAGTGACTCCGTGCGTTTTTGCAGCGAAGGAATCTGTGGATTGTCCGGGGTAAGGGCGCGCAGTTGTGCCACCTGGGTCTTGGTGGCGATCAGTTCGTCCTGGATCTTGGAAATCAGCTGCAATTGCAGGGCGGATTGACGCTCCGGGTCGAATACGGCTTTCTGACTACGATAGCCGGATAGCGCCAGCGCGGCTGCCTTGGCCTTTTGCTCGGCGCTGCTTACTTCCGCCGAGGCGAAGCTGATCATGTCCTGGCGCGCGCGCTCGTTGAGCCTGTTGATCAGCTTTTCGCCCATCTCCAGCAGCATGGTGTTGATGCGATACGAGTCTTCTGCCGTGAAGGCCTTTACTCGGAGCGACGTGATCGAGGAGGCAGTATCCACGTTAATGTCGAGTTGCTTCTGGTAATACTGGTACAGGGCTTCGACGCTGTCATCCAGCGAGAGGCTGTCGAAGCGGCTGAACAAGTCAATGTCGCTGTTGCCGAAAGCGGCTTTCAAGGGCAGGGTGGCGTTGATCTGCTGCATGGCATCGCGCGAGTGCATGAAGTCCTGCACCGAGTACGTGTCGTCCTGCGAGCGCGTGAAGCCGGCGCTTTGCAGCAAGGTGCCCAATCCGCTTGCGCTCTGGCGCTGCGGGCTGCGTACCACGAAACGCGATTCGGAAATGTAGACGTCGGAGGCGATGAGCCCGAAATACAGGCTTGCCAGCAATGTCGGAATCAGGACAGTCGCCAGGAAGAGGCGATTGCTCAGAAGGCGGGATTTGAGTGCGCTGGCGAACCTGGCAAATCGGCTTTGACTTTTTGATGCGGCAACAGTTTGCATTATCTGACTTCGGTTGTGCTACGAGGGGGGCAATGCGCTTAACAGCGGCCGTAGACGTCCTGGAAACGCACGATGTCGTCTTCGCCAAGGTACTCGCCGCTTTGCACTTCGATCATGACCAGGTCGAGGATGCCGGGGTTTTCCAGGCGGTGCTTGTGGCCGGCCGGGATATAGGTGGATTCGTTGGTGTTGACGAACAGTTCATTGTCGCCATTGACGACCCGCGCCATGCCGCTGACGACAATCCAGTGCTCGCTGCGGTGGTGGTGCATCTGCAGCGAGAGCGAGGCGCCCGGCTTGACGACGATGCGCTTGATCTTGTAGCGGACTTCATCTTCCAGCACGGTATAAGTGCCCCAGGGGCGGTGCACGGTGAGGTGCAGCTTGTGGGCTTCATGCCCCTGTGCCTTCAATGCTGCGTACAGGTGCTTGACGTCCTGCACGCGGGACCGGTCTGCCACCAGCAGCGCATCCGGCGTGTCGACGATGATGAGATTGTCGAGGCCGACGGCGCCGATGAGGCGCTTGCCGCTGCGGATATAGCAATTGGATACATCGTGCAGCAGGGCTTCACCATTGATGCGGTTGCCCTGTTCATCGGAATTGGTCAGGTTGCCCAGAGCGCTCCATGAGCCGATGTCGCTCCAGCCGATGTCGCAGGGAACCACGGCCACCTGGCTGGATTTTTCCATGACGGCATAGTCGATCGAGTTGTCCGGCACAAGCGCGAAGCTGTCCGGGTCGAGCTCGATCTGGCTGAAATCCTTGCCTTGCGCGGCGCGCGAGGCGGTCATGCAGGTCGCGGTGGCGCCCAGGATATCCGGGCAATGTTGTTCCAGCGCCTGCAGCATCACGCCTGCTTCAAAACAGAAAATGCCGGAGTTCCAGAAGAAGCTGCCGGATGCCAGGTATTCCTCGGCTTTTGCCAGCGAGGGTTTTTCGACGAAGCGCAAAACCTGGTTGCCGTTCGCTTCGATATAGCCATAGCCGGTTTCCGGTGCATCTGGCTGGATGCCGAAGGTGACGAGCTTGCCCTGGCGGGCCAAGGCAACGGCTTCGCTTACCGCTAGGGAAAATGCCTCCTGGTCGGCAATCAAATGGTCTGCCGCGAGTACCAGCATGACGGCGTCTTCGCCGTGCGCCTGGGCGACGTGCAATGCTGCGGCGGCGATCGCTGCGGCAGTATTGCGTCCGAACGGTTCGAGGATGAAGGAGGTGGCAAGCTTGCCGTCATTTACTTCGCGGAAGTCATCCTGGGTTTTGAACAGCAGTTCGCGATTGGCGACTGTCAGGATTTCACGCACGTTTGGCAGCATCGCACCGCGCAAGAAAGCTTTTTGCAGCAGGCTCTGGCCATCTGCCAGGCGAATGAAAGGCTTTGGATGCGATTCACGGGAAACAGGCCAAAGCCGGGAACCGGCGCCGCCGCACAGGATGGTGGGAACGATGCTCATGCTACTCTCTAATCAATGTGTTACTGCCGCTGCTTAGTAACTTTCGGTATTTGCAAAATTCATAAAAGAATCTTGATTTCACTCAACATTGTATTAAAGAATAACCGGAAATTAAAATTTATTTTAGGGTTGTAGATAGGCAAGATCTAAGTGATTCTCGTCTGATAAGTGATCTTGATATCAGGCAATGATTTTATTGCAGGAATCGCATGGCTTGTCCCGAAGATGCCATGAATGCCCATGTTTTATTGTCGAAATCCCTAGAAAGCCAGCGGCCTTGTCGAAGTGGCTCGTTGGATTTGCGAGACAGCGGATTGCGCCCCTTCCTGCCATTCCAGGCGCTTTTGACGTTGGCCTAGTGGATTGTCTGCTTCTCCAGCCCCTTTTCCAGCACCAGATCGACCACCGGTTGCTCGCGCTTGTTCGCCCGCATGCAATGGTCCTTCTGAAACTGGTCGGTTACCCAGATGACCATCCTGGCCCAGGGGTGCTTCTCGCGCATGCGCCAGGCATGCGAGGAAATCGATTCCCAGGCATAGCCATTGAAAACGGTGGCATTGACGAAATGGTCGAGCGCGCGCACGCCGGCGCGGCCGCGCTCGGCCTTGCCGAAAAACCCGGCCCAGCAAATGATCAGGTAACCCAGGATGGCCATGGGCACCACTGCGCACATCAGGATGAAGCCGGCAAGCCTTTCCTTCATGCCGCTTCCCCGTTGCCTTGCTTGCGCTTGCGGATAATCACGCGAACGCCGTTTTCCGAGCGCACGGTCAGCCGCCCCACCGGCTCCGGCGTATAGCCGGCAGGCGCCTCGAAGCGGTAATGCTTGACCAGCGTGGCCAGGATCAGGCCGGCTTCCTGCAGCGCGAAGGTGGCGCCCATGCACACGCGCGGGCCCAGGCTGAAGGGCAGGTAGGCGCACTTGAGCGACTCGCGCGCGCTGGCCGAGCCATAGCGGTCCGGGTCGAATTCGTCGGGGCGTTCCCACAGTTCGCGGTGGCGGTGGATCAGCCAGGGGGCGATGATGACGGACGCGCCTTCGTGCACGGTCTTGTCGCGCATGCCCTGGGTTTCGGTGGCTTCGCGCGCGAAAAAGCCCACCGGCGGGTAGAGCCGCAGGGTTTCGCGGAATACGTTCCAGATCAGTTCCATGCTCTTGATGTCGGAATAGTCGGGTTCGCGCTCGCCCATGACGGCCATCGCCTCTGCATGCATGCGTTCCTGGATTTCCGCACGGTGCGAGATGAGGTACATCGCCCAGGACAGGGCGCTGGCCGAGGTTTCGTGCCCGGCCAGGAACAGCATCGCCACCTGGTCGACCAGTTCGTCGAAGGAAAAAGCGGTGCCGGCCACCGGATCGACGGCATCCAGCAGGGATGCCAGGATGTCCTGGTACTCTCCGGGTGTGCCAGCGCGGTGCGCGTCATAGCGCGGACGGATGAAGACTTCCAGCTGCGCGCGGATTTCGCGCGCGGCGCGGTTGCTGCGGCGGATTGCCAGCCAGGGCGAGAAAATGCGCGGCAGCTTGAACAGCATGGGGTTCAGGATGCGCGGCGCCATTTCCTGGAAGCGCGTGAATTCCTCGAAGATCTTGCGCGAGGTCTCGCCTTCCAGGGTTTGCGACAGGATGGTGCGGAAGATGATGTCGGCCGTGACATGCGTCATTTCGAGGTCGATGTCGTACTCGGCGCCGTCTTCCAGCTTGTCGAGCCGCTCTTTCATGGCTGCAGCGGCCGCTTTCATCAGCGGGAACACCAGCTTCAGGCGGGTCTGCGCAAAGGAGCCATCCATCATGGTGCGCTGGCGCTGCCATTGCGCGCCATTGGTGGTGAAGATACTCTCGCCCAGCAGCGGGGCCAGGAGCTTGCCGAGCATGGTGTGCTTGGGGAACTTGGCCGCCTGTTCGATCAGGATGCGGCGCACCAGCGGCGGCTCGTTGACCATGTAGAGTTGCGCGCCGGGCAGCTTGACCTCGCCCATTTTCATGCCGTAGCTGCGCTCGTAGAGGCCATCCAGCCAGGAGCGGCGCTTGCCGAACAACATCAGCAGGGCGGACGCCTTGTTCTTGCGCGGTTTGGGATAGACGGGACAGAAACGGCTCATTTGAATACCTTCAGACCGGTGAAATTGGTGACCGGAGCGTGGTTGCGGTAACGCTCGCCCAGCGGCAGGGCGCCGGCGGTGATCGCAAAAAAGTCATAGTCGCCCGCCAGCTCGCCGGCCATCAGGTACTGGAAATGATGGCGGTACCAGTCGCGCTTCATGGCGGCGTAGGTTTGCGGGGTGAACAGGGTGGGGTAGCGCGCCGAGAGGATCTTGGGGCGCGGCGCCGCTTGCCGGACGGCGTTGCCTTGGCTGTTGTCACGGATGCCGGTGGCGGCGACCGGGTCGACGAAGGCGAAGCAGGCGCCATCGGTGGGTGCGGTGAAATCGATCCAGTCGATGTCCGCGGCGCCGGCGACTGCCGCCAGTTCGGCGCGAAAGCGCCTGGCTTTCGGCAGGAAGCTCAGGATGGGAATGCACTGGCCGAGCGTCATGAAGCTGATGCGCGGGCCGTGGCTGGCCAGCGCCGGGTCGATCTGCAGCGCGCGCGCCAGCACGGAGACGGCCATGATGGTGCCGGTGCTGTGGCCAACCAGCAGGATTTCATCGGTGTCGGCAGCGCGTGCCTTCGCGGCCAGCTGGCGCGCAAAGCCGTCGAGGCGGTCTTCCAGGTCCGTCAGGTGTTCGTTTGCCTGGCGGCGCGTGAAGGCATAGATGCGCAGCAGCCAGAAGCTGTTCATGCGCTTTTCCAGCGTGCGGCCGAGTTGCACCACGCCGGCGCCGGTGGCTACGCCAGTGGCCAGGGCCAGCCAGGCGGGCGCGCCTGCCGCGAGCAAGGCGCCGCCCGCCAGCCAGCCGGCGCCGATTGCCAGCAGCAGCGATGCCAGCATCAGCAAGAGCGGCACGACCGCCGCCACGAAGGGGGGCCAGGCCGTCTTGAGCACATGCCCGAACATGCCGTTGGCAATGCACATGGCATACACGCGGCAGTAATCGAACAGGATTTTCAGTTCGTTGCGTTCCCAGTATTTGCGGATCAGGTCGTCCCAGCGCAGGAATTCGTAAGTGGTTGTGACCTCGTGGCTATCGATCCCGGCCTGGATTTGCCACTGGCTGCTCAGGCTGGACGGGCGCTGGCGCGGTCCAATGTCCAGCGACATGCCATTGACGGCAGCCTGCCGCGCGCCTTCATTCGCGTACAAACGCCGGTAATAAGAGGGGCCTCGCGGATCGAAGCCACTCAGGTAATAGACATGGCGTTTTTTAACGGGAGAAACCACTATTGCGATTGGGAACTATTAGCTTGTGGAAAGCGGGACGAGGAATTGTAACGGACATTGAGAAGGCGCAAGGGGCCAATTTCGTAGTTCCTTAGGCTTGGCATTCTGCTTGTTGCGTCATTTCCTAAAAAAAATATCAAAGGGATACTTCATGGGCACCCTTGTTGCGCTTTTGGCAGTAATGATCCTGGTCTTTATTTTTCTGGCCTTCGGCTTGTGCCTGTATCCCGTGACAGAACGGGATATGGACGGCTATTGATTATGCAGCGCAATGCGGACAGAGCCTGCCGTAGATGCGCAGTGGTTGGTCCGGTTCTTCCGCCTTGATGACGTTGCCGCAGTCGCGGCAGCGGATTTCCCCTGAAGGCTCCAGCTCGGGCGTGAGCGCGGTGCGGTAATCAAACACGAAGCAGGAGCCGGTATAGTGCGCGCCGCCAACTTCCTCGAAATACTTGAGGATGCCGCCTTCGAGCTGATACACACTCTCGTAACCGATGTTTTGCATGTGGATCGCCGCCTTTTCGCAGCGGATACCGCCGGTGCAGAAGGTCACCACGGTCTTGTCGGCCAGTTCATCCTTGTGCTTTGCCACGACTTCCGGGAATTCGGAAAACTTGTGGATGCGGTAATCCAGGGTGTTGTCGAACGTGCCGACATCGACTTCGAAGGCATTGCGGGTATCCATCATCACCACAGGCTTGCCCGCGTCGTCGACGCCGGCGTCCAGCCAGCGCTTGAGCGTTTTGGCATCGACTGCCGGGGCACGGCCTTTTTCCGGCTGGATCAGGGGCATCTTCATGGTGATGATTTCGCTTTTCAGCTTGACCAGCATGCGCTTGAAGGGCTGGGCGTCGGAAAAGCTTTCCTTGACCTCGATATCGGCAAAGCGCGCATCACTGCGCAGCCAGGCGAGGAAGCGGTCGATCGATTCGCGCACACCCGCCAGGAAGAGGTTGATGCCTTCGGGCGTCAGCAGGATCGTGCCTTTCAAATCCAGCGCCTTGCACTGGGCCTGGAATTCGGCGCGCCTTTCTTGCGTGTCATCGAAACTGATGAATTTGTAGGCAGCGATGTTAACGATGGATTGGGTGCTTGACTGCATGGAAACTTCTCTAAGTCTTTGATTTGCCGACATTATAAACCCTGGGGGACGGTGGGGATATTTGCCCCGTGATAAAATTTGGGCGCTCCAATCTCAAATTGCCAATGACTCCTACTATTGCCGACCTGACCGTCATCGTTGTCACTTATAACAGCGCGCACTGCATTGCCGCACTGGCGCCGACTCTGGCAGCCTTGCCCCATGTGACCATTGTCGACAATGCCAGCAATGACGGCACCGCCGACGTGGCAGCGCGCGCCATGCCCAATGCCCTGGTGTTGCGCAACGAGCGTAATCTCGGTTTTGGCGCCGCCAACAACCTGGCGCTGCGGCGGGTGACGACCAGCCATGCGCTGTTGCTGAATCCGGACTGCCTTCCCTCTGACGAGTTTCTGCGCGGTTTGCTGGCGGCAGCGGGCGCCTTTCCGGAGGCTGCCATCATCGCGCCGCACCTGATCCGCCGCGGCGGCGAGGTGGAGCTGAGCTACCGCTGGCCGGGCAAGTTATGGCGCTCGCAGGGGCCGGCGGCCGAGGGGCCATGTTGCGTGGGTTTCGTCTGCGGCGCCGCCATGCTGTTCAACATGGCAGTGATGCGCGAAATCGGCTTCTTCGACGAGGGTTTCTTCCTGTATTACGAGGACGAAGACCTGTGCCAGCGCGTGTTCGACAGCCGCAAGGCCATCGTGCTGGTGCCGGGGATTTCGGTCACCCACCTGTCGCGCAGTTCGGTGCGCGGCAACAGTCCGCTGCGCGCCGAATTCTATCGCGGTTACCACCACGCGCAATCAAAGCTGATTTTTACCGGCAAGCATGTGGGCGCCGAACAGGCCGCGCGCTTGCGCCGCAAGACGCTGTGGCTGGCGCTGGCGGCGCTGGTGCCGCGCCTGCTGGTGCCGGCGCCGCGCTACGTTGCACGCCTGTTGGGGCGCATCCGCGGATTGCGCGATTTTAAGTAATCAATACTCGAACCAGACATTCTCGTGCTTGAGCCATTCGCCCAGCTGGCTGCGCAGGGCATCGTCGCCGCGCACGCGCCAGGCGTCGGACAGCTGTAACTCGCCCAGCGCGCCATTTTTGGTGTACTCCACGATGATGCGGCAGGCATCTTCCGCCTGCTGGTAAGGCGCCAGCATCTCGCGCAGCTTATTGGCGTCGGCCTGGCCATTCATCGACAGCCGCAAGGCCTTGCCGAAGGCGGCGCGCGCAGCGGCGATATCCATGACTTTCTCGGCCGTGATGCGCAAGCCGCCGGAGAAGCGGTCTTCCGAGACCTTGCCCTGCACGGCCAGGAATTCGTCTTCCTTGAACATGCGCCGGTTCGGCTCGAACATCTCGTTGTAGACCGTGACATCGACTGTTGCGCTGCCGTCGTCGAGCGTGACGATGACCAGCTTGCCGCGCTGGGTCATTTGCGTGCGCACCGTGGTGATGACGCCGGCGATCAGGCGCGGATCGCGCGAGGGCGCGAGGTCGGCCAGCTTGCTGCGCGCGAACTTGCGCACTTCGGGAGCATAGGCATTGAACAGGTGGCCGGACAGGTAGAAGCCAAGCGCGGCCTTTTCCTCGGTCAGGCGCTGCTTCTCGCTCCAGGCAGGCACCTTGATGTATTCGGGGGGCGCAGCCATGTCGCTGTCGTCGCCGAACAAGCTGACCTGGTTGGCAGCCGCCTGGGCCTGCTCGGCGCCTTCCAGCGCCAGGGCAACCGATGCCAGCAGGATCGCGCGGTCGACCTGGAAGCAGTCGAAGGCGCCGGCGCGGATCAGCGATTCGATGGTGCGGCGGTTGATCTGCTGCTTGTCCACCCGCTTGGTAAAGTCGAACAGGTCGGTAAACGGCCCGCCAGACTTGCGCGCAGCGACGATCGCCTCGATGGCGCCCTGGCCCGAGCCCTTGACCGCGCCCAGGCCATAGCGGATCTGCATGGCTTTCTTGCCCGGCTCGCCCACCGGCATGAAGCGGTAGTCCGACTGGTTGATGTCCGGCGGCAGGATCGTCAGGCCGCAGACATCCATGGCATCCTCGACCAGGATCTTGACCTTGTCGGTGTCGTCCATGGCCAACGACATGTTGGCTGCCATGAACGCGGCCGGATGATGCGCCTTGAGGTAGGCGGTGTGATAGGACAGCAGCGCGTAGGCGGCGGCGTGCGACTTGTTGAAGCCGTAGCCGGCGAACTTTTCCATCAAGTCGAAAATCTCGTCGGCCTTTTCCTGCGTCAGGCCGTTCTTGGCGGCGCCGGTGCGGAAAATTTCGCGATGCTCGGCCATTTCCTCGGCCTTCTTCTTGCCCATGGCGCGACGCAAGAGATCGGCGCCGCCCAGCGAGTAGCCGCCGATCACCTGTGCCATCTGCATCACCTGCTCCTGGTACACCATGATGCCGTAGGTTTCGGACAGGATGCCCTCGGTGCGCGGATCAGGATAGTCGAATTTCTCGCCATGCTTGCGTCGGCAAAAATCCGGGATCAGGTCCATCGGGCCCGGACGGTACAGCGCCACCAGCGCAATGATGTCCTCGAAGCGGTCGGGCCGCGCATCCTTCAGCATGCCCTGCATGCCGCGGCTTTCAAGCTGGAACACGGCGACGGTTTTTGCCTTGGTCAGCAGCTCATAGGAGGGCCGGTCGTTCAGCGGCAGCTTCTCCAGCGCGAAATCGGCCTTGGCCGGGTCGAGCATCTTGATGTAGTTCACCGCGCGATCCAGGATGGTCAGCGTGGTCAGGCCCAGAAAGTCGAACTTGACCAGGCCGACGGCCTCGACGTCATCCTTGTCGTACTGCGACACCACGCCGGCGTCGCCGCCCTGGGTGTAAAGCGGGCAAAAATCGGTCAGCTTGCCGGGGGCGATCAGCACGCCGCCGGCGTGCATGCCGATGTTGCGGGCAATGCCTTCAACTTGCTGGGCGAGGTCGAGCAACTGCTTGACCTCTTCCTCGTTGTTCATGCGCTCCTTCAGGAGCGGCTCTTCCTCGATGGCGTCGGCAATGGTGACCTGCTTGCCCGGCTTGAACGGAATCAGCTTGGAGATGCCGTCGCAAAACATGTAGCTCATGTCGAGCACGCGGCCGACATCGCGCACCGCGCCCTTGGCGGCCATGGTGCCGAAGGTGGCGATCTGCGACACGGCCTCGCGGCCGTAGCGGTCCTTGACGTACTGGATCACGCGGTCGCGGTTTTCCTGGCAAAAGTCGATGTCGAAGTCGGGCATCGAGACGCGTTCCGGGTTCAGGAAGCGCTCGAACAGCAGGTTGTACTGGAGCGGGTCGAGATCCGTGATCTTGAGCGCATACGCCACCAGCGAGCCGGCGCCGGAGCCGCGCCCCGGCCCCACCGGCACGCCATTGTTCTTGCCCCACTGGATAAAGTCCGCCACGATGAGGAAGTAGCCGGGAAAGCCCATCTTGATGATGGTGTCGGTCTCGAACTTCAGGCGATCCTCATAGCGCTGGCGCACCTGCTCGCGCCTGGTTTCATCCGGGAATAACTGCAGCAGGCGTTCCTCCAGGCCCGCCTTCGACTGCGCCACCAGGAACTCGTCGATGGTCATGCCGGGGGTGGGGAAATTCGGCAGCTTGGGCTTGCCCAGTTCCAGCTCGAGGTTGCAGCGCTTGGCGATTTCCAGGGTGTTCTGCAGCGCCGCAGGCATGTCGGCAAACAGCGCCACCATTTCGTCCTGCGTCTTGAAGTACTGTTGTTCGGAAAAACGCCTGACGCGGCGCGTATTGGCGAGGATCTCGCCCTCGGCGATACAGGTGCGCGCTTCGTGCGCGGTGAATTCTTCCGGGCTCAGGAATTGCACAGGGTGGGTTGCCACCACCGGCAGGCCGAGGCGGGCGGCCAGCGCCACCGCCTGGCGCAGGGGCGCCTCGGTATTGCCGAGACCAGGCCGCTGCACTTCGATGTAAAAATGCCCGGCAAAGATCGTTGCCCAGCGCTGCGCGGATTTTTCCGCGGCCGCCAGGTTGCCATTGTCGATGGCCATGCCGATATCGCCGTATTGCGCGCCCGACAAGGCAATCAGGCCGCCCGGGGGCAATTGCGCCAGCCATTCGGCGCGGATTTCAGCGCGTCCGCGGTGCAGGTTGGTCAGCCAGGCCTGGCTCAGCAATTCGCACAGCTGCAGGTAGCCATCGCGGTTCTTGACCAGCAAAAGCAGGCGCGAGGGTTTTTCGCGGTCGTCGTCGTTGGTGATCCAGACGTCGCAGCCGGCGATCGGCTTGACGCCCTTGCCGCGTGCCGCCTTGTAGAACTTGACCATGCCGAACAGGTTGGCAAGGTCGGTGATGGCGAGCGCCGGTTGCTGGTCCTTGGCGGCTGCCTTGACGACGTCGTCGATGCGCACCAGGCCATCGGCGATGGAGTATTCGGAGTGGAGGCGGAGATGGATAAATTGCGGGGAAGTCATCTGCCTATTTTACCCGCCCGGAACCCCCTGGCGGGAAGCCCGACCGGCGAAATGCCGGGATTTTCCCTCAAGTCATTGCACAACTTGAAATGGCCGGGGATAATCCGGACAGTCCGGGCCTTTGCGGCCCGCAGTTTTTACTGGATGGAGTGATTTTGACAACAACGAGCACCCCGGCGGCCGATGACGGGCGCGTGATCCTGTGCATGAAGTGGGGCACCAAGTACGGCCCCGAGTACGTCAACCGCCTGTATGCGATGGTGCGGCGCCACTTGCGCGGCGATTTCCGCTTCGTTTGCCTGACCGACCGCAGCGAAGGCGTGCGCGCCGAGGTCGAATGCCTGCCGATTCCCGACCTGAAGCTGCCCGACGGCTTGCCCGAGCGCGGCTGGAAAAAACTGACAACCTTCGAAGCCGACTTGCATGGTTTGCGCGGCACGGCGCTGTTTCTCGACCTGGACGTCGTCATCACCGACAGTATCGACTGTTTTTTCGAGCAGCCCGGCGAATTCCTGATCATCCATGACTGGAAGCGTCCCTGGCGGGTGACGGGCAATTCATCGGTCTACCGGTTCCGCCTGGGCGCCCATGCGGATGTCCTGGCGCAGTTCCGCGCCACCCAGGCCGACGCGCGCAAGACGTTCCGCAACGAGCAAGCATTTTTGTCGGATGTCTTGCACAAGCAGGGCAAGCTGGACTACTGGCCTGCTGACTGGTGCTGCAGCTACAAATATCATTGCATTCCACGCTGGCCGCTGAATTACTGGCGCGCGCCGCACGTGCCTGCCGGTACCCGTATCGTCATTTTCCATGGCGAGGTGAATCCGCCTGACGCCCTGGAAGGGCGGCGCAATCGCGCGCTGCGCTTCGTCAAGAAGGCGCCCTGGATCGCCGATTACTGGCGCGAGTAACCATTAATACCGTTATTACACCGACGATGAGTTTCGCAGCACGCCGCAGCGAGTGGCCGCAGAAAGTATTGGCGGTCCTGCCTTTCCTGTTGTTTTTTCCGATCGGGATCATCTATTTCGGGGTGGTTGTTTTCCTTTTCAGTCTGCTGCTGGCTGGCGACTACCGCGGGGCGTGGCTGCGAATGAAGGAAAACGTGATGTTCCGGCCGGTCGTTGCCTTGACGCTCCTGAGCTGCCTGGCGGCGATTGTTCTGGAACGGCCGGCGCGCGGATTCTGGTCCAGTTTCGCCCATTATCAGATCTACCTGTTCCTGCTGCTGTTCCTCAGTGTCGGGAAAGGCGATTGGCAGGGCAGAGCCTTCAAGTCCTTCGCCGCGGGCGCAGTCGTTGCATCAACCCTGCTTTATTTGAACGCTGCAGACTTGCTGCCCCATATTAGCCTGTTCAGCGCCTATGCTTCCTATTACGGGAACAAGTCGATCATGGTCGGTATTTTACTGGCGCTGGCAGTCGGCTTCCTTCTTCGGGATATTACGCGCCTGGCCAGCAACCGCCAGGTGTTGCTGATGCGTATCCTTACCATCGTTTATATTGCATTGCCGGTGCTTTTCCTGGCCAGGACCCGCACTGCATCCATCATTTTTTTGCTGATGTGCCTGCTGGTTGGCTTGCGCTGCCTGAAGTGGAATGGGCGTAGTGTCGGTGTCCTGCTGGTATCGGCCGTCATGCTCGCTGCAGTCATGGCATCATCGAGTACGTTCAAGACGCGCATGGCGTCCGCGTTCCAGGATGTGGCCGCCTATTCGCAGGGACAAAAGCCCAGCCATCAAGGGATCCGTCTGGAAATTTATGCCTTGACGACCGAAATCATCGCCGACAAGCCACTGACCGGACATGGTATCGGCACTTGGGAGCCCCTCTATGCCAAACTGGCGCGGGAACGCGACACGTATGCCTTTGCCACCCCCCATAATGATTATCTGCTGTACGCAGCGGAAATGGGCGTGCTGGGCCTGGCGGCATTGCTGTGGATCTGGCTGACGCAACTGCTGGTGGCGTGGCGCATGCCGGAGGCTGAGGGCATGCCGCTACTCATGCTGGGCCTGGCCATCATGGTGGGCGGCATGTTCAATGCGGTGCTGCGCGATGCCGTGTTCGGCATGCCGTTCATGATCCTGCTGGCGATTCCGCTGGCCGGCGCCAGACGCCACACGCCAGCGATCGCTGGCTGAAACCGGGAACTACCATGGCATTTTCGCCGCAATTGAAACGCCTCGTTCTGATGCTGGCGCCCTACAAGGGGCGCCTGGCCCTGGCTTTGCTCGGCATGGCGCTGACCGCCGCATCAGAACCGGCGCTGGTAAAAATGATGGAAATCCTGCTCGACAAGGGCTTTTCCGGCAAGCGGACGTTTTCGCTATGGATGGTGCCGGCCTTCCTTGTCGGGATTTTCCTGCTGCGCGGCATGTCGACGTTTGTCACGACTTACATGATTACCTGGGTGTCGACCCGGCTGCAGAACCGACTGCGCGAAGGCATGTTTGGGCGCCTGATGGATGTGCCGCTCGGCTATTACAGCGGCAATTCGGTCGGCCAGGTGATCAACTCGATGATGTTCGAAGTGCAGCAGATCGTCGACATGCTCAAGACCGTGCTGACCGCACTGATCCGCGACAGCCTGACCGTGGTCGGCCTGCTGGGCTATCTGCTCTACCTGAACTGGCGCCTGACGCTGGTCACCCTGGTGCTGATTCCGCTGATTGCCGGCGTGGTGCGCCTGACCAGCAAGCGTTTTCGGCGCCTGACCAAGACATTCCTCGAAATTAACGCTGAACTGACCCAGGTGGTCGAGGAAACCACCCGCGCCGCCCAGGTCATCAAGATTTTCGGTGGCCAGCGCTATGAATTGGACCGCTTCGAAAAGCGTTCCGACAAGTTGCGTGGCTTTGCCATGCGCATGGCCACCACCTTCGCCGCCACCGTGCCGATCACCCAGGTGATGACTGCCTGCGCGGTTTCTGTCGTGATTGTCATTGCGCTGGTGCAGGCCGGCGATGGCCAGACCACGGTGGGAAGCTTCGCCGCCTTCATTACCGCGATGCTGATGTTGCTGACGCCGCTGAAGCACCTCGCCGAAATCAATGGCCCGCTGCAGCGCGGACTGGCCGCGGCAGAAAACGTCTTCGGCCTGATCGATGCCGCGCCCGAGCGCACCGGCGGCAAGACCTTGCCGGGGCGCGCGACGGGCCGGCTGGATTTCATCGACGTGGGTTTTATCTATCCGGAGCAGGAGCGCGCGGCCCTGACGGGCGTGAACCTGGCGATTGCCCCCGGCGAAACCGTGGCATTCGTGGGCACGTCGGGCGGCGGCAAGTCCACCCTGGTGAACCTGGTGCCGGACTTCCATACGCCGACTTCCGGCGAGATTCGCCTCGACGGCGAAGCGGTAGGGCAGATTGCGCTGGCAAGCCTGCGCGCGCAGATCGCCATGGTAAGCCAGAATGTGGTGCTGTTCGACGACACGGTCGCCGCCAACATTGCCTATGGCGATGTCGAGCCTGATCGCGCCCGCATCGAGGCGGCGGTCAGGGCGGCCCACCTGCAGGATGTGGTGGCCAGCCTGCCGCAGGGCCTGGAGACATCGGTGGGCAACAATGGCAATCGCCTGTCGGGCGGCCAGCGCCAGCGCCTGGCGATTGCGCGGGCGATTTACAAGAATGCGCCCATCCTGATCCTGGACGAGGCAACCTCGGCACTGGATACGGAGTCGGAACGGGCAGTGCAGGCGGCGCTGGATGAGCTGATGCGCGGGCGCACCACGCTGGTGATTGCGCATCGCCTGTCGACCATCGAGCGCGCCGACCGCATCGTGGTGCTGGACCACGGCCGGATCGCCGAGACCGGCTCCCATGCCGAACTGCTGGAAAAGAACGGCATTTACGCCAAGCTATACCAGCTGCAGTTCTCGTAGAGCGAAAGGCCCGTCGCGCTACATCAGGATGATGTCGTATTGTTCCTGATGGAACTGCGACTCGACCTGCAGGGAAATCGGCTTGCCGATGAAGTCGCCCAGCATCGCCAGGTGCTGCGACTCTTCTTCGAGGAACATGTCCACCACCACTTGCGAGGCGAGGATGCGGAATTCGCGCGGGTTGAACTGGCGCGCCTCGCGCAACAGTTCGCGCAGGATTTCATAGCAGATGGTGCGCGCGGTCTTGACCTGGCCCTTGCCGGCGCATGCGGGGCAGGTTTCGCAGAGGATGTGCGCGAGCGACTCGCGCGTGCGCTTCCTGGTCATCTCGACCAGGCCCAGGGCGGAAAAATTTGACACTGAAATCTTGGTGCGGTCGCGCGCCAGGGCCTTGTTCAATTCGGCCAGCACGGCCGTCTTGTGCTCGGCGTTTTCCATGTCGATGAAATCGAGGATGATGATGCCGCCCAGATTGCGCAACCGCAGCTGGCGCGCAATGGCGTGCGCCGCTTCCAGATTGGTCTTGAAAATGGTGTCGTCGAAGTTGCGGCCGCTGACATAGCTGCCGGTATTGACGTCGATGGTGGTCATCGCCTCGGTCTGGTCGACGATCAGGTAGCCGCCGGATTTCAGGTCGACGCGGCGTCCCAGAGCGCGCTGGATTTCCTCTTCCACGGCGTACAGTTCGAACAGCGGCCGCTCGCCCGTGTAGTGCATCAGGCGCGGCAGCACCGAAGGCGTGTAGGTGGTGGCGAACTGCTGCAGCATGACGAAGTTTTCGCGCGAATCGACCTGGATGCTGGAGGTGTCGTCGTTGACGAAGTCGCGCAGCACGCGTTGCGCCAGGCTCAGGTCCTGGTACAGCAGCAGTGGCGCGGGCTTTGTCTTGGTCAATTGGCTCAGATTGGACCAGGTCTTGCGCAGGTAATCGATATCCATCTGCAGGTCGGCTTCGGAGGCGTCCTCGGCCATGGTGCGGATGATGAAGCCGCCTTTTTCCTCGGGCGGCAGGAGGCGTTGCACGCGCTGCTTGAGCTGCTCTCGGCCGGCTTCGTTTTCGATGCGCTGCGAAATGCCGATGTGCGGATCCTGCGGCAGGTAGACCAGCATGCGCCCGGCGATGGAAATTTGCGTGGACAGGCGCGCGCCCTTGGTGCCGATCGGGTCCTTGACCACCTGCACCATCAGCGACTGGCCGTCGTACAGGAGCTTTTCGATGGGGGTGGGGGCGCCGCCGTTCTCGCGCGAGCGGGCTTCCCAGATGTCGGCCACGTGCAGGAAGGCGGCGCGGTCCAGGCCGATGTCGATGAAGGCCGATTGCATGCCGGGTAAAACGCGCACGACCTTGCCGAGATAGATATTGCCGGCCATGCCACGCGACAAGGTGCGCTCGATGTGCAATTCCTGCACGGCGCCTTGCAGGACGAGTGCAACCCGGGTTTCCTGCGGGGTGATATTGACGAGGATGTCTTCGCTCATGGGGCGTCTCACTGACCGTTGGCGCCGAGGATGCGCACGCCAGCCTGGCGCAGCAACCCGGCCGTCTCGAACAGCGGCAAGCCCATGATGCCGGAATGGCTGCCAGAAATTTCTTCGATGAAGACGGCGGCCATGCCCTGGATGCCGTAGCCACCGGCCTTGTCGTAGGGTTCGGTGGTCATGCAATAGGCGTGGATTTCGGCTTCCGTGAGATGCGCAAAGCGTACTTGCGAGCGCTGGGTGACTTGCCACACATCGTCGTAGTGGCGCACCGCGACGTTGGTCAGGACTTCGTGCGTTCGTCCGGAAAGCAGGCGCAGCATCTCGACCGCTTCTGCGTAGCCTGCGGGCTTGCCGAGGATGCGGCCTTCGAGCACGACCGTGGTATCGGCTGCCAGCACCGGGCGAACCGGCAATTTGCGCCAGAGCATGGTGTGATGCGCGCATTCCGCCTTTTCCAGCGTGACCCGCGCGACATAAACGTCGGCAGCCTCGCCAGGCAGCACGATTTCACTGACTTCCGGTCCGCGCGGGGTCTGGTCGCGCAGCATCAGGAGTTCGAATTCCACCCCGATCTGGCGCAGCAGCTCGCGTCTGCGCGCACTCTTGGAGGCAAGGTAGATTTTCTGGTCGCTGTGTTTCATGCCCTGCTTGGTCAAATGCCGTTATGAGGTTACTTATTATTGTGTATTACACCCGGTGATAGGGGTGGTTTTGCGTGATCGACCAGGCGCGGTACAACTGTTCCGCCAGCAGTACCCGTACCATGCCGTGGGGTAGCGTCAGGCTGGAAATGCGCACCAGCATGTCGGCGCCCGCCTTGAATTGCGCATCCAGACCGTCGGCACCGCCAATGACAAATGTAACATCACGGCCGTCTTGTTGCCACTCTGTCAGAAATTTGGAAAGTTGGACAGTAGTAACATCTTTGCCGCGCTCGTCCAGGGCAATGATCCGTGCGCCCTTCGGGATCGCTGCTTCGATGCGGCTGCGTTCCTGCGCCATGACCGTTTCTGCTGTCCTGCCGCCTGCGCGGTCTGCCGGCTTGATTTCCTTGAGCAACAGCCGGCATTCAGGCGGCATGCGCTTGGCATATTCGGAAAAGCCGGTTTCGATCCAGTCGGGCATCTTGTGCCCGACTGCAGCGATGATCAACTGCATGCCAGGCGCTTAACCGGCTTTTTTGGCCGGCGACTTCTTTGCCGGCGTCTTGCGGGTGGCAACCTTTACCTTGACCGGGGCAGGAGCAGTCTTGGCAGCCGTCTTGCGGGGCGCAGCGGTCTTGGCGGCGGTGGACTTGGCCGCAGTCGTTTTCGCCGCAGTCGTCCTGGCGGTCGCAGTCTTTGCAGCCGTCGTTTTTGCTGCCGTCGTCCGGGTCGTCTTCGCAGCCGTCTTGGTTGCCGTTTTGGCGGCGCCCGTGGCAGTCTTGCGGGCCGGGGTCTTTTTCGGCGCTTCCGCCTCAACCTCGGCAGGCGCGCGGCTGACGGTCAGGTGGCGTCCGCGCTTTTTCGGGGCTTCTTCCTCTTCTTCGGGCTCGTTGGCCGGGCGTTTGACAGTGCGCTTGGCGGCGCCCAGCTTGACTTCCTTCTCGCCCCAGATTTCTTCCAGGCGGTAATAGTCGCGGATGGCCGGTTGCATGATATGGACGATCATGTCGCCGAGATCGACCAGCACCCATTCGCCGGTGTCTTCGCCTTCGATGCTGAGGATCGTGCCGCCATTTCCCTTGACCTTGTCGCGCACCGAAGCGGCCAGCGCCTTGGTTTGCCGGTTGGAAGTGCCGGAGGCGATGGCCAGGCGATCGAACAGGCTGGTTACGTGGGCGGTGTCGTAGACACGGATGTCTTGTGCCTTGACGTCTTCGAGGGCGTCAACGACGAGGGCTTGCAGTTTTTTGATATCCATGCGGGGCTTTGTTCCGGTAGAAGTTACGTTATTTTATTTATAGTCTAACACTGCCGGCGATGGCAAGGTCGCCGGCAGGTATTCTGGCTAGTTTGTTCTTGCCTGGTGGCAGTGCGTACGTCAGACCCAATCGCGGTGAGTCAAAAACTCGGTGTACAGCTGCGCTTCGGCGCTGCCGGGCGCGGGGCTCCAGTTATAGCGCCACTTCACCACAGGCGGCAGCGACATCAGGATCGATTCCGTACGCCCGCCCGACTGCAGGCCGAAATGGGTGCCGCGGTCGAACACCAGGTTGAATTCGACATAGCGGCCGCGCCGGTAAGCCTGGAAGTCGCGCTCGCGCTCGCCGTAGATGGTGTCCTTGCGGCGCGTCAGGATGGGCACGTACGCATCGACGAAGGCGTCGCCGACGCTTTGCGTCATGGCGAAACTCTGCTCAAAACCGAGGGCGTGGAAGTCATCGTAAAAGATGCCGCCGACGCCGCGCGGCTCATTGCGGTGCTTGAGGAAAAAGTAATCGTCGCACCATTTCTTGAAATGCGGGTGCAGCTCGGCGCCGAACGGCGTGAGCGCATTCTTGCAAGTCTGGTGAAAATGCCGGGCATCTTCCTCGAAGCCGTAGTAGGGCGTGAGATCCATGCCGCCGCCAAACCACCACACCGGCGCCTGGCCTTCGGCATTGGCGACGAAGAAGCGCACATTCATGTGCACCGTGGGCGCATAGGGATTGCGCGGGTGGAGCACCAGCGACACGCCCATGGCTTCCCAGTTGCGTCCGGCAATTTCGGGCCGGTTGGCGGCAGCCGATGGCGGCAGACTCTTGCCCATGACGTGCGAAAAACCCACGCCACCGCGTTCGAAGACATTGCCTTCCTCGATGATGCGGGAAGTGCCGCCGCCGCCCTCGGCGCGTTCCCAGCTATCGGTCAGAAACGGCTTGCCGTCGACAGCTTCGAGGGAGCCGACGATGCGGCTCTGCAGGCCGGTCAGGTAAGTCTTGACGGAAGCGGAATTCATGGGAGAGCCTTTACCGCTTGATTGCGCGCCAGCCAATGTCGTGGCGGTATTGCATGCCATTGAACTGGATCTTTTCCACCGCCTGGTAGGCTTCGCGCTGCGCCATCTTGACACTGTCGCCCAGCCCGACTACGCACAGCACGCGTCCGCCTGAGGTCACCAGGTGGCCGTCGGCATGGGTGGTGCCGGCATGGAAGGTGACGGCATCGGGCGTCTCGGCCGGGATGCCATGGATGGCGTCGCCCTTCTTCGGCGCTTCCGGATAGCCGGCTGCGGCCATCACCACGCCCAGCGCGGTGCGGCGATCCCAGTCGAGTTCGACCTTGTCGAGCGTGCCGGCGACGGCATGCTCCAGCACGGTCAGGTAATCGGTCTTCAGGCGCGCCATGATCGGCTGGGTTTCCGGGTCACCCATGCGGCAGTTGAATTCCAGCGTCTTGGGGTTGCCATCCTTGTCGATCATGAGGCCGGCATACAGGAAGCCGGTAAAGGGAATGCCATCGCGTGCCATGCCCTGCACGGTCGGGTCAATGATTTCACGCATGACCCGCGCGTGCAGCGCCGGCGTAACGATCGGCGCCGGCGAATAGGCGCCCATGCCGCCGGTGTTCGGCCCCTGGTCATTGTCCTGCAGACGCTTGTGGTCCTGGCTGGTCGCCATGGGCAGAATGTTGTGGCCATCGACCATGACAATGAAGCTGGCTTCTTCGCCATCGAGGAATTCCTCGATCACCACGCGCGCGCCGGCGTCGCCGAGCTTGTTATCCGACAGCATGGCGTCGATGGCGGCATGCGCTTCGTCCAGCGACATGGCCACCACCACGCCCTTGCCTGCGGCCAGGCCGTCGGCCTTGATGACGATCGGCGCGCCCTTGCGGTTGACGTACTCGTGCGCGGCGCTGGCGTCGGCGAAGGTCTGGTATTCGGCAGTCGGGATGCCGTGGCGCTGCATGAAGGCCTTGGCGAAATCCTTGGAACTTTCCAGTTGCGCGGCTTCCTTGGTCGGGCCGAAGATTTTCAGGCCCTGGTCGCGGAAGATGTTGACGATGCCGGCGGCCAGCGGGGTTTCCGGGCCGACCAGGGTAATGCCTATGCCTTCCTTGATGGCGAATTGCGCCAGCCACGCCGGATCGGTGATCGGCACGTTTTTCAGGCGCGAATCGAGTTCGGTGCCGCCATTGCCGGGCGCGACATAGACCATCTGGATGCGCGGCGATTGCGCAAGTTTCCAGGCCAGCGCGTGTTCGCGGCCGCCTGAGCCTACTACCAGTACTTTCATGTGCTTATTCCTCGATCACGGCGTTGCTGAAGACTTCCTGGACGTCGTCCAGGTTTTCCAGCGCATCCAGCAGTTTTTGCATTTTCAGGGCGTCCTCGCCGGTGAAGACGGTTTCGGTCGACGGCTTCATCGTCACTTCGCCCATTTCGGCCTTGAAGCCGGCTTTTTCCAGGGCATCCTTGACGGCGGAAAAGTCGTGCGGCGGGCACAGCACTTCGATGCCGCCTTCCTCGTCGGTCAGCACGTCTTCGGCGCCGGCTTCGAGCGCGGCTTCCATCAGGGCGTCTTCATTGGTGCCCGGGGCGAAATAGAACTGGCCGCAATGCTTGAACAGGAAAGCCACCGAGCCTTCGGTGCCCATGTTGCCGCCGAACTTGGAAAAGGCGTGGCGCACTTCGGCCACGGTACGCACGCGGTTGTCGGTCAGGCAGTCGACGATGATGGCGGCGCCATTGATGCCATAGCCTTCATAGCGGATTTCTTCATAGTTGACGCCTTCCAGGCCGCCGGTGCCGCGCTGGATGGCGCGGGTGACGTTATCCTTGGGCATGTTGGCGTCGGCCGCCTTGTCCACCGCCAGGCGCAGGCGCGGGTTGGCATTGATATCGCCACCGCCCATGCGGGCTGCTACTGTAATTTCCTTGATCAGCCGGGTCCAGATCTTGCCGCGCTTGGCATCGGTTGCTGCCTTTTTATGCTTGATGTTGGCCCATTTGCTATGTCCTGCCATGGCGACTCTTTCGTAAGCGTTTTGCAAGTGCCTGTTTTTGAAGGGAAAAACGCCAGTTTTTCATTCCGGTCGAGTCGACCGCAGGCACGTGGATAAACGCGGATTTTACCATACCGGCCCTTGTCAAAACTGCCCTTTACGTGGCCTTCGGCATGAATGCGGAGGAAGCCCTACAATCCTTCCATGTCTGTAAATCAATCTTCCATGACGCCGACGCGCCAGGCTTTCCTGCTTGGCCTCGGCATCGCCACCCTGGGCGCGGTTTTTTTCTCTGCCAAGGCCATCGTCGCCAAGCTGATTTACCGCTACGACGTCGATGCGGTCACCCTGATCACATTTCGCATGCTGTTTTCGCTGCCGTTTTTCCTTGGCATCGCGCTGTGGAAAAGCCGCACCGACGCGCCGCTGTCGCCGGCCGAGCGCGGCAAGATCGTCGTGCTGGGGTTGATCGGTTATTACCTGTCGAGCTTCCTGGACTTTCTCGGGCTGCAGTACATCAGCGCCGGCTTGGAACGGCTCATCCTGTTTCTCGCCCCATCCTTCGTCTTGCTGATTTCCTTCCTTTTCCTGAAAAGGAAAGTCACACGCCTGGAGTGGCTCGCGCTGCTGGTGTCCTATGGCGGCACGGTCCTGGTATTCCTGCATGACGTGCGGGTCGGCGGCAGCAATATCGCCCTGGGCGGCGCGCTGGTGCTGTCCAGCGCAATTACCTACGCCCTGTACCTGCTGCTATCGGGCGAACTGGTGCGCAAGGTCGGCACCCTGCGCCTGGTGGCCTATGCCATGTGCGTCTCCAGCGTGGCGTGCATCGCCCAGTATTTCCTGCTGCGGCCGGCCGGCATGCTGGTGCAGCCGCACGAGGTGTATGTCCTGTCGCTGCTCAATGCAGTGTTTTGCACCGTGCTGCCGGTCTACCTGACCATGCTGGCCGTGGAAAAGATCGGTGCGGCCAGCGCGTCCCAGGCCGGCATGGTGGGGCCGGTGTCGAACCTGTTTTTGGCCGCGCTGATCCTCGGCGAGCCGATTACGGCAATCCAGCTGGGCGGCACCGCGCTGGTTTTGTGCGGCATGTATTTGTTGTCGCGCAAGAAAGCGTGAAGCGGCAGTGCGGCGGGCGCGCGCCATTACGCCATCGCCACGCCGGTTTAGAATGCTGGCAATTCGGATCAAACACTTTTACAACCTGCGAGGTGCGCATGTCTAAAGCAATCAGGATTTCCCGGGTGGGCGGCCCCGAAGTCATGGAATATGTCGATGTCGAGGTGGGCGCGCCTGGCCCCGGCGAGGTGCGGGTGCGCCATGCCGCCATTGGCCTGAACTACATCGACGTGTATTTCCGCAATGGCGCCTATCCGCAATCCTTGCCGGCAGGGCTGGGCATGGAAGCGGCCGGCGTGGTCGACGCGGTCGGTGCCGATGTTTCTTTCCTGCGCGTGGGCGACCGTGTGGCCTATGCCTCGCATCCTCCGGGGGCGTATGCCGAGGACCGCGTGATGCCTGCTGCCAAGGTGGTGCGGCTGCCGGCCTCCATCGATTTCGAAACGGCGGCGGCCATGATGCTGCAAGGCCTGACCGTGCAATACCTGTTTCGCCGCACGTATCCCTTGCGCGGCGGTGAAACCATCCTGTTCCATGCCGCCGCCGGCGGGGTAGGCCTGATTGCCTGCCAGTGGGCGCGCGCCATGGGCGTGACCATGATCGGCACCGTCGGCTCCGATGAAAAGGCGGCGCTGGCAAAGTCCCATGGCTGCACCCATGTGATCAACTACAACAAGGAAAATTTTGTCGAGCGCGTGCGCGAAATCACCGGTGGCGCCGGCGTGCCGGTGGTATATGACTCGATCGGCAAGGATACTTTCACCGGCTCGCTGGATTGCCTGGCGCCGCTGGGCATGCTGGTCAGTTTCGGCGCGGCTTCCGGCCCGGTGCCGCCATTTTCCATGCAGGAACTGGCCTCGCGCGGCTCGCTGTATGTGACCCGGCCGACGCTCTTTACCTATATTGCCAAACGCAATGACCTCGAGCAAATGGCGAGCGAACTGTTTGCCATGGTCGACAGCGGCAAGATCAAGATCCCGGTCAACCAGCGCTATGCCTTGAAGGATGCCGCGCTGGCCCACCAAGACCTCGAAGCGCGCAAGACCACCGGTTCGAGCATCCTGCTGCCATAAACCGATTAACTGACTGGATAAAAATGCACTCTGACCCCAAATTAAACGAGCCCGCCGCTGCGGACGATTCGCCCAAGTTCGGGCGCCTGCTGCTTGTGCTGGTCGCGGCGGTGCTGGTCGTGGTGGGGGTGACCTTCGCTTCGCTGGCTTACTATTCCTGAGGCTTGCGCTCTTTCGCGGGCACTTCCGTGAATTCGAGTTCGACCCGGCGCGGCACGCCGCTCTTGCCGGGAAACTCGGCAAAGGCGCTTTTGACCATGTAGGGCATGACGGCGGCCAGCGACGAGGTCTGGCCTTCGCCGGCAACGGTGACGTCATACAGTTTCTTGCCATCGCTGATGCGCGTGATGCCGACCTGCAGCTGGCGCCGGAACAGGCGGTAATTCGATTCCTGGTAGCTGACGACCGGCGGCGAGTACCAGAACGGGTCGTAAAACGGATCGTAATAACGGTAGGGCCAGCGCGGGCCATAGTAGGGCCCGGCCCAGCCGGAATTGACGACCACGGGTTGCACCACCCGCACGTCGCGGTCGCTGACCTGGTACGCCATGTTGACTTTCAGCGCGGCTTTCGCCCCCCCGGCAGGGTCGGCAAAACCCAGTCGCAGCAGTTCGGCGCGCACCAGGTTTTCATAGTTGCGGTATTCCAGGTCATTGTTTTGGGCGGCAGACCGCTCGAAAACAAAGGACTTGTCGGCCAGTTGCGCCGGCCATTCATGGAACGCCGTCACCTCGTTGCGGATGGTGGGGGTGGCACAGCCGCTCAGCAAAAGCGCCAGCGCCGCCAGGATAAGGAAGGGTATGCCGCGTCTCATGGCGCGCTCCGGTTGATTCTGTGACATGCTTAATGATAGTCCCGGATTCATTTCAGTGCGGGTTTTCGAAGAAAATGTAGCTGGCGCCAAAATCGCTGATTTCGAAATACACCTTTTTTTCGCCTGCATCCGCCACCATGTTGAGGTTTTCATCCAGGATGCCGTAACCATACCGGTAAGAACGTGCCTGGCCATCGCTCGTTCCTAGTGCGGTGGAAATCTTGTCGATTTTCAGGAAACGCCGGGCTAATTTTTCGCCGGCATAAAATTCCAGCACGCCATTGGTGCCGGTCCAGTTTTGCACCGAGCGGCTAATCTGGTTTTGTTGCTCCTGGGTACAGGAAGCAAGGCCAAGCATGAGGCAAAGCAGGCCAGCCGTTGTTAGTAATTTCATGATTCTCCCTCCGGGTTGGTAAAATCCTATTTTGCGCCTTTCTTTTGCAGGACTCCACCGCGATGCGTACAGACACTCCTCCGACGATCTACCGCCAGCAATATACCGCTCCCGCCTACCGCGTCGAACAGGTCGAGATGGGCTTTGATCTCGACCCGGCGGAAACCCGGGTTGCCACCCGCAGCATCCTGGTGCGCAATCCCGGCAGCCCCGAGCGCGACCTGGTCTTGCATGGCCATGAGCTGCGCCTGGTGCAAATCCGCATGAATGGCAAGACACTTGCGCAAGGGCAGTATCTGCTCGAGGGCGACACCTTGCGCATACCGGGCGCGCCGAACCGCGTCACCCTGGAAATCGAAACCGCCCTGCATCCCGAGCGCAATACGTCGCTGATGGGCTTGTACGTCTCCAGCGGCAATTTCTTTACCCAGTGCGAAGCCGAGGGCTTCCGCAAGATCACCTACTTCCCGGACCGCCCCGACGTGATGGCGAAGTACACCGTGATGCTGCGCGCCGACCGGGCGCGTTACCCGGTCTTGCTGGGCAACGGCAACCTGATCGAGGAAGGCGACCTCGGCGATGGCCGCCACTACGCGCTGTGGGAAGACCCCTTCAAGAAGCCGTCCTACCTGTTCGCGCTCGTGGCGGGCAACCTGGTGTGCCAGGAAGAAGCCTTCCAGCTCAAGTCCGGCCGTGAAGTCCTGTTGCAGGTCTGGGTCGAGCACGGCAACCTCGACAAGACCCAGCACGCGATGGATTCGCTCAAGAACAGCATCCGCTGGGACGAGGAGCGCTTCAACCTTGAACTGGACCTGGATCGCTTCATGATTGTTGCCGTGGGCGACTTCAACATGGGCGCCATGGAAAACAAGGGCCTGAACATCTTCAACACCAAATATGTGCTGGCCAATCCGCGCGTTGCAACCGATATCGATTACGCCGGCATCGAAGCGGTGGTCGGCCATGAATACTTCCATAACTGGACCGGCAACCGCGTCACGTGCCGCGACTGGTTCCAGCTGTCCCTGAAGGAAGGGCTGACCGTCTTTCGCGACCAGGAGTTTTCCGCCGACATGGTCGGCAGCGCCTCGGGGCGCGCCGTCAAGCGTATCGAGGATGTGCGCGTGCTGCGCCAGACCCAGTTCGCGGAAGATGATGGCCCGATGGCGCACCCGGTACGCCCGGACTCGTATATCGAGATCAACAATTTCTACACCGTGACGGTGTATGAAAAGGGCGCCGAAGTGGTGCGCATGTACCAGACCCTGCTGGGCCGCGACGGGTTCAACCGCGGCATGGAATTGTATTTCCAGCGGCATGATGGCCAGGCTGTGACCTGCGATGATTTTCGCGCCGCCATGGCCGACGCCAACCGCCGTGACCTGTCGCAGTTCGAGCGCTGGTACAGCCAGGCCGGCACGCCGCATGTGTCGGCCACCGGCGAATACGACGCCCACGAAAAAACCTACACACTGACGCTGGCGCAAAGCTGCAAGCCAACGCCGGGCCAGGAAGAGAAGCTGCCATTTCATATTCCGGTCGCCGTCGGCCTGCTTGACGCCAGCGGCCGCGACATGCCGCTGCAGCTGACGCCCGGCGCGCAGGCAGCCGATGCGCCCACCACGGCCACCCTGGAGCTGACTGAAGCGCACCAGACCTTCGTATTCCACGGCGTGGGCGAGTGCCCGGTGCCTTCGCTGCTGCGCAATTTTTCGGCGCCCGTGGTGCTGACCCACGAATACACCGATGCGGAACTGGCTTTCCTGATGGAGCAAGACAGCGATCCATTCAACCGCTGGGAAGCCGGCCAGCGCCTGGCCACGCGCCGCTTGCTGGTGCTGGTCGACAAGCTGCTGCTGGCCGATTCCGCTGCCCAGACTTTCGATGGCGACGCCGCCGACTTGCCTGCGGGGCCATCGGGCGCATCGCTTGCCGAGCATTCAGCGCTGGTGAGTGCGCTGCGCAGCACCCTGCGCCATACCGGCCTGGATCCGGCATTCCGTGAAGTGGCGCTGATGCTGCCGTCCGAAGCCATGCTTTCCGAAGAGATGGACGTGATCCATCCGCATGCCATCCACCGCGCGCGCCAGGCGCTGCGGCGCGCCCTGGCGGATCAGCTGCAGGAAGATTTGCTCGCGGCTTACCATGACAACCAGACGCCGGGCCCCTACAGCCCGGATGCGCAGTCGACCGGCCGGCGCGGCTTGAAAAACCTGGCGCTGGCTTACCTCGGCGAGCGCGACGATGCCGCTGCCCATGCGCTCATGCAGGCGCAGTACGACCATGCCGGCAACATGACCGACCGCATGGCTGCGCTGACCGCGCTGGTCAACAGCAGCGCGCCCGGACGCCAGGCCGGCCTGGAGCGTTTTTACCGCGACTTCGAGCATGAAGCCCTGGTCATCGATAAATGGTTCACGCTGCAGGCGACCGCCCGCGGCACAGATGTGGCGGCAGTGCGCGCACTGGCGCGCCATCCCGCCTTCACCCTGAAAAACCCGAACCGCGTGCGCAGCCTGGTGCTGGCCTTCTGCAATGCCAATCCGGCGCAATTCCATGCCGCCGACGGCAGCGGCTATGCCTTCTGGGCCGAGCACGTCATCGCCCTGAATGCGATCAACCCGCAGGTCGCCGCGCGCCTGGCGCGCTCGCTCGACCGCTGGCGCAAATTTGCCCCGCCGCTGCGCGAAAAAATGCGCGCCGCCCTGCAGCAGGTCGCCGACACCCCGGCACTGTCGGGCGACGTGCTGGAAGTTATCTCGAAATCCCTTGCAAACTGACTGGAACACCATGACAAACAACGCAAAACGCATCAGCCTTACGCAACACCTGGTGGAGCAACAGCGCCAGCACAATACCGTGCCGGCCGAGTTGCGCCTCCTGATCGAAGTCGTCGCCCGCGCCTGCAAGACCATCAGCCATGCGGTCGGCAAGGGCGCGCTCGGTGAAGTGATGGGCAGCGCCGGCAGCGAAAACGTCCAGGGCGAAGTGCAGAAGAAGCTCGATATCATCTCCAACGAGATCCTGCTGGAAGCCAACGAGTGGGGCGGCCACCTGGCGGCCATGGCATCCGAAGAAATGGAAACCATCCACCCGATCCCGAACCGCTACCCGATGGGCGAATACCTGCTGATGTTCGACCCGCTGGACGGCTCGTCCAATATCGACGTCAACGTTTCCATCGGCACCATCTTCTCGGTGCTGAAGGCGCCGGACGGCATGGTCACGCCGACGGAACAGGACTTTCTGCAGCCGGGCAGCAAGCAGGTCGCCGCCGGCTATGCCGTGTATGGCCCGCAAACCGTGCTGGTGCTCACCACCGGCAATGGCGTCAACTGCTTTACGCTCGACCGCGAAATGGGTTCGTGGGTGCTGACCCAGCAAAATATCCAGATTCCGGCCGATACCAAGGAATACGCCATCAACGCCTCCAACGCGCGCCACTGGTATGCGCCGGTGCAGCGCTATATCGGCGAACTGTTGGCCGGCAAAACCGGTCCGCGCGGCCGCGATTTCAATACCCGCTGGATTGCTTCCATGGTCGCCGACGTGCACCGCATCCTGAACCGCGGCGGCATCTTCATGTATCCGGCCGATGCCCGCGAACCAAACAAGCCTGGCAAGCTGCGCCTGATGTATGAAGCCAACCCGATGGCCTTCATCGTCGAGCAGGCCGGTGGCGCTGCCACCAATGGCACGCAACGCATCATGGACATTCAGCCGGAAACCCTGCACCAGCGCGTGGCGGTTTTCCTGGGGTCGAAGAATGAGGTTGAGCTGGTGACCAGCTACCATCGCGATGCCTGATCAGGGCCGATTACGCCTGACAATGCCCGGCTGGCGTAACAGCCCGGTTCTTTGCTAAAATAGCGGTCTTGGCTGATGTAGCTCAGTTGGTAGAGCAACTGATTCGTAATCAGTAGGTCGGTGGTTCGATTCCTCTCATCAGCACCAGTAGACTCAAGCAAAAAGCCCAACTCACAAGGTTGGGCTTTTTGCTTTCTGAAGAAATGGCGCCGGTACGATGGCCGGCCAGGCTAACAAAAAGCCCGCCTCTATTTCAGGGCAGGCTTTTTTGAATCAGTGCTGGCTTGACGCTTAGGTTCAGGCGGCACGCTTGCGCCGTGCAAAGCCGAGCCCGGCAAGTCCCAGTCCCAACAGCGCCAGCGAGGCCGGTTCGGGAACATTGGACGTCGTCGGCAGCGCCAGCAACTTGATCGTCGCGGTTTGCGCTTGCGTGCCGATGTTGCTGAAGGAAAGGTCGAGCAGATCAATTTCAAATTGGCCGCCCGAGCCAAAATTCACTGCCAGCGGATTCCAGCTCAGCGTGTAATCCACGGCGGGATCGCTGATTGAGCCTTGAGTGGCTACGCCGGTCGCCGTCAGGGTTTGGGTTGTCCCCAGCGGGTTGGTAAAGACAAAGGAAGCGAGCACGCTGAGATTGTCCTGTTCATTGTTATTGATGCCCAGGTTGGCACCACTCCCGATGTTTGGCTCATTGAAATTCACCGTTCCGATGGTGAAAGTGTAGGTATCGTTAATGGCGTTCAATGGGAAGCTCTGGAGAATCCCGGAATTTGTAAACACCACATTCAGCAGCGTGCCGCCATTCTCGGGATTCGAGCCAGAATCGACGCCGTATCCGGCGCCAGGCGTGAGGGAAGCCGAGACATCAAACGTAATGGCCTGTGCAGTCGACGCAACAGCAAGGAACCCAAGGGCGGCTATTCCCGAAGTCATTTTTTTAAATAGCTTCATTTGATATTCCTTAAGTTGGTTTGTCTGGGTCATAACGTTAAGCAAAAAACAAGCCGACTTAATAAAAAGCTAATTATTCAATGAGTTAGTAGAATCTCCATCGAAAGTCTCAAGCGGGTTGTAAAGCTTTTCGACATGCTGCCTGGGCGGGCCGGAAGACGCGGAAACTGATCAGGAGAAGCAGGCGAACGATGTGCCTGCTTCGCTAATCACAACGACTATGTCCGTTGATGACGTCGTGTTCAAAAAGACTCTGGCTCTTCCGGCGTGGTACCCGACCGCGGCAAGGTCTTTTGCATGTCCTCCCGGCTGAGGTGTTGCGGCCGATGCGGGCTTTCATCCGGGTCGTCCAGTGGCAGGATGTGCTGGTCGCCCGATTCCTTGCGGCGTTGCATTTGGGCCGGGTTCGAAGACTGGACGTGCGTCCGGTTTGGCTTGCGGATAGTCATTAAGGGATCCTTTCAATTGAAAAAAATCAAGGCAGGAAGCCCTTGGATGGCACTGCGTAAAATGAGTTCGGATGAAGGGGTTTTGCCTGGCGAACCAAATTTCCAGCACGGAATCTATAGGATCGTTGGGAGTGGTTCGTCACAAGGTGGAGTCAATGAAGCCGTCCCTGTACACCCGGCGGTGTGCCGTCGTATTTGCCCTGCTTGCGTACTGGACAGGTACTCCTTGCGCTGCGCTGGATGCTGCTGCCGATCAGAAAAGTATGGGCGCCGATGGTACGGTACTGGTGGATGTGCCACTTGCCGAAGAAGCGAAAGTGCTGCGCCTCAAGCTTCCGCCCGGAACGTACGCATTTTATTGTGCCAAGCGCCTGCTTGGCTTTAAAAGCCATCGCCAGCGTGGCATGGCAGGCGTGCTGGAGGCAAGGGAGTAGCGCGTGCCATGGGGCATACTTACCTTGATCCTTATCGTGGCGCTCGGGGGTAATGCCATGGCCGATTCCCTGGACGATGCAGCAGAGCGCTTTCGTGCACTGACTACTTATCAGCTCACCATCCGCGCAACGGCCGCCGACGGCGAGCGCCAGGTGATCCGCTATTTCTATCGCAAGCCCGGTTGGGTCCGGATGGACTTCATCCAGCCGCACAGCGGCATGGTGGTGATCTTTGATCCCGTCGTGCGCAAGGTGCGATTATGGCCTTTCGGGTTGAATCGTGCGCCGGCCCTGCGCCTGGGAGCAGGCAACCCCTTGCTTCGCAGCCGCAGCGGCCAACGGATTGATCGCTCCGATATCGGCGCGTTGCTGACCAACCTCCAGGAGCTACGCGCCTGTGGCAGCATGATGCAACTGGGCGAGTCGGCGCTTGCAGCGCGCGCGGCAATTGGCCTGGACATTGTTGGCAGCGGAACAGCTGTGGTGGCTGGCGTGCATCGCTATCGGGTGTGGCTGGCGACCGCTTCCATGTTTCCGTTGAGAGTGGAAAGCTTTGATGTTGATGGCGCCATGGTCGAAACTGTCGAAATGGCGGATGTCGAAATCGACGTGCCTTTCGATGAGCGATTATTTGCGCCATGAATGAGGGAGGGTAGCATGCTCGAAGCCTGCAACAATCGCTACCATCTGTTCACGGAGTGGCAATTCGATGCGCCGCTCGATCTCGTCTGGGACGCAATTTTCCATGCCGAGGCATGGCCCGACTGGTGGAAAGGCGCCGAATCGGTTGTCACTCTCGAGCGCGGCGATGCCGATGGTCTAGGCGCACGGCAGCGATATATCTGGAAGGGCGTGCTGCCTTACCGGCTGATGTTCGTCACCTGCGTGACCCGGGTCGAGCCGTTACTGCTTCTGGAAGGACGTGTCGAAGGTGACCTCGAAGGCAAGGGCTGCTGGCGCTTCCTGCGCGGCCAGGGCCGCACTACCGTGCGCTACGAATGGCAGGTGCGCACGACCAAATTATGGATGATCGTGCTTGCGCCGCTGGCAAAGCCGATTTTCCGATGGAATCACGATGCGGTCATGCGCGCCGGTGGCGTTGGCCTGGCACGCCACCTGGCGGCGCGGTTAGCGTAAAAGCCAGCCATTTTTTTCGCTGGTATTTCGGCGCAGCTTGGTCAATTCAAAATCCTGCGATTTCTCAAGGCTCCCGCCATATTCTTGCTTGGTGCGGTGGCGCACGGACGGACATGTTTCTGGTGCGTATTCTGACTCCATTGACGCAAATTAAGAAACAAACAGCGACCGCGTTACTCCAGCTAGATTCGCCTAGCAGGGCGTCTGATGTGATGCCTGTCGATTCGGGGCTTTCCCGGACTGAAAAAAATTAGGGACTAAAAAATAATATGAAACAAATTACAAAAACGATTCTTGCAGCCTTTGCCGTGACGGCGCTCATTCCGATGGCCGCCATGGCAGCGGGTCAGGACAGCAAGAACCAGGGTTACCTGGTCGACGCCCCTGGCTCTGTGATTGTCATGAACAGCACAGGCCTGTGCTGGCAAAGCAGCGAATGGACGCCGTCGCGCTCGGTCGATTCTTGCGGCCGCCCCATCACCTCCGTTGCCGCACCGGCGCCGGTCCTGGCAGCCGCCTTGCCAGTAGAGGCGAAGCCGCAAGCGCAATCCCAAAAGATCAGCTTTTCTGGCGATGCACTTTTTGCGTTCGATAGCGCGGAATTGAAGCCCGAAGGCAAAACGATGCTGGATGGCCTGGTGCGTCAGATTGACGGCGCCACGTATGACAGTATTGTCGCCACCGGCCACACCGACCGCTTCGGCAGCAATGAGTACAACCAGCGTCTGTCGGAGCGCCGTGCGCAGTCCGTCAAAGAATATTTGATAAGCAAAAATGTACAAGCCAGCCGTATCGATGCCGAAGGCACCGGCGAAAGTCAGCCGATGACGAAAGCCGGCAATTGCCAGGGTGAGAAGAGCGTGAAAGTGGTCGCTTGCCTGCAACCTGATCGCCGCGTCGATGTCGAGCTGACCGGCGCCAAAACCGTGGTCCGCACACTGTAAAACCCGCTTTGCCTGCCGACTTCGCGTGGCAGGTTGATTATTACTTCTTTAACGTTATTCGGAGAACATCATCATGAAACAATTAAAACAAATTTCCATCCTTTTTGCCGCTGTCGCTTTTGCTGCCGCCATGGTGGGCTGTGCATCGTCGCCAACGCAAGAGAGCACGGGCCAATACATTGGTGATACTGCCATAACCGCCAAAGTTAAAGCCGCCATCTTCAATGACGCATCCTTGAAATCCAAGGAAATCAATGTTGAAACCTTCAAAGGCTCTGTGCAATTGAGCGGCTTCGTGGCCGATCCTGGCGACATGAGTCGTGCCGTCGCCGTGGCAAAAAGCGTCAGTGGCGTGACTGCGGTAAAAAACGACATGCGCGTGAAATAAATCTGCATAAAGCTCAGGCCGCATTGCGGCCGGCTTACCTGAAATTTACAACGGCTTTTCCAAATGCATGGCAATGGAAAGGCCGTTGTTGTTTCATCGGCGCCCTTATTTGAGAGGACTGTATGAATAAATCAATCTCGTTAGCGATTCTTGCCGGCGGCATCATGTTGCTGCTTTTCGGTATCAGTGAAATGAACTCCTTCAATTCCAGCATTGCCAGGATTTTTAATGGCGCGCCCAGCGATCGTTCGATCTGGATGCTGATCGGTGGGGTCATGATGACAGTAGCCGGTGCTGCGGGCTTGGCACTGGCATCGCGTAAAGCTTGAGTCCTGCCAAAGCGTTCGTTAGCACACAGACCGATCGGCATGCACTGGATACTGTGCAGACTTGGGTTAAAGAAACAAAGTTGATCCAATACTGCATACACCCATAGGGATAAAAATGAAAATCGCAAAAACGCTTTTGAGTGGCATAGTTGCCATGTCGGTACTGATGCCGCTGGCCTTGTTGCCTGGCCCGGTTCAGGCGCAACAATATAATACAAGCCAATCCGCGCCCAGGATCGAAGGCTTTAACGTCGATGAGGCGCGCAAACTCGCGCCCGGCGTGGAATTGGACTTTACCCTGTACGGCACCCCGGGAGGCGCAGCCACCATGCGTATCGACGGCGCCATGCGCAATCTCACGCTGGTGGAAATTGAGCCCGGCCGTTATGAAGGCAGCTATACGATCAGCAGCCGTGACAAAATCGTTGCGCGCAGCCCGGTCACCGCCAACCTGCGCGTCGGCAATCAAGTGGCCAGCGCCGTGTTGAATGAATCCCTGCAAATCGGTGTCGGCTATCACAGCGCCAAAGCCGCGCCTGGACCGCAGCCTGTCATCGGGCGCTTCGACGTGGTCCAATCGCGCGACCTGTCGCGCGGCGACGACTTGCAATTTACAGTGCGTGGAACACCGGGGGCCAAAGTCGACTTGGTAATCGAAGGCGTCAAGGGAAAAATCTATCTGCCTGAAGTAAGCAGCGGCGAGTACGCCAATACCTATACCATTCGCACTCGCGATCGAATCGCTGCAAATAGCGTCGTCACCGCCTATTTGCACATCGGAGAGCGCACCACCAGCGCCAAGCTGGGAAAAGCCTTGCAAAATGTCGCGGCGGCGCCGGCACCTGCTGATCGCATCTGCGCCACCTGTGGCACGATCGAAGCAATCAACCTCATTGAAGTCAAGGGAGACGGCAACTACCTGGGTACTATCGGTGGCGGTGTTGTCGGCGCCTTGCTGGGCCGGCAAGTCGGCGGCGGCAACGGCCGTACCGCTGCGCAAATTGCGGGCGCCGTCGGCGGTGCTTATGCCGGCAATAGGATTCAAGCCAACATGAGCAAGACGAGCCACTACGAAATCGTGGTGCGTTCGCAAAACGGCGCGACCCAAATCATCCCCTCGGAAACGGAACCGGTCTATCGCGTCGGCGACAAGGTGAAGATCACCGACGGCGTCATGGCGCGCACATAATGAAGCCGGGCGCAGCAGGCGGTCGGCAGGCGCCATTCCGCGCCAGTTGCGCCATTAACTTCAAGCGACTGATCCATGCAATCGGTGCCGGCTGCGCCATACTGCTGACAACAGCATGCGCATCCTTGCCCGAGGTGCCTTACCGTGATGATGCGCTGATCTCCGTGGCTAGCCCGACGGTGGCCAATGCGCAAGGCGACATGAGGCCGGCAAAATCAAACGCGCTCATTGCCAGGCGTTGGCACGGCGCGCGCATCTCGCATGCCGACGTTAGGGAAGTCGCGGTGCGCGAAGAGGCAGCGACCGGAAGTTCTCTTATCACCGGCAATAAAGTCACGCTGCTCTACGATGGTCCGCAAACCATGGCGGCAATGATTGAGGCGATCAGTAACGCCCGTCACCATATTCATCTGGAAACCTATATTTTCGATCAAGACGATCTCGGCATGAAGTTTGCGGACCTCTTGATCGCCCGCCAAAGGGCAGGGGTGCAGGTCGCCATCACCTACGATAGCGTCGGCACCTTTGGCACACCGCAAGCGTTTTTTGACAAAATGCGTGATGCCGGCATCCACCTGCTCGCGTTTAATCCGGTCAATCCACTGAAACTGATCGGGCCGTGGCTGCCGAATAACCGCGATCACCGGAAAATTCTTATCGTCGACGGCAGCGTTGGATTTACTGGCGGCGTCAATATCAGTGGCGATTATTCGACCAGTTCGCTATTTCGCTCGTCTGCCCGCCGCGATGAAAAAGTGGGCTGGCGCGACACGCATATCAAAATTGAAGGCCCCGCCGTGGCGGCGCTGCAAACCGTTTTTCTGGAATCCCGGGCGAGCCAGAATGCGCCGGATTTGCCAGACAGGATGTTCTTTCCACCTCAGATCGAGGCTGGCGACAAGCTTGTGCGCGTGCTCGCCAGCGAACCCGGCGGCGACCATGAAATCTACAAGGCCTACATGCTGGCAATTGAAGGCGCGCAGCACACGGTGCATATCACCAGCGCTTACTTCGTGCCGGATGCACAGATTTTGCAGGCATTGAACGCAGCAGCGCGCCGTGGCGTCGACGTCAGGATTATTTTGCCAGGCGTGACCGACAGTAGCCTGGTGTTTCATGCAGCGCGATCTTATTACGCTGAAATGTTGGAAAGCGGGATCAGAATCTATCAGTTGCAAGTCGCTATCTTGCATGCCAAAACCGCGGTCGTCGACAAAATGTGGTCGACCGTCGGTTCAACCAATATCGACACCAGAAGTTTTTTACACAACAGTGAAATCAATCTGGTGGTGATGGGGGAAGAGTTTGGCGCAGCAATGGAGGCCGCGTTTACGGAAGATTTGCGCAACTCGGTCGAAATCACTCCTGGCAAATGGCAGCGGCGAGGCACTGGTGACAGGCTGAAGGAATGGGCCGCACGACAATTGGCTTATTGGCTCTGATACCTCGGCGCCTTATGCGAATGCCGGGTGGCCGCAGGATTACAAAGGAATCGTGATGAAGCAAGCAAAAATCAGACAGGATGCGGGCACGGTCGTGCGCCGGGCGTTGGCGTTATTACTATTTTGTGCGGCAGTCAGTCCGGCCATAGCGGCCGAATCTGAGAGTGTCGCGCTGCTGCATGCCAAACATGCGTCGCTGGAAGCGTCGTTGCGAAGTACGCCATTCAAACAGCCGTTGATACTTGAATCGTCGGAAGGCGAGAGTCGTCTCGGCGGCGATATATACGCCGTCGTCAATCATCCGTTTAGCGCAGTGCATGCCGGATTAAACAATCCGGATCATTGGTGCGACATCATGCTCTTGCATATCAATACCAAATTTTGCAATGCCACCGAGGGGCCGTCATCTTCCAGGCTGAGAATTAATCTTGGCAAGAAAACTCCTGAAGAATTGATCGATACCGAGCAATTTGAATTTACCTATAGCGTGGCGGCAGCCACACCGCAATACTTCGGTGTCGCCTTGAGCGCCAGGCAAGGGCCTATGGAGACCAGCGCGTACCGTATTTTTTTGGAGGCCGTACCGCTTCCTCATGATAAAACCTTTCTGCATTTAACTTTTTCGTACGACGTGAGCTTCGCTGGAAAACTGGCGATGAAAACCTATCTCGGCACGATCGGCAGTCATAAAGTTGGATTTTCCGTGATCGGCAAGCGTCATGACGGGCAGCCTGACTATATTGGCGGGGTGCGAGGCTTAATGGAGCGCAATACGATGCGCTATTACCTGGCGATCGATGCCTTCCTGGGTGCAGCCAACTCTGCCGAATCCTCGCAAACCGAAAAGCGCCTGCAGGACTGGTTTACTGCCACTGAGCGCTATCCGCGTCAATTGCGCGAAATGGATCGTCAGACTTACTTGAGCATGAAGCGCAGTGAATATGAACGGCAGCAGGCGGCACATTGACCATCCATTAGGTTTCCGAAATCTAGGAGAAATTCCTGTTGCGCTGCCTAAAGATCGTTTTAAATTTCATAATTTAACGAATGTGCGACAGCGAACAGAGCGCTCGGCAGGAAAAGCGGATAACAGAGGTGGCAGTTGCACAGCCAGTCCTTTAAAAGCGCTTAAGCGCAAACAGGTTTTGTGCTTGGTGTCTTTGACTTCATTATTTATAAACTTACAGAGAGAAATTCCCATGAAATTAGGTCATTTACTGCTTGCAGCATCTGTTATGGCATTCGCCAATGTAGCGTCGGCGCAGGCAGTCTCTGGTGCAGACACCGTCAAAGTGGATCCAAATGCGCCAGTTTATTCCGACCCGATCGTGCAAAAACGCCACGCCCACCGAGTCGCCAAGGCAGAAAACAAGACGGCCAAAAAAGCCGCAGAGAGAAAAATGAAGATCGAAAAGTCTGAGGCAAAGTCGGAAATGAAATCGGAAATGAAAGAGGCAAATGCAGTGCTGAAGGATTCCCTGGCTACGCCATCGACGGCATCGGCTCCGGGCGCAACCAAATAAAACAGATTCTAGAAACAGCACAGCACGTTGGCGCTGTAAAAAACCCGGCAAAAATAGAATGTTTTGCCGGGTTTTTATTTGTATAAATCGTCAATGTAATTTTAATGCAATGTCGATGTAACCAGTATCACCGGCGCGGCGTCTTATCATCATTTACTTTATCGGAGTCCTTATGTCATTTCTTATTTATCTAGTCGGGTTTGCTATTCTTATCGGCGGCGTCGCCTGGGGTTTGGTTACTGCGGGCGTGCCGACGCTATATGTCGCCATCGCATCGGTGATCTTGCTCGGGGTTGGCATATTGACCGGCGTTGCCAGTACGCGTGGAAAAGATCCGGCTTAAGCCGATCAGTTGCGTGCGCGTTGGTGCGGTGACGAACCGATATTCGTGCGGGATCGGCGCATGCTGCAACGATTCAAACACGACAGGCCTTGCATGATCCATTTTCCTTTCCCCCATTCAATCATCGGCGCATTGCTTCTCATGGCGTTGAACGTACCTGCCGCGGGAGCGGTCTCTCAGTGTATCGATGACGCCGGCAGTGTGACATATACCGACCAGTCCTGCCATGCCGAAGCCAGAGCCGTTGACGCTGGCCCTGCGTCTGGTCCACGGCCAGTCAAGGCAAAGGTCATAAACGCCGTCAATAACTATTCAGCAGCAGAGGAGGCGCGCAGGGTGGCGTGGGCTATGCCGCGTGCGCCACAGCGTAGCCTGGAACCGGACATATCCACCCTGAAAGCTGCCAGGCTTTCAATGTCATTCGACGACCAGGCCAGGCGCCTGGCGCGTCAGCAAGCATCGTTGCGCTCAAAACTCTGAATCATCCGATCAACTGATTCGCCATTAAAAAAGACAGGTCGTGCCTGTCTTTTTTATACCTCCGCAACTGGCACTTCCTTGTGAAAGTCACGCGCAAGAATGTATTCGTTAAGCCATTTAAAGCGGCTTTCTGCCGCTGATAATGCGCAGCAGAACGACCACGACTGCAATGACCAAAAGAACGTGAATCAATCCGCCAACGGTAAAGGAGGTCACCAGGCCAAGAAGCCACAAGATCACCAGGACAACTGCAATGGTATATAACATTTTTTTCTTTCAGGGTTCAGGTCGCGCTACAAGGATGCGGGCCGCGCTGGATTAACTCGAGCATCTGCAACCTGTGTTTGTTAAATTAAAAGGAATCCGGCAACAAAAATGATGCAGCACGGGGATATTTAGACCAGACCATGTGCAAGGCACGCAGGCTGGCACCGGTCTGACTAGCTTGAGCGGATAACACCATCGATCACTTTGACGTGGTCGCCGCTTTGCCATGAAGGCTGCGTTGCATTGGCAATGGTGCGGATTGAGCCGTTTTCCATGCGGACGACGGTTTCATAGCTGATATTGGCTCTGGCGCTTTTTTCGATTTCATGGCCGGCCACCGCGCCACCTAGCGCGCCGACGACTGTCATGGCTTTTTTGCCATTGCCGCCACCGACCTGATTTCCCAACAGGCCACCGACGACGGCGCCGCCGACGGCGCCGACACCGCTGCCTGTGCCACGTGTTTCAATGGCGTGAACTGATTCCACAATGCCGCATTGACTGCAACTTGCCTTCACAGCGCTTGCCACGCGCACCGGTGCGGCTTGTTGTTTCACTGCCTGCGCCACGTGCCGTGGCTTTTCAACTTCGGCGGGCTTGTTGTCGGCGATCAGTGCAGAGGCTTCGGGATTTTTCCCAATCGAATTCGGTATCCATCCCATCATTGCGGCGATGCCTACCGCGCAAAATACGAAAAGACCAATGCAGGCGGCCATCATCATCGGATGGAGCGAGCGCTTATTTACAGTGTTCATGGTGGTTCCCTTGTTGTTATATGAAGTTTGGCAAGTTGATTGGCTTGCCGTGTTACGCAATGGCGTTTGGTTTTGGTGCAGGCGCCGTTACATCGGCCCAGGCTATGCAAAGCACGTTCTTTTGTAATGTGACATCACCGATGCCCTAAGATGCTCCTAAACATGAGGGTGGTCGGTGCGTTGTCACACACATCAAAACGAGCGCGCTGCGTGCGACGTCAGGTGATCGGGGAAATATCAGAAGTAAACCTGCTGGCGTTCAAAAAGCCGGCCACATTGGCGGAATAGAATCGGATATCTGGATATATGCACGATTTCAACGGCGCACACGCAATAAAGTGCTGCGTTAGGAACGCTGTGTGTTACCGTGTGATCCCATGCTCCCGGTCTTGCTGAGCCCGTTTGCCTCACGATTGGAAGCCAGAATCCCATGTCCAGTATCCACGATCCTAATCAAAACCACCTCTTGGCAGCCATGCTCGACGCGGAATTTTCGCGCCTGTTGCCTCACCTGGAATTAGTGCCGATGCTCCTTGGTGACGTTCTCTATGAATCCGGCGGCAAGCTCCAATTTGTTTATTTTCCGACCACGGCGATCGTATCGCTGCATTATTTGCTGGAAAACGGCGGATCGTCTGAAATGGCTGGTGTCGGCAATGAAGGCATACTCGGCATTTCTATTTTCATGGGTGGCGATACGACGTCAAGTCGTGCGGTGGTGCAAACTGGCGGTCATGGGTACCGCTTGAAAGCGCATCTTCTTCTGGAAGAATTCAATCGTGCCGGTCCGGTCATGCGCCTTCTGCTGCGCTATACCCAGGCACTGATGACGCAGATGTCGCAGACGGCAGTGTGCAACCGCCATCACTCGGTCGAGCAGCAACTCTGCCGCTGGCTGTTGCTGACGATCGACCGTATACCGGCAACTGAGTTGACAATTACGCAGGAACTGATCGCCAACATGCTGGGGGTGCGGCGTGAAGGCGTGACTGAAGCCGCCGGCAAGCTGCAAAACTGTGGCTACATCCGTTATCGACGGGGACACATTACCGTGGCCAACCGGGCCGGTCTTGAAAAAAATGTCTGCGAATGTTACGCCGTCGTCAAAAAAGAGTTCGCGCGCCTGCTATCCGATACCCGCCAGCGTCAAATACAGCCGCCAGGCGCAGGATTTTCGTGAAGTTGAGAAGCAAGAGCGGGAAATTTGCCACGCCAGGACGTGGATTTTCGTTTCACGTCAAATCGTCTTATCCGCAAGGCCATCGTGCGGCAACCTTATTGAATCGGGATTTCGGTTCAAGTAAATGCAAGTGATTTCAATGATCTCTACCAATAAAAATGCGCCGGGCGAACGATTGATGCTGGTCGGTTTCGGCATGACACTGACGGTATTGTTGCTGGTCGGCGGCATCGCCCTGAATACTGCCGCCCAATCCACCACGCTTGTCAAAATCATTGAAGGTGGTGTGGTGGTGCTGTTGGCGGCGCTAACCTTTATCTATGTGCGGATTCTCCGGGTAATGGCGGCGCGGTTGAAGATCGAACGCGCGTTGCAGGAAGCGCAACAGCCCTTGCTGAAAGAAGGCGCACTGCAACATGCCATTTTCAATAGCGCAAATTTTTCCTGCATCGCGACCGATCCGCAGGGCGTCATCCAGATCTTTAATGTCGGTGCTGAGCGCATGCTGGGTTATGGCGCAATCGACGCGGTCAAGAAAATGACGCCGGCCGACATTTTGGAGCCGCAGGTGTTGACTGCTCGGGCCGCCGCACTGAGCGTGGAATTGAGACGTCCTGTTGCCGCCGGCTTTGAAGCGCTGGTCGCCAAGGCCACACAAGGCGTCGAAGATATTTATGAAATGACCTATATTCACAAGGATGGCAGTCGCTTTCCGGTCGTGGTTTCGGTGGCCCCGTTGCGGGATGAGGCGGATCACTTGATTGGTTATATGTTCATCGGTACGGACAATTCGCAGCGCAAGCGGGTCGAAGCCGAACAAGCGCTGCTTGACCAGCGGCTGCGGGATCAACAGTATTACACCCGTTCGCTGATCGAGTCGAATATCGATGCACTGATGACGACTGATCCGCGTGGCATCATCAGCGATGTCAATCAACAAATGGAGCTGTTGACCGGTACTTCCCGCGAGGATTTGATCGGTGCACCGTTTAAAAATTATTTCACGGATCCCGCGCGGGCAGAAGCCGCCATCACACAAGTTCTGCAAGAAGGCAAAGTCACTAATTACGAATTGACGGCCTTGTCCCGCGACGGCAAACAAACCGTGGTGTCGTATAACGCGACCACCTTTCATGACCGCGATCGAAACTTGCAAGGCGTTTTTGCCGCGGCACGCGACGTCACCGAACGTAAGCAGTTCGAGCATGCTTTGCAGGAAACGAATGCCGCCTTGGAAGGCGCCCGCGCGATCGCCGAAAAAGCGAACCTGGCCAAGTCAGAATTTCTTTCCAGCATGAGTCACGAGCTCCGTACGCCGCTCAACGCCGTGCTCGGCTTTGCGCAGCTAATGGCATCAGATACGCCGCCACCTTCGAAGGCGCAAAAGCAGTCAATCGATCAGATTCTGCAGGCAGGCTGGTATTTGCTGCGCCTGATTAATGAAATTCTTGATCTGGCGATGATCGAGTCGGGCAAGGTGACAATGTCGCAAGAGGCCATGTCTTTGGCCGACGTATTGCAAGATTGCCAGGCCATGATTGAGCCGCAGGCGCAAAAGCGGCAGATTCGCATGACCTTCCCGTCGTTTGACAAGCATTTTTATGTTCACGCAGACCGCACCAGGGTCAAGCAAGTGCTGATCAATCTGCTGGCCAATGCAATTAAATACAATCGCGATGGCGGTGCTGTCACCGTCGAATGCGCGTTGGTCGGTTTGAACCGTGTGCGCGTCAGTGTCGCGGACACGGGCGCCGGCTTGAGCGAGGAACAAGTTGCACAGCTCTTTCAGCCATTTAACCGGCTCGGGCAGGCCAATGGCAGCGAAGAAGGAACCGGCATTGGTTTGGTTGTTACCAAGCAATTGATTGAATTGATGGGCGGTGAAATTGGCGTATCCAGCACGGTTGGTGCCGGCAGCGTGTTCTGGTTTGACCTGGCGGCATCGAGCGCACCTGCGCTGGCGCTCGGTAGCAGCGAGAGTCTTGGCGACGACAGCCGGCTTAGCGCGGCCGAGGCTCGGGCGCCGCTGCGCACCCTGCTGTATGTTGAAGATAATCCTGCCAACCTGGTGCTGGTAGAACAATTGATTGCGCGGCGCAGTGATTTGAAATTATTGACTGCGGTGGACGGCCATCTCGGCGTGGAGCTTGCGCGCACCTATCAGCCAGACTTGATTTTGATGGACATTAATTTGCCAGGCATCAGCGGCTTTGATGCCCTGGAAATTTTACGTAACGATGCGAGCACGGCGCATATCCCGATCATTGCACTATCTGCCAATGCGGTGCCGCGTGACGTAAAGAGAGGACTGGATGCGGGCTTCTTCCGCTACCTGACCAAGCCAATCAAGGTGCCGGAATTTATGGATGCGCTGGACGTCGCCTTGCGTCGTGCGGCGGAGATTGGCGCAACGCGTAAGTCTGAACTGCTACCGTAAGCACATAAGATCCGATCAACGGCCTTGGGGTAAACACCGTGTTAGAAAAGTCAGAAATATTACATGCCGCTATCTTGATCGTGGATGATCAAGAGGCCAACGTCCTGCTGCTCGAGCAAATGCTGCGCAATTCCGGCTATCTGCAGATTTCATCGACGCGCGACCCACAGTCAGTGGCAGAGTTGCACCGTAAAAATCGCTACGACCTGATTCTGCTTGATCTGCAAATGCCGGAGATGGATGGCTTCGAAGTCATGGAGAAGTTAAAGCCGTTGGAGGCGGAAGGTTATTTGCCTGTACTAGTGATCACCGCGCAACCGGGGCACAAGCTGCGGGCGTTGCAAGCCGGCGCTAAAGATTTTGTCAGCAAGCCATTCGACCTGGTCGAAGTGCAGACCCGCATTCACAACATGCTGGAAGTGCGTCTGCTCTATCAAAAGCTTGATAACTACAACAGGCTACTTGAACAAACAGTGCAAGAACGCACGGCAGAATTGCGCGAGAGCGAAGCCCGGTTTCGCAGTTTTACGGAATTGTCGTCGGACTGGTATTGGGAGCAAGATGCTCTCGGAAAATTCACCAAAGTGTTTGGCCCCGTATTTGAGATGCTTGGCATTGCGCCAGACCAAATGCTAGGTTCCACCACTACGATACTGGATGGCTGGAATGCGGCTGAGCGGGCAATGCTCGAATCGAATATCGCCGCCCGCAAGCCATTTTTGGATCTCATTTATAGCCGCACCATTGCCGACGGCACGATTCAGTATCTGCAAGTCAGCGGTGAGCCGATTTTCGATACCGCCAGCCGGTTTGTCGGTTATCGCGGCGTGGGGATGGATGTCACGCATCGTATGCTTGCTGCTCGTTAATACATTAAAAGCTTGCTGCGGCGGAGATCATTTTTGAACATACTGAAATCCCCTCGTCGTTGATTCCATTGTCGAGCGTCTGCGCGCTGGTCATCGCACAGCGCGGGCGGTCTCTCAGGGAACGGCCTTGGCTGTTGCTCAAGGTTCTGTCTGATTCTCGGCTTCATCGTTTGCTGCATCAGTCCCGCTCCCCGCCGTTTGCCAAGAGTCGTACACCCCCAGATGAAGATGGTCAGCGAGGTGCCCTTGGCATAGGCGTCAGGGGCATCATGTTGCACTATGCGGCAGCTATGATCAGCGCAAAGCCCATTTGCGGCGCCCCCAGAACAATGCCGGCGGCTTAGAAGGCTCTGTGCATGGCGGTAATGGGCGCTGCGTTCGCTAGCGCACCGATCAAATGCTTGCAACAGCGCAAGCTTCCTCCATACGAACCGCGTTTCTATTTTTTGAACTTGGGCGGTTCCCAAGCAAGTGGATTCACTCTGGCGCCACGTGTCAGCTTAACCACAGTCATTCCAAACCGAAAGAAAACAAAATGAACAGATTAGAAACGTACTCCACAAGAATGAAGTGGCTTACTCCCTGCCTGCTGGTTGCCTTCATCGCCGGTTGCGGCGGTGGCGATAGCGGACGCGCCCCGATCCTGGGCGCCGGCGTTGCCGTGTTTACAGTCCCGGTGGGCTCAATCATTCCGGGGGCGATATGCCCGGTCGATGGCGCCACCATTCCGGCAGTATCCGTGACGAATCCGGTCAGTGGCAGCCAGGCAGCGACCACGGGCACCAATGGCGTGGCTGGCGGCGGCAAATTGATTACGGCGACTTTCAGCATGCCGATGATTGCCGCGACCATCAATTCTTCCAGCTTTGCCGTTGCCCCTGCGAGCGGCGCGGCGCTTGTCCCGGCATCGGTCACCTATAACGCCATCACCAACGTCGCGACTTTCACCACCGCGTCGGCGCTCTTGCCCAACACCGCTTATACTGCGGTGATCCTGAAGGCCGCCACGAGCGCCGCTGGCAGGGCGATGGGTTGTGACTATGCATGGAACTTCAAGACAGCCCCAGTCGCCGCGGTAACGCCTCCTTCAGCGGTCAATCTTGGAACAGCCTCTTCGTACGGCATTGCCGCAACTGCCGGCGTCACCAATACGCTGACTGTCCCGATCAGCCATATCAATGGCAATGTGGTACTGAATCCAACCGCCACCTGTAATGCAGTAATGGTCGATAACGTCGGCGGTTTTGGCCTGTGTGGCGGTTCCCCGCCGACCATCAATGGCACCGTCATTACGCCAACATTCCCAGATACCACCACTGCCAATGCGGTGCAGGCTGACTTGCGTGCTGCGTATCTGAGCATTACCCCACCGGCCGGCCCTCCGGCAGCTGGTTCGCTGGGCGGCGCCACCACGATTGCGGCTGGCACAACCCTCGGTGCACCGACCGGCAATGCACTGGTTCAGGGAGACAATCTGTTCGCTCCGGGCGTCTATCAATCCACCACGTCGATCCTGATCACCGGTGATCTGACGCTCGATGGCCAGAACGACCCTGATGCTTCCTTCATCTTCCAGTCGTCAAGCACCATCGGCACTGCAGCGGGCGCACGCATCCTCCTGATCAACGGCGCCAAGGCATCCAATGTTTATTGGCAGGCGGGCACTTCCGCCACGCTTGGCACGAACTCTGTATGGCAAGGCAATATCCTGGCCGGCGCAGATATCACGATGACGACCGGTGCCACCTCGTGCGGCCGCTTGTTTGCCGGCGCATTCACCGCTGGCGCGTTCGTGTTTGACTCCAACGTCGTTTCCGTGCCCGGGCATGTCACTGCACCGCTTGGTTGCCAGTAAAAATGCATGACGCATGCCGGCTGAACGACGCACCGGTTTGGTCCGGCAATGCCTTGAACATGCAACAAGCTCGCCTCACAAATATTCTGAAATTTTCCTGGAGCACTGTATGAAATTAGCAAGCGCATCACGGGCGCTGGGTTTGATTGCTCTCGCAGCGATCACCAGCCCCTTCGCCATGGCCGACGAAACCAATCAGGCCGGCTGGTATGCCGGTGCCAATATCGGCCAGTCAAGGGCGACCATCGACGACGCCCGCATCAGTAGCAGCTTGTTGAACGGCGGCTTTTCATCGAGCACGATCACTGATGACGACCGCGCTACCGGCTACAAGGTTCTTGGCGGCTATCAGCTGAACAGGAATCTCGCCCTCGAAGGCGGCTATTTCGATCTGGGCAAGTTCGGATATACCGCCAACACGATACCGGCCGGCACGCTGACCGGCAATGCCAAGATCAGAGGCCTGAATCTCGACCTGGTCGGTATTTTGCCGATCACGGAAAAGTTTTCCGCATTCGGCCGCGCCGGTGTTACCTATGCGCAAACCCGGGATCGTTTCGTCAGCACCGGTGCAGTGACCGTCACCAATCCGAATCCGAGCAAGCGCGCCGCCAACTACAAGCTCGGCGTAGGCCTTCAGTACGCGTTTACTGACGCGCTGGCGATGCGCGGCGAAGTGGAACGCTATCGTATCAACGATGCCGTCGGTAACAAGGGCGACATCGAGTTGATCTCGGTTGGGCTGGTTTACCGCTTCGGCGCAAAAACACCCACCCCGGCAGCGCGCGTTGATACGCCGGTATTCGTTGCGGCTGCACCTGCGTCACAGCCGGCACCTGTCACTGTCATTCCGGCGCCAGCGCCGGTAGCGACCCGTGTGAGCTTTGCCGCCGATTCGTTGTTCGACTTCGACAAGACGACCCTCAAGCTGGCCGGCAAGCAGGCGCTCGACAAGCTGGCGGCTGATTTGAAGGGTACCGCCTTTGATGTCGTGATCGTCACCGGCCATACCGACCGCCTCGGTTCGCATGCCTACAACGTGAAACTGTCCAGCCGCCGTGCGGAAGCGGTCAAGGCTTATCTGGCACAATCGGCAGGCATCCCGGCCGTCAAGATCACGTCTAAAGGCGTCAATGGCGCCGACCCGGTGACCAAGCCAGGCGAATGTAAAGGCACGAAAGCCAGTTCGCAGCTGATTGCATGCCTGCAACCTGATCGTCGGGTGGAAGTTCAAGTCTCTGGCACCAGGTAATTCCGGAAAGATCCGTTAAAGCGCAGACAAGAGGCTGGCACGATGCAAATCGTGCCAGCCTCTTTCACTTTAAGTCTTGCTTTCCTGTGGCTGCATCAATGTGCCCGTCAAATTCTATGAACATGTGATGATACCTGCCTTTAAGAAAGCCGACGGCATCGTCTATGCGCTTCCCGAGCGCCGATCACTGCGCGAAGCGTTCGGAGTCTACGACGTTGAAGAGCGTGCACTGCCGTGTCTGGCAGTACACCAAAGCGGCACCAGAATGGAGGGGGGAGGACGTGTGGGACGACAGATACTGCAAGAATGGACGAGGAAGCTGGATGCATATCTGACGATCAAGGCATTTTCGCTGGCACGGATATGTCGTAACCGAGGTAGAAGAAACAGCGGCGTTTCCTAGGAATGACAATCTTATAGGGGGAACGATCCTTTCTTGACTCTTTAGAGGATCATCCCGGTTACTGCGTCAGTGTAGCGTTAATGCTTGCCGTTGCCTTTTTGATGGCCATTGCCGTGATCATGATTGCTGGTTCTATCCTGTTTTTCATTCCGATCTTGCCTGACGTAATTGCCAGGATGACCGTCACGGCCATTGTCATGATGGGAATTCAGATCGCCCTGCTGCGCACGATAACGTGGCGCATATTCATTGTTGTACCAGCTGTCCTGCACAAAATACACGCGCTGGCCACAAGCATTGTATTTGGCGCAGTGCTTCGACCATTTCTTGGCATGTCCTGGCGGCACCCGCATATAGACTGGCTGCTGCTCGACGTAACGTGCCGGTCGCTGAATCAGCACAGGTTGAGCATAGACGACGCGCGGCTGTGGTACGTTGTCGATGTTAATTTGGCCATAAAATCCAGGCTGGCCAATATTGACCGATACGCCAACGTCAGCCGCAATTGCCGCGGAGCTCAAGGCGAGCAAACTTGCTGCAAAAATAAATTTTTTCATGTGATGCCTTTTAAAAAATACAGGGTTGTATAAGTAATCGGCTTTATTGGCAGGCGATTTTATTCGCCCAGCAATTCCGCCACTGGCTGCCAGCCTTCGATGTGTTCTGCAATCACCCGCACCATCACGATAATCGGGATGCCCAACAACAGGCCCCAGATACCCCAGACCCATCCCCAAAAAAGCAGGCCGATAAACACTGCAACCGCATTCATCTTTGCAATCCGCCCGGTCATCCAGGTCGTGATAAAAGTGCCGACCAGGACCGCGACCAGCAGCGAAGTGCCGGATACCAGAAACATTTTCGATAATGATTGAAACTGCATGAACGCCGTGAGGCCGGTGGTCAGGGCGATAATCATTGGCCCAAAATAGGGGATGATATGCAAGCATGCGCCGGCAACGGCCCAGGCGCCGGCGTTTTCCAGGCCAATCCAGCGAAACGCCCCCCATAGCAACACGCCCAGCAAGATGTTTGTGACCAGCAGCATGAACATATAGCTTTGGATCGATTGGTTAATATCGTCCAGGATGTGAATCGTGATTTTTTTTGATGCCAGCGATGGCCCCGTAATCTTCACCAGCTTGCGTTTAAAGCTATCGCCGGACAGTAAAAGAAAAAACACCAGGAATACAACCATGGTCGCTTGCCCGAGGAAGCCGGCGGCGCTCATTGACCCTGCCCATAACCATTCCTGCAGTTTAAAGGCGGGACGGGCGATTACAATTGGAGCCGGCACCCGTTTGGCGCCAGGAATCGCACCGGCTTCTTGCGCGGTCGCTTTTTCAATTTCAGTGGCAACTGCCTGCATTTTTTGCATGGTGCTCTGCTGGCCGCCCTGCGCTTTGGATATCGCCGTCGTGATTTGGTGCGCCGCATCTGGCAAGCGTTGCACTATCAATTGAAATTCAGTGTGGAGCGAATCAACCACGGCGACAGTCCCGCCCAATAGCGTGAGCAGTATCAGGCTGACGCCGACGATACGTGGAACCTTGATGCGTTCCAGCCAGGCCACGACCGGCGTCAACGTATAAGAAATCAGGATGCTGAAAATGACGGGGATGAAAAAGTTTTCCGCCCACTGCAGCGCAAACACGAGTGCCACCGTTGCAATAATCGTGAGTGCAGCGCCTCGGGAGACGGGCGGAACCAGTGCCGCCGCGGAGCTGGGCGTGAGGGCGGCATCGGCCGGTGAATCCTGCATGCGCGCTTCAGAAATCGACGGAGTCGTCAGTGCGGGAATGTCATTCAAAATTCTGCTGGTTTGCATAATGGCCTTTGTGCGAGACGTCTGCTCGCAATGTGCATAGGTGGTGGCCGGCAAGGCCGAATCTCTGTTGTATTCCCAAAATATGCAGCACAACCGGCAACATGACGGTCGTTTCGCTGTAGTGTAGGAGCCGCGCCTGGCAGCGCCGGTAGCGCGCTTCGCGAGTTGATGGGCAACTATAAGTTGAGTTTGGGAATTTATCGGTGCGCTGACGTACACTCGCACGGTTCGTTGGTAGTAACCGTTTTTTGCCCTAAGATCTGAGGCATTGTGAAGAAAGTTGGACGCGAAAGGGGATCCAGTGCAGGCATCCCGGTCACCCTGGAATTACAGCGCGCTTATGTATGTCGGAGCTATCGAGCTGGCCCGATACCTGGATGCCGGCTACATCAGGCCGCGTGCTGTTTGACCCAGTCGACGTAGCGACCCATCCACCCCTGCAGGAATTTCTTGCTGGCTTCGCCAATATTGCCGGCATCATCGTATAAACCTTCCTTGGCTTGCACAAACGCTTCCGGCTGCCCCAGGGTGGGCATGTTGAGGTACGCCAGGATATTGCGCAAATGCTGCTGCGCCAGGGCTGAGCCGATGGCGCCGGGAGACACGCCGATCACCCCGGCCGGCTTGCCTGCCCAGGCGCTCTGGCCATAGGGACGCGACGCATGGTCGATGGCGTTTTTCAACACGCCGGGAATCGAACGGTTGTATTCGGGGGTGACGAACAGCACGCCTTGCGCCGCCTTGATGTCGTCTTTCAGTTGCCTGACCGCTTCCATCGGGTTGGCTTCATTGTCCTGGTTGTACAGCGGCAGGGTGCCGATATCAAGTTGCTTGAAGGAGAATTCCGCCGGCGCCAGGCGTATCAGGGCATCGGCAAACTTGCGGTTCATGGAATCGCGGCGCAGGCTGCCGACAATGACGGCGATCTGGTATTGATTCATGCTGTGCTCCTGACGTTGTAAGGTTGAAAAGTCCGTTGCAAGGGGATGTAAATTTTTGTTTCTTTGCCAGACAACTTCCGTGGTGCTGGTATCGTTGATCCATGGCTGTTAGACAGACATGCCAGGATCAGTTTGATTTCAGTTCACGCGTAAAATTATTACTGCCGGGGAGGTGGGGCCATGGGACATTCACTGTACAACAAAATCTATCTCGGTCGCCGCACCGCGTTATACAACCGCAAGCGCATGGGAATCGCGGCACTGTGCACCGCCTCGCTGGCTGCTGCTGTCACGCTCCTGGCGCTGGTGCGCTAAGGCGGGATGCGGCTCAGGATTTTCCGCTGACCGTTCTGAAAAGCCGGCCGAGCAAACCCGGATTGTTCTTTTCCTGCGGGCGGTCGCTGCGCCGCCGTTTTTCCTCGCCTTCGCGCGTGCGGTCTTCGCGGCGCCGGCGCTTGCCTTCCAATACGTAGCGCTTGATTTCTTCGGCCATGTCGGCTGCGCTGGCAAAGCGCTTTTCCGGGCGCTTGCTCATGGCGCGCATGACGATCGCCGACAGGCCTTCCGGTATTTCCGGATTGATTTCATGCGGCGCCTTGGGGGCCCTGTGGGCAATCTTTTCCAGCAGCTTTTCGACGTTTTCCGCCACGAACGGCCGGCGTCCGGTCAGCATCTCGTACATCACAGCGCCCAGTGAATAGATATCGGTACGGTGGTCGACCGGGGAGTAGGTGGCTTGCTCCGGCGACATGTAATTCGGCGTGCCGAGCAGGTTGTCCTTGCAATACAGGGTGTAGGGCGCGTCGTTGCTGTCACCCTGTTCATCCGCGACGCGGTTGGGGGCGCGCGCAATGCCGAAATCCATCAGCTTGGGCTGATTGTCGGCGACCAGGAAGATATTCGCCGGCTTGATATCGCGATGCACGACATTGTGCTTGTGGGCGAAGTCCAGGGCGCCAGCAAGCCGATAAATGATCGAGGCAATGTCGCTGGTGGAAAACTTGTGCTTGGCCGCCAGCAACCGGTGCAGTTCGGTGCCCTGCAGGTATTCCATCGCAATATAGGTCGTGCCGCTTTCCGAATAGGCTTCGTAAATTGTGACGATATTCGTATGGTTCAGGCGTCCGGAGGCGCGCGCTTCATTGATGAACTGTTCTTCCATGCGCCTGCGTGCCGGCGCCGCCATCGAGGGCAGGAAGGTCTTGATGGCGACTTCGCGGTCGATGACCGGGTCATGCCCGAGATAGACGCAACCGATGGTGCCGCGGCCAAGTTCGCGGATGATGCGAAAGCGGCCGATGCGGCTCAGGGTATCTTTATTGGTGGCAATGGGGTTGGCGAGTGTCATGTTTGTAAAGCATGCCATTAATGTTGCCAGTTTGCTAGTTTTTTTAGGGTAACTTTTGGTGTCCAAGAAAAAATTGCCACAGTCTCAGGCGTATCCAACGCAAGGAACGGGCGCGACTCCGTGATATCCTGCATTCCTTTGGAAATTCACTCTTTTTATCCTGTATGAGTATCGAAAACAACGTGCCCAGCCCCTTTCAAGTCGCACGTGCCCTGCTGAAGGAATTGCAGACGAATTTTGCCGTGTTGCGCGATTGCCTGCCGCTGGCCATCGGCATCGACAAGCAGCTGATCGAACGCCAGCCGGACCTGAACCGCAAGGCGCTGCGCATTGCGCTCGGCATGCATACCAATTCGTTGCGGTATCTGAAGGCGATGAAAAAGGCGACTGCCCGCTTCGACCTGGATGGCAACGCCGCCGGCGAGGTCACGGAAGAGCAGCGCGCCCATGCGGGCAAGGCGCTCGACGAGCGCCTGAAAAAGGATGCCGAACTGCGCAAGACGCAACGGCAGGCCCAGGACGCGCAAAAAAAAGCCGACGAGGAAGCGCAGCGGCGCAGCGAGAAACTCAATCAGCTGGCGGCGAAGTTTTCGCGCACCCGCTGATCTCGACCGGGGCCGGTTGCAGGGTTTTCATGCGCAACAGGAATACGGTGACGCCCAGGGCGATCACCAGCAGTATTCCCTTCAGGGCTGGATGGCCGACTGTCCAGATTGAAAACAGCATCGAACTCCACAGCAGGACCAGGGCGACGACCTTGGCGCGCAAGGGAATGGCCTTGTTGTTTTCATAATTGCGCAGGGTTTCGCCGAATAGCCGGTTGTGCAGCAGCCACCTGTGCATCCGCGTCGAGCCGCGGGCATAGCAGGCCGAGGCCAGCAGCAAAAAAGGCGTGGTCGGTAGCAGTGGCAGGAATAGTCCGAGGATTGCCAGTACAACGGCAATGCTTGCGACGACATTCAGGACGATTTTCATTGCGGCGGTTTCCGCAGGCAACAGGGGTGGCATGGCATGCATGCTACTCCGTGCATCGGCAGAATGGAAATAATCCAGATCAAGCCTCCTAACTTGATGTTTTGATCATGCCCTTTGCAGCGCCAGGAGCGCGTCCACCTGGTTTTGCTTGACCTGGATCAACCACTTTTGCTGCACTGCGCTCGTACACTTGCGTATCGAGTCGCAAGGAGTGCGCAACATGACTGCCCCCGCAGAATTACCCATCACCGGTCCGCTCGTCCAGTTCGACGCCGACCTGATCCGCCGCCACAGCAAACAGGGGCCGCGGTACACCTCGTATCCGACAGCGGACCGTTTCACGCCGGGATTCGGCAATGCAGACTATCTGCAGGCAGTCTCCCGCGTGCGTGCCGCTGGCGCCACCACGCCGCTGTCGCTGTACGTGCACATCCCGTTTTGCGAGTCGCTCTGCTACTACTGCGGTTGCAACAAGATCATCACCCGCGACCATAACAAGGCGGACATCTATCTCGATTACCTGCTGCGGGAAATCTCGATGCAGGCGCAGCTTTTCGAGGGCATGAACCAGGTCGAGCAGCTGCACTTCGGTGGCGGCACGCCGACTTACCTGTCGAATGCGCAGATGGATGGCTTGCTGGCGCATATGCGGAAATCCTTCAGTTTTGCTCCGGACGAGGTTGGCGAATATTCGATTGAAATCGATCCGCGCACGGTCGACCCGGAGCGCGTGCATGTGTTGCGCGCCCAGGGCTTCAACCGCATCAGCCTGGGGGTGCAGGACTTCGACCCGGAAGTGCAAAAGGCCGTCAACCGCATCCAGCCGCAGGAGCAAACGCTCGCCGTGATCAACGCGGCGCGGGACGCAGGTTTCCGTTCCATCAGCATCGACCTGATCTACGGGCTGCCCAAGCAAAACATGCGCACGATGAGCGAGACGCTTTCCAAGGTGATCGATGCCGACCCGGACCGTATCTCGATTTACAACTACGCGCACATGCCGCAGCTGTTCAAGTCGCAGAAACTGATCCTCGAAGAGGATTTGCCCAGCCCGGAAACCAAGCTCGACATGCTGGCCCTGTGCATCGAACGGCTGACAGGCGCGGGTTATGTGTATATCGGCATGGACCACTTTGCCAAGCCGGGCGACGACCTCGCGGTGGCGCAGCGGGAAAATCGCCTGCAACGCAACTTCCAGGGCTATTCCACCCATGCGGAAGCCGAGCTGGTGTCGTGCGGCGTCTCGGGAATCAGCGCGGTGGGCGGCACTTATAGCCAGAACGAGAAAAAGCTCGAAGACTATTACCAGCGCATCGACGCCGGCGAATTGCCGGTGGCGCGCGGCCTGGCATTGAACGCCGACGACTTCCTGCGCCGTCGCGTGATCCAGTTACTGGCCTGTGATTTTGCGCTGTCGATGCCGGCCATCGAACGGGAATTTGCCATCGACTTTGGCACTTACTTCGCCCGTGAATTGCAGCAGGTGCAGCAGCTCCAGGAAGATGGCCTGCTGACAATGACGGCAGGAGGCATTACCGTCACGCCGAAGGGGCGGCTTTTGATCCGCAATATCTGCATGGTGTTCGACCGTTATCTGGGCATGCCGCACGAAATCAAGCTGGAACGCATGCGTTACTCCAAGACGATCTGATACTGCCTTTGCCCGATACAGAAACGGCGCCATTGCGGCGCCGTTTTTTTATTTCACGCCTGCCATGTCGGGCAGCGTGTGGGCGATCCCCTTGTGGCAATCGATACAGGTCTTTTCACCGCCGGCGAGGAAGGTGGAATGGGCATCGACTGCGCGCTTGCTCTGCTTGGTGAAATCCATCGATTCGAACTGGTGGCAATTGCGGCATTCGAGCGAGTTGTTGGCTTTCAAGCGGCGCCATTCATTGTTGGCCAGCTGCAGGCGGTGCGCCTCGAATTTTTCGCGCGTATCGATGGTGCCGAAAATCTTGCCCCAGACTTCCTTGGATGCCTGCATCTTGCGCGCGATCTTGTCAGTCCATTTGTGCGGCACATGGCAATCCGGGCAAGTGGCGCGCACGCCGCTGCGGTTGGAGAAGTGGATCGTGTTTTGCAGTTCAACAAACACGTTATCGCGCATCTCATGGCAGCCGGTACAGAATTTTTCGGTATTGGTGGCTTCCAGGGCGGTGTTGAAGCCGCCCCAGAAAATGATGCCGGCAATGAATGAGCCGATCACCAGGAAGCCGAAGCTCAGGTGGACGCTGGGCCGCCTCAGGACATTCCAGTAGCGCTTCAGCAATTGTTTCATGGCGGCTCCCTTCATTTTTTCGTGGCCGGCGCTGGCTTGTTCAGCATGGTATCGGCATCAATGAAGCGGTTTTCAATCAGCGGGTTCGCATTTGCCTGCGGCACGTGGCACTGCATGCAGAAATAGCGGCGCGGCGACAGTTCGGCCAGGAAGTTGCCCTGGCGGTCCATGAAGTGCGTCACGCTGATCATCGGCGCCTGGCTTTCCTGGGTGCGGGTGCGCGCATGGCACATCATGCAGCGGTTGGCATTCTTGTCGAGCTGGTAGCCCTCGACCTTGTGCGGGATGACGGGCGGCTGCATGGCATAGTTGCGCGAGCGGCGCACGTCGCTGTTGTCCGGGTTGAGCAGCGGTGGCGGTGTGGTCGTCTCAAGTATCGGGGTCGGGCCGCGCATGGCGTCATGCGCGCCGGTACCGCCCGGCGCGGCAAATGCCAGAACGGGCAGCATCAGAAGCGCAATGAGTAGTTTTTTCATGATGTTCTCCTACACTTTGCGGATGTTGACCGCGCATTTTTTGAAGTCCGTCTGCAGCGAGATCGGGCAGGTCGCGTCCAGCGTCACCTTGTTGATCAGCTGGCTGGCATCGAACCAGGGCACGAACACCAGGCCGCGTGGCGGCTTGTTGCGTCCGCGCGTTTCCACCCGCGACTTCATCGCGCCGCGCCGTGACACGATTTCAATGGTGTCGCCGCGTCGCGCGCCGATCTGCCTGGCATCTTCCGGATGCATGTAGCACACGGCGTTCGGGAAGGCGCGATACAGCTCCGGCACGCGCCGCGTCATCGAGCCGGAATGCCAGTGCTCCAGCACGCGGCCGGTGGATAGCCAGAACGGGAATTCCTTGTCCGGTTCCTCGGCCGCCTTTTCATAGGGCAGTGCGTAGATCACGGCCTTGCCGTCCGGATGGCCATAGAAGCGGAAGCCTTCTCCCGCTTTCACGTAGGGATCGGTGCCTTCCTTGTAGCGCCACAGGGTTTCCTTGCCGTCGACCACCGGCCAGCGCAGGCCGCGCTCGCGGTGGTATGTGTCGAAAGGCGCCAGGTCATGGCCGTGGTCGCGACCGAATGCGGCATATTCTTCGAACAGGCCTTTTTGCGGATAGAAGCCGAAGGCCTTGGCTTCGTCGTTGGCATAGCCTGCTTCCACCTGGCTGACAGGGAATTTGTCCACATTGCCATTGCGGTACAGGACGTCGAACAGGGTTTTTCCCTTGTATTGCGGCGCCTTGGCCAGCAGTTCCGGCGGCCAGACTTCTTCCATCTTGAAGCGCTTGGAAAATTCCATCAATTGCCACAGGTCGGACTTGGCCTCGCCGGGGGCGGACACGAGCTGGTGCCAGAACTGCGTGCGCCGTTCGGCATTGCCGTAAGCGCCTTCCTTTTCCACCCACATTGCCGTCGGCAGGATCAGGTCGGCCGCCATGGTGGTCACGGTCGGGTAGGCGTCGGAAACAACGATGAAATTGTCGGGATTGCGGTAGCCGGGCATCGCTTCCTGCACGATGTTCGGCGCGGCCTGCATGTTGTTATTGACCTGGACCCAGTATGCGTTGAGCTTGCCGTCTTTCAGCATGCGGTTTTGCAAGACGGCATGGTAGCCGGGCTTTTCCGGGATGGTGCCTTCGGGCAGCTTCCAGATTTGCTCGGCAATCGCCCGGTGCTTGGGATTGGTGACGACCATGTCCGCAGGCAGACGGTGCGAGAAGGTTCCGACTTCCCGCGCGGTGCCGCACGCCGAGGGCTGGCCGGTCAGGGAGAACGGGCTGTTGCCGGGCGTGGAAATCTTGCCGGTCAACAGATGGATGTTGTAGAGCAGGTTGCTGCACCAGGTGCCGCGCGTATGCTGGTTGAAGCCCATGGTAAAGAACGACATGACCTTTACCTTCGGGTCCGCATACAGCTTGGCCAGCGCGATCAGCTTGTCCGGGGAAACGTTGGTGAGCTTGGAAACCGTATCGACATCGTAGGAAGAGACGAACTTGGCGAATTCATCGAAGGTGCTGGGTTTGCTGCCGCCGACGTCGCCGGCATTCTTTGCCGCCTTTTGCAGCGCATGCTCCGGCCGCAAGCCATAGCCGATGTCGGTATTGCCAGTGGCGAAACGTGTGTGCTTGTTGACGAACTCGCGGTTGACCGCGTTGTTCTTGATGATGTAGTTGGCGATGAAGTTCAGGATCGCCAGGTCCGTTTGCGGACGGAAAATGATCGACTGGTCCGCCAGGTCGAAGCTGCGGTGCTCGAATACCGACAGCACGGCCACTTTCACATGCGGCGCCGACAGGCGGCGGTCCGTCACACGGGTCCACAGGATCGGGTGCATTTCCGCCATGTTCGAGCCCCACAGCACGAACGCGTCGGCTGCTTCGATGTCGTCATAGCAGCCCATCGGCTCGTCCATGCCGAAAGTGCGCATGAAGCCGGCAACCGCCGAGGCCATGCAGTGGCGGGCATTGGGGTCGATATTGTTGGAGCGGAAACCGGCCTTGAACAGCTTCAGTGCCGCATAGCCTTCCCAGACGGTCCATTGCCCGGAGCCGAACATGCCGACCGACGTCGGCCCCTTTTCTTTCAGGGCCTTCTTGAATTTCTCGGCCATGACATCGAAGGCGGTATCCCAGGAAACCGGCGCAAATTCACCATCCTTGGCGTACTTGCCGTTCTTCATGCGCAGCATCGGCTTGGTCAGCCGGTCGGCGCCATACATGATCTTGGAAAGGAAATAGCCCTTGACGCAATTGACGCCGCGGTTGACTTCAGCATTGATGTCGCCGTGGGTTGCAACCACCCGGCCATCCTTGACGGCAACGTTGACGCCGCAGCCGACCCCGCAAAAACGGCAGGGGGCCTTCGACCATTTGAGCTGGGTCCTGGCGGAATCGGTCACCACATTCGAGGCTTCGGCCGCCAGCGGAATGCCGGCGGTGGAAGCGGCCGTGATGGCCGCAGTCTGCTTGATGAAATCACGTCGGGTAAGTTTCATGGTTCCATTTCCTGTTCCATTGCGGTAGCCGGCTCCGCGTGTTGATAGACGAGCGAAACATCATATACACCAGGTAGCGCCCGGATGGCGTCCATGCAGTCGACCGTGCGGCGCGTGCTCTCGGTTTCCAGCGTGATGACCAGTTTGCCTTCGGCAGATTGCGCATGGCACTCCGCACCGGGAAGCAGGCTGATGCGGGCCTTGATCGCGTCGACCTGGCGGGCATCGCAATAAGCGATGATGCCGGCAATATGGATTTCACGATCGCCTCCCGGCAAGTTGCTGTTGTCGCTATCGGTCATGCGTGTTTGTTCCTGCATAGGGCTGTTTGTGGCGGCAAGCGTGGTAGCGTGCGGCGCGGCTTATCCGGTCGGCAGAGAGCCGGTAAATAACTGGTACATCCAGACAAAAAAACCATAGCCGCCGACAATCGCCACGGCCAGGATCGGCGCGGCAACCACGGTCAGGAAAAAGAAGGCGCGCAATTCCTGGGTTTTGGTCGGGACCGGCTGCGAGTTATCCATCTGCGTTCTCCAGTGGCAGGATCGATTGATGTGGCAAGTGTTCTGCCGCGAAAATGGCGAAGAAAACTGCTGCCCGAATTTTGCGACTACTGGGGTGGGCGCAATGCCGTGTGGCGCGCCGGACGCTTGTCATCGTGCTGTAATTTTCTATCACGAGTTTCTATCTCCGGATAGGGCAATTTATCGGCAAAGATTTTTCTGGTCGTTTGCTTTGCCGAATGTCAAATTAGACTTTATGATGAACGCACAATGTTGTTTTTGCAACCGGATTTTTTATCAATTCTCGCTGCGTATGCCTTTACAAAACATGAAATCAGTTGCGCAATTGTCTCGTTGTCGGCGGGCTGCGTGCCGGTGTGCCGTTTGCTGCGCCGCAGCAGGTGATTGCTGATGCTGCGTACGCGGCAGGTGGCCAGCAGTCGTGGGGGACGTGAATTGTTTAGTGGCATTGATCTTGAGGTCGGCAGCGGCGATGCCCTGCGCATTGGCGGTCGCAACGGCAGTGGCAAAACCACCCTCCTGCGCATGTTGTGCGGATTGACGCCGCCGGCGGAGGGCGAAGTTCTCTGGAAAGAAGCCGCAATACGGCGCCTGGGCGAGTCCTTCCGGCGCGAAGTGATCTATGTCGGCCACGCCAGTGGCCTGAAGGACGACTTGCTGGCCTGGGAAAACCTCGTGGTTGCGGCACGTTTATCCGGCTTGGGCATAAGCCGCAAGGCAGCCTTGCAGGCACTGCAACAGCTCGACGTGGCCGAGTTGTGCGACACGCCGGTGCGTGCGCTTTCGCAAGGCCAGCGCAAGCGCGTGGCGCTCTCGCGCCTGTGCCTGCCCGGTCCGAAGCCCTTATGGATACTCGACGAGCCGGCAGCATCGCTGGACGATGATGCGGTCAAGGCCCTGTGCAGCGTGCTGGACGCCCATCTGGCGCAAGGCGGCATGATCGTGCATGCAACGCACCAGGCCATGCCGCTGGCGGCGCGGCGCAACCTGCAAGTTGACCTCGGGCAGGGCGGTGCATGCTGAAGGTGGCATGGTGCATGGTCCGGCGAGATTTGCTGCTTGCCGTGAGGCGGCCGGCGGACGTCGCCAATGTCCTGTTTTTTTTCGTGATCGTGGCCACGCTCTTTCCGCTGGCAGTCGGGCCGGAACGCGAGGCGCTGCGCATGATGGCGCCGGGAATCGTCTGGGCCGCCGCGCTGCTGGCATCCATACTCGCTCTGTCCCGCCTGTTCGCCACCGACCATGCCGATGGCACGCTGGAAGGCATGCTGATGTCGACCGAACCGCTGGCGGTGATCGTGGTGGCAAAGGTAATCGCCCACTGGCTGGTTTCAGGCTTGCCGCTGGCGCTGGTGGCGCCGCTTCTGGCGGTGCAATTCGATTTGCCGAATGGCGCGGCGTTGCTGTTGTTTCTGAGCCTGTTGCTAGGCACCCCCGTGCTGAGCCTGGTCGGCGCCATCGGTGCGGCACTGACCCTGGGAGTGCGTGGCGGCAGTGTGCTGGTAGCGCTGCTGGTGTTGCCGCTGTATGTGCCAGTGCTGATCTTCGGTGCCGGCGCAGCGGCAGCTGGCCCCGAAAACGCGGATGCCCACTTGCTGGTGCTGGGAAGCCTGCTGGCGGCGGCGATGGCGCTGGCGCCCTGGGCAACCGCGGCGGCGCTGCGCATCTCGCTTGAATAAAACGCTAAAGCGCTTGAGCGCGGATCGCATTGAAGGAGCATGGATGGCATGATGACTGACTCTATTTTTGCAGCGAAAGCCGGCAGCGGCGAAGGCGGCTGGCTGCGCTTTGCCGCGCCGGCCGCATTTTTCCCGCTGGCCGGCAAGATGATTCCCTGGTTCGGCGCTGCCGCCGCGCTGTTGTCCCTGGCCGGCCTGGCCCTGGGGTTGCTGATGGCGCCGACCGATCACCAGCAGGGCGATGCCTACCGCATCATATTCGTCCATGTGCCCGCCGCCTGGCTATCGATGCTGATTTATGTGGCGATGGCATTCTGGGCCGGCATTGGCCTGATTTTCAACACGCGCCTGTCATCCATGCTGGCCAGCGCCCTGGCGCCGACCGGGGCGCTGTTTGCCTTCCTGGCGCTGTGGACAGGCGCGCTTTGGGGCAAGCCGACCTGGGGCACGTGGTGGGTATGGGATGCCCGGCTCACCTCGGAACTCATCCTGCTGTTTCTCTACATCGGTTTCATGGCGCTGCAGGCCGCCATCGATGAGCCGCGCCGCGCCGACCGTGCCGGTGCGGTACTGGCAATTGTCGGCGTGGTCAATGTGCCGGTAATTTATTTTTCCGTCCAGTGGTGGAATACCCTGCACCAGGGCGCTTCGGTGAGTTTTACGCGTGCGCCCAGCATGGCGACGATCATGTTGGCAGGCATGCTGCTGACGGCCGCGGGCCTCTGGTGCTATGCGATCGCGGTGAGCCTGGCGCGCCTGCGCTGCATCGTGCTTGAGCGCGAGGGCGACACCGATTGGGCAAAACGCACTCTGGAGCAGACGGCATGATCTGGCACAGCTGGCAGGAATTTTTTGCAATGGGCGGTTATGCGCCTTACGTATGGGGCTCGCTGCTGGTCGTATTCGGCTTGCTGGCAGCGGAAGTGCTTGGTTTGCAATGGCGGCGCCGCGCCATCCTGCAGCGCCATGCACGGCAAATCGAACGCGCATCTTTCAAAAGGACGGGCAATGAAAACCAGGCATAAGCGGCTGGCGCTGGTGCTCGCCGGGCTGGCGCTGCTGGGCATTGCGGCAGCGCTGGTGCTCTCGGCATTCCAGAAGAACCTCGTGTTTTTCTTTACGCCCACGCAGGTGGCGGCGGGCGAGGCGCCTGCAGGTCGCAGCTTTCGCATCGGCGGCATGGTCGAGGCGGGCAGCGTCAAGCGCCAGGCCGACGGCATGACCGTGCAGTTCATGGTGACCGACATGGCAAAGAGCCTGCCGGTGACGTACCGCGGCATCCTTCCGGATCTTTTCCGAGAAGGAAAGGGCGTAGTTGCGCAAGGCAAGATTGGCGGCAACGGTGTTTTCCTTGCCGACGAAGTGCTGGCCAAGCACGATGAAAACTACATGCCGCCTGAGGCGGCGTATGCGATTGAAAAGGGCGGCGCGGCCGCAAAGCATCCAGGCATGACCGGAGAAAAGAAATGATTGCGGAAATCGGCAATTTTGCCGTGATGCTGGCGCTGTGCCTGGCGCTGGTACTGGGCACGCTGCCGCTGGCTGGCGCGGCCACCGGACGACGTCGCTGGATGGCGCTGGCGCGGCCGGCAGCCGGCGGTCAGTTTGCCTTTCTTTGCCTGGCGTTCGTTTGCCTGGCGCACAGCTTTGCCGTGAACGACTTTTCAGTCGCTTATGTGGCGGCAAATTCGAACCTGAACCTGCCGCTGCATTTTCGCATCGCCGCGACCTGGGGCGCGCATGAGGGCTCGCTTTTGTTGTGGGTGACGATCCTGGCGCTGTGGACCTTTGCCGTTGCGCTGTTAAGCCGCCAGCTGCCGCAGGAGACGGTCGCGCGCGTGCTGGGCGTGATGGGGCTGGTCAGCGTCGGCTTCCTGAGTTTTCTTTTGTTTACCTCCAATCCCTTCGAGCGGCTGCTGCCGGCGCCGGCGGACGGGCGCGACCTCAATCCGCTGCTGCAGGATTTCGGCATGATCATCCATCCGCCCTTGCTGTACATGGGGTATGTCGGCTTTTCCGTGGCCTTCGCCTTTGCCATCGCGGCGCTGCTGGAAGGCAGGCTCGACAGCGCCTGGGCGCGCTGGTCACGGCCCTGGACCACCGTCGCATGGGTGTTCCTGACGCTGGGGATTTTCATGGGCAGCTTCTGGGCGTATTACGAGCTTGGCTGGGGCGGCTGGTGGTTCTGGGATGCGGTGGAAAATGCCTCCTTCATGCCATGGCTGGTCGGCACCGCGCTGATCCATTCGCTGGCCGTGACGGAAAAGCGCGGCAGCTTCCGGAACTGGACGGTGCTGCTGGCAATCGTCACCTTCTCGCTATCGCTGCTCGGCACCTTCCTGGTGCGTTCGGGCGTACTGACCTCGGTGCATGCCTTCGCCACCGATCCGGCGCGCGGCGCCTATATCCTGGCATTTCTGGCGATCGTCATCGGCGGCTCGCTCTTGCTGTATGCCTGGCGCGCGCCATCGGTGGGCGTCGGCGGCGCCTTTGCGCCGGTCTCGCGCGAATCGACCCTGCTGATGAATAATGTGCTGCTGCTGGTGGCGGCGGGCACGGTATTCCTCGGCACCCTGTATCCATTGTTCCTGGATGCCCTCAATCTCGGCAAGATCTCGGTCGGGCCACCGTATTTCGAGGCGGTATTCGTGCCATTGATGGCGCCGGTATTGCTGTTGATGGCGGTGGCCCCCTTCGTGCGCTGGAAGCAGGCGTCGCTGCCGGAACTGGCGCGCCAGCTGCGCTGGGTGGCGCTGGCGGCGATTGCGCTGGGCCTCCTGGCAGCTGCGGCCAGCGGTGCTGCGTCGCCCATGGTGGTGCTGGGGCTGACGCTGGCCAGCTGGATCTTGCTGGCGACCGCGTCGCACCTGCTTGAGCGCCTGCGCCATGCGCCGGCCGGCACCCCTTGGGGCAAGAGATTACGCAGCCAGCCGCGCAGTTACTGGGCAATGCTGGTGGCCCATGCGGGCATCGGTGTATTCGTGATCGGCGTGACGCTGGTCAAGGGCATGGAAAGCGGCGAAGACGTGCGCATGCAGCAGGGCGACATTGCCAGCGTCGGCGGCTACCAGTTCCGCCTGACAGGTATTGGCGAGGCCAGGGGCGCCAATTATGTCGCCGCGCAAGCCGCTTTCGAGGTTACGCGCGAGGGACGTCCTGTTGCGACCATGACGCCGCAAAAGCGCCTGTACATGGCGCAGGAAATGCCGATGACTGAGGCGGCAATCCACCGCAGCCTGACGCGCGACCTGTATGTCTCGCTGGGCGAGGCGATCGACCGCCAGACCTGGATCGTGCGCATCCAGCACAAGCCCTTCGTTGGCTGGATCTGGGGCGGATGCCTGATCATGGCGTTCGGCGGCTTGCTGGCCGCATCCGACCGGCGCTATCGCATTGCCGCGCGCCGCAGCCGCACCGTGCCGGTGGCTGCAGGCACGGCGCCGGCCGGCGCGGGAGGCTGACATGCGGCGTTTCCTGTTGCCGTTCATCGGCTTTCTGGTGCTGCTGGCATTTCTCGCCATTGGCTTGCGCCTGAATCCGCGCGAGGTGCCGTCGCCCTTGATCGGCAAGCCTGCGCCGGCGTTCGTGCTGCCGCAACTGCATGCGCCGGCCGAGACTGTCTCGGCGCGCCAAATGGCCGGGCAGGTCTGGATCTTCAATGTCTGGGCTTCATGGTGCGTGGCCTGCCGCCAGGAGCATCCGGTATTGATGGACCTAGCCAAAACCGCAGGTGTGCCGCTGGTGGGCCTCAATTACAAGGATGGGCGCGACCAGGGCGCTGCCTGGCTGCGCGAACATGGCGATCCCTATGCCGTATCGGCTTTTGATGGCGAGGGACGTGTCGGTATCGATTACGGCGTGTATGGGGTGCCGGAAACTTTCGTGGTCGACAAGCAGGGCATCATCCGCTTGAAAATCACCGGCCCGCTGACTCCGAAGGACGTCGAGAGTCGCCTGCTGCCCCTGCTCAGGGAGTTGAACCGTGCATAAATTTATTTGCGCCTGCATGTTGCAGGTACTGCTGGCGCTCCCGGCGCAGGCTTCGGTGCCGGCGGGAGGCGCGACTGACCCGGTGCTGGAAAAACGTGTGGCGGCCTTGTCCGAACAGCTGCGTTGCCTGGTATGCCAGAACCAGTCGCTGGCCGATTCCAATGCGGCTCTGGCACTCGACCTGAAAAACCAGGTGCGCGAAAAACTGGCCGCCGGCCAGTCCGAGCAACAAGTGGTGGACTACATGGTGGCGCGCTATGGCGATTTCGTGTTGTACCGTCCTCCCGTGAAAACGTCGACCTGGCTGCTGTGGTTCGGGCCTTTCGTGCTGCTGGCAGCCGCTGTTGCGGCACTTCTGCTCAGGCTGGCCCGGCGCCGTCCCATAGACGCCTTGACCGATATTGAACGCCAGCGGGCAGCGGAACTGCTCGCCGGAGACGATGGGCATGTTGTGCAGGGAGATAAGCCATGAGTGCATTTTTGCTGGCGGCGTTTGCATTGACGGCCTGCGCATTGCTGTTTCTTTTGCCGCCGCTATTGCGACGGGACGATGCGGAGGAAGGGCAGGTGCGGCGCGATGACCTGAACCTGGCGGTGCTGCGCGACCAGTTGCGCGAACTTGAGGCCGATCTCGCTGCGGGTGTGATCGGGCGCGCCGCATATGACAGCGCCCGCCTGGAACTGGAGCGGCGGGTCGCCGAAGAAGTGGGCTTGCCGGCGCGCGTCGCCACGGCAAGGGCGCCGGCGCGCTGGACCTCGGCCGGACTGTTGCTGGCATTGCCGGCCCTGGCGAGTGTCTTGTATATCCTGCTGGGTTCGCCACTGGCGCTGGAAAGCGTGCGCGACAATCCCCACGACGCCGCGCCGCAGCCGATCGAGGCGATGGTCGAGGCGCTGGCGCAGCGGCTAAAGGACCGGCCGGATGATATCGAGGGCTGGCACATGTTGGCGCGATCCTACAACGCCCTGGAGCGCCACCGCGACGCGAGCAATGCCTATGCCCACCTGCTTGCGAAAACACCCGGCGATGCTGACTTGCTGGCCGATTATGCCGATACGCTGGCGATGGTGCTGAACCGCAGCCTGCAGGGCGAGCCGGAAAAGCTGGTCGAGCGCGCACTGGCAATCGATCCGGGACACTTCAAGGCGCTGGCGCTGGCGGGCAGCGCCGCATTCGAGCGGCGCGACTATGCCGCGGCGCTGACGCGCTGGCAAAAGATCATGGATCTCGCGCCGGCGGACTCCGAGATTGCCCGCTCGACTACTGCGAGCATGAACGAGGCACGTGCGATGATGGGCAAGGGCGCGCCGGCGACGGCAAAGGCGCCGGTCGCTGCCGCCTCACAAGTCGCAGTAGCGGGGGACCACCGGTTGGAAGGCCGGGTGGAGATCGATCCCGCGCTGCGCGCGCAGGTGAAGGATAGCGATACGGTTTTCATTTATGCGCGTGCGGTGTCCGGTCCGCGTTTTCCGCTGGCAGTGCTGCGCAAGCAGGTGCGCGACTTGCCTGTGAGTTTCGTGCTTGACGACAGCATGGCGATGATGCCTGGATCGAAACTGTCGGATCATGCCACGGTCGTGGTGGGCGCACGCATTTCCCGAACCGGCAGTGCCACGCCGAGTCCGGGCGAGCCGCAAGTGCTGGTTGAGTCGGTGCCCCGCGGCGCGAAAAAACTGCAGCTGCGGCTTGCCGCAAGCGGCGGCTGATCACTGCCGCAATTAGCGAGAACCGGCCGTTTTACCGTGGGCTTGCGCGCAGTTTCGCGCGCGCCCCCAGCCATAAGGCCAGCGCGATTACCGCCATGGCGAGCTGGCCGATGGCCAGCCACAGCACCGAGTGCCAGAGCAGCGGGGCAATGACGCCGGCGACAATGGCGCCCAGCATGGTTTGCGTAAATGACTGGCACGAGGCGACGGTGCCCCGTATTTCCGGGAAGAGATCGAGCACCATGAAGGTGACGCCCGGAGCGACTACCGACATGCCGAAGGTATAGAAAAAAAGCGGCGCGACCGACCAGGGCACGGCGGCAGGGAAAAATGCATGGTAGGCGACATTGAGCACGCCCGCGCCGACGAGGAAGCAAAAGCCGATGAGTACCTGCCTGGGCACCGGCATTTTGCCGGCCAGCCGGTTGGCGGCGAGCGCCCCCAGGAAAATCCCGCCCACAGCCGGTATGAATTGCCAGCCGAACTGGTCGGGCCCCAGCCCAAGATGCCGCGTGATGAAGACCGGCGCGGCGGCGACGTACAGGAACAGGCCGGCAAAGTTGAAGGCGACCGCACCGGATTTCAGGTGGAACAATGGCGAGCGCAATACTTTCTTGTAGCTTTGCGCAAGGAACGCGGGATTAAAGGGTTGCCGCTGTTCAGGCGGCAGCGTTTCCGGCAGCCGTTTGTAGCAAAGCCAGAACAGCAGCAGCGTGTAGATGAACAGGAACAGGAAGATCGAACGCCAGTCGAGCAACTTGACAATCCAGCCGCCCAGGATCGGCGCGATGGCCGGGGCGATCGAAAAGATCATGGTGACCAGTGACAGCAGGCGCGCGGCGCGGGCATCGGCATACATGTCGCGGATGAGCGCGCGGCCGATCACGACGCCTGCGCCGGCGGAGACGCCTTGCAGGATGCGAAAGGCCCACAGGTATTCGATGCTGTGCACCGCGGCGCAGCCGAGCGAGGCGACGGCGAATACTGCCAGCGAAGCCAGGATGATATTGCGCCGGCCAAAGGCATCGGACAGCGCGCCGTGCCACAGGATCATCAGCGCAAATGCCACCATGTAGGCAGTCAGCGTTTGTTGCACCTGGATCGGGCTGGCATGCAGGGTTGCCTGTATGTTGGGAAAGGCAGGCAGGTAAGTGTCGATCGAAAAGGGCCCGAGCATGGCCAGGCCTGCCAGCAGAATCGCCAGCAGGATGGGCCCGGGTGGACGGATATGCGCTGGTGCAGGAGGTGGAACTTGTATGGTTTCCATCGTGTCAGGCCTGCAGTTCGCGCATGCCTGCCGCCGCAGCCGTCAACGCGTAGGAATGCAGGCGTGCGCCATGGCTGAAGATTTGCGAGGTAATCATCAATTCGTCGGCGCCAGTGCTTTCAAGAAAGGCAGCAATGCCGCGTTGCACCGTGTCGGGGCCGCCGATGACGCTGCAGGACATGGTGTGTTCAAGAATGGCAAGCTGGTGCGGCAAGAGGCTTTCGACATAGCCTGCGACCGGCGGCTGCAGCAGCGTGGGATGTCCGCTGCGCAGGTTGACGAAGGCTTGCTGCGCCGAGCTGGCGATGAAACGGGCTTGTTCGTCGCTGTCTGCGGCAAATACGCTCAAGCCCAGCATCACGTAGGGTTTTTGCAAATGGCGCGACGGGCGGAAACGCGCCCGGTACAGCGCAATTGCCTGCATCATTTGCGCCGGCGCGAAATGCGAGGCGAAGGCATAGGGCAAGCCGAGTTCCGCCGCCAGCTGGGCGCCGAACAGGCTGGAGCCGAGAATCCAGATCGGCACCTGCAGACCCGCTCCAGGCACGGCACGCACCGCCTGGCCGGCCTGGACGGGATCAAAATAATGCATCAGTTCCTGCACGTCCTGCGGGAACTGGTCCGGGTCGGAGTCCAGGTTGCGGCGCAATGCGCGCGCGGTGGCCTGGTCCGAGCCCGGCGCGCGGCCAAGGCCCAGGTCGATGCGGCCCGGGAAAAGCGATTCCAGCGTGCCGAATTGTTCGGCAATCACCAGCGGCGCATGGTTGGGCAGCATGATGCCGCCGGCGCCAACGCGGATCGTAGAGGTGCCGGCAGCGACGTGGCCGATCACGACCGCAGTTGCAGCGCTGGCGATGCCCGGCATGCTGTGGTGCTCCGCCAACCAGTAGCGGCGAAAGCCCAGGCGCTCGCAATGGCGCGCCAGGTCGAGCGTGTTGCGCAGGGATTGACCGGCATCGCTGCCTTCGGCAATCGGTGAAAGATCCAGTACGGACAGGGAAGGTGAAGCAGGCATGGCAGGCTGGCATCCGGCATTGCGCCAGGACGCGGATAAACAAGAATTGTAACCAGATCGGCGAGAGTTCGCTGGCGCCCGAGCTTAGGTAAAAATATTTCCACATGTAAATTGTTTGGCGGGATGGGGTGTTTGCTTTTGAGCAGTAGTGTCAACGATTGTTAAAACGGCGGTATTTGCCTATTTAGAAGATGCAATGAGCTGCCATCGCGCCTATGCTTTAGTTGTGCGCTCGCAATTCGCTCAGTAGAAATTTCGTGGGTTTTTCACCCACCCAGGCCCCGGGTTCTTGAGGCCGATTGCATCTTTTCCATTCTTCGCGCAATAGCGCAAAAAGGATCATTTTATGGACGCCCTGGCCAGCCTGTTTCCAATCTTTGTTTCTAAAGATTTATTGTTCCTCCTTGTCTCGATTACGCTTGCAGCAATCGTTTTTTTCTTTTTTATCCATTTGTTGCGCAAGGAAGAAAACGCTACCCAGTCCGATCGTGAAAAGCCTGCCGTGGACGTGCGCGTAAAGGTGCGGCAACAGGCTTGAGGCGCAGGCCGTCGCGATCAGTTCCGCTCTTGCGTTCGATTTACTTACCAATTTGCACGATAACGATCACTTTGTTTTGAGAGCGCTCAAGACAAAGTGTCTCCTTTCTGATCGTTATTGCTCCCACTCAAAAACACTGAAGTCCAATCTGGCACGATAAGCAGGTTCCTCTCCTGCATATCGTTGGACTTTCCATGCTTTTCAATTTACGGAAAATTGCCGGTTCCACCTGGCCGGCCCTGCTGGGTTGCTGGCTGTTGGCGCTGGCGTGCCCGGCGGCAATTGCTTTCGGCTTCAACGATGTAGCAAACCAGGCCAAGCGGCTGGCTGCCAGTCCTTACCAGGCACCGGAAAAAAATTTGCCCAAGGGCCTCGCCCGGCTGAGTTACGACCAGTATCGCGATATCCGCTTCAAACCACGGCATTTTCACTGGCAGCGTGACGGTCTGCCGTTTGAACTGGCGTTCTTCCACCAGGGCCCGCTGTACGACAGCCCGGTCGCGCTCCATGAGATCGACGGCAAGCGGGTACGCCCGATCACTTACTCCCCGGCGCAGTTCGATTACGGCAAGAACCGCCTCGATCCGGCCGATCTGGAAGGATTGGGATTTGCCGGCTTTCGCGTGCACTACCCGCTAAACACGGCGCAGTACAAGGACGAGGCCCTGGTATTTCTGGGGGCAAGCTATTTTCGTGCATTGGGAAAGGGCCAGTTATACGGCTTGTCTGCCCGTGCGCTGGCGATTGATACGGCGGTGCCTTCGGGAGAGGAATTTCCGCGATTCATAAAATTCTGGATCGAGCGTCCGCGCCCGCATGCGCGGGAATTGACGATCTATGCCTTGCTCGATTCACCGCGCGCCAGCGGCGCTTACCGTTTCGTTCTCAAGCCTGACGAGTCGACCGCAGTCGACGTCAAGGCGCGCCTGTACCTGCGCGACGTTCTTGCCAAGCCGGGTTTTGCGCCATTGACGAGCATGTATCTGTTTGGCGAGAACCAGCCGGCTGCAAGCAACGATTACCGCCCTGAAGTCCACGATTCCGACGGCCTGGCCATCCACGCGGCCAGCGGCGAATGGATCTGGCGGCCACTGGTCAACCCCAAGCGCCTGCTGGTGACCTCGTTTGCGCTGAGCGATCCGCGGGGCTTCGGACTGATGCAGCGCGACCGGCAATTCGCCAGTTACCAGGACCTGGAAGCGCGCTATGAAATGCGGCCGGGCGCCTGGATTGAACCGAAGGGCAAATGGGGCGCAGGCCGTGTCGAGCTGGTACAGATTCCGACACCGGATGAGACCAATGACAATGTCGTCGCATTCTGGGTGCCGCAGGCAGCGCCTGCCGTTGGCAAGCCGGTCGACCTGGAGTACAGCATTCTCTGGCAGGGGCAGCAACAGGCGCGTTCACCGCTGGCCTGGGTGACGCAAACCCGGCGCGGCCATGGCTATTTGCCCAAGCCCGATGACAGCATTGCCCTGTCCATTGATTTTGAAGGACCGGCCTTGCAGTCGCTGGCGGCCGATGCGCGCGTCAATCCAAACTTTGCCGCCGATGCCAATGCCAGGATCCTGTCGCAACAGGCATATCGCAATGCGGTGACAGGCGGCTGGCGCGTGGCTTTGCGCTTTCATCGCGATGACGACAAAAAGCCCGTGGAAATCCGTGGACACTTGCGCAACGATCAACAAACCTTGTCTGAAACATGGAGCTATATCCTGCCCGCCGAGTAAGGCATGCATCGGCTGCGGCCGCGGTGCCGGCACAGCCAGCGCCAGCCGCCGGCCTGCCCCTGACGCCCGCCCTGCAGCGCGCTGCCATGGTGCCGCAGCCGTGGGGGCCGCTTAGCCCGTTCAGGCGTCGGCATGCCGCACCCGCGCCGGGCGGCGACGCGGCCGAGGACCCTGCCGTCGCAGGAAAATGGCAGCACGCCGGCAATTTGCGCCGGTTGACCCTGCTGTCGCTGATGCTGCTGCAAACAGCGCTGGCAACGATGTCGATGGCAAGAGTCTTGCCGTATCAGGGAGAGCAGCCGCTGGAGATGGTCGCGCTGGCTTTGTTCGCGCTTCTCTTTTGCTGGGTCTCGGCCGGCTTCTGGACGGCGCTTGCGGGCTTTCTCGTATTGTGGCGCGGCGGTGACTCGTTTGCGGTCTCGTCGCGCAATGCCCGCGAGGGGACCATCGACATGGCGGCCAGAACGGCCATGGTCATGCCGGTCTGTAACGAGGATGTGGCGCGCGTCATGGCCGGCTTGCGCGCCACCTATGAATCGATCCGCCAGGCCGGAACGCTGGGCCATTTTGATTTTTTCATCTTGAGCGACAGCAACGATGCCGATATCTGCGCTGCTGAACTGGCCGCCTGGGAGCACCTGTGCCGCGAGGTCGATGGTTTCGGGCGCATCTTCTATCGACGACGACGCCGCCGCGTCAAGCGCAAGAGCGGCAACCTCGACGATTTCTGCCGCCGCTGGGGCAGCGCCTTCCGCTACATGATCGTGCTCGACGCCGACAGCATCATGAGCGGCGACTGCGTCTCCACCCTGGTGCGCATGATGGAAGCGCATCCCGGCGCCGGCATCATCCAGACTGCGCCGCGGGCAATCGGGCGCGAGACCCTGTATGCGCGCGTCCAGCAATTTTCCGGGGCAGTATATGGTCCATTGTTTACCGCCGGTCTGCATTACTGGCAACTAGGCGAATCGCATTACTGGGGCCACAATGCCATCATCCGCCTGGCGCCTTTCATGGCGCATTGCGCCCTGGCGCCGTTGCCCGGGCGCGGCGCCCTGTCCGGCGACATCCTCTCGCATGATTTTGTCGAGGCGGCACTGATGCGGCGCGCCGGATGGGCGGTATGGATTGCCTACGACCTCGAAGGCAGTTATGAAGAGTTGCCGCCGAACCTGCTCGACGAACTCAAGCGCGACCGTCGCTGGTGTCACGGCAACCTGATGAACTTCCGCCTGCTTGCCGCGCGCGGCATGCATGCGGTGCATCGCACGGTATTTGTCACGGGCGCGATGGCCTACCTGTCGGCGCCGCTCTGGTTCCTCTTCCTGTTGCTGTCCACCGTGCTGCTGGCGCAGCATACGCTGGTCGAGCCGCAGTATTTCACCGAGCCGCGCCAGTTGTTTCCGATCTGGCCGCAATGGCATCCGGGGCGCGCGCTGGCCTTGTTTAGTGCCACGGCCACGCTGCTGTTCCTGCCTAAATTATTGGCGGTGTTGCTGGTATGCGCAAGCGGTGCAAAGCAATACGGCGGCAGCATGAAGGTGGTCGCCAGCATGCTGCTGGAATGGCTGTTCTCGATGCTGCTGGCGCCTGTGCGGATGCTGTTCCATAGCCGCTTCGTGCTGGCGGCGCTGCTGGGCTGGCGCCAGGGATGGAAGTCGCCGCCGCGGGAGGATGCGCAAACCGGATGGGGCGAAGCACTGCGTCATCACGGCTGGCAAGCGCTGCTTGGCGCGGCCTGGGGCGGGCTGGTTGCCTGGCTCAACCCGGCATTCCTGCCCTGGCTTTTGCCGATCACCGGCGCGCTTGTGCTGGCGCCACTGCTGTCGGTGTGGTCGAGCCGGGTGATGCCAGGCCGCCGCGCCATGCAGGCGGGATTGTTCCTGATCCCGGAAGAAGTGACGCCGCCGGCGGAACTTGTTGCTGCCTTTGCCAGTAGCGATGGCGGTAAAGATCGTAAGGATGTCTTGCCGGGATTTATCGATGCGGTCCGCGATCCAGCGATCAATGCGCTGGCATGTGCGGCGGCGCGGCCGCATCCGGTGCTGCCGCCGGTGACGCGGGCAGCGCGTGCGCGCCTGTTCGCGCGCGCGCTGGAAGCCGGGCCGGAGGACTTGAGCGATACCGACCGCTTGACGCTGCTGGATGATCCTCTTCTGCTTGCGCGCCTGCATCAGGAGCTGGTCCGGAGGCGTCACACCGGCCTGGGCCCTCTTGTACAATAAAGGTAAGTTTCACTATCGGAGGATAGGTCAATGAGCGATGTCCGTACCCGCAGCGAGGATTTTTGCCGGCGCTTCCGGCTTGACTTGCCGATCCTGCTGGCGCCGATGGCCGGCGCCTGTCCGCCGGCCCTGTCGGTCGCCGTGGCGCAAGCCGGCGGCGCCGGCGCTTGTGGCGCGCTGCTGATGGCGCCTGCCGATATGGCCGCGTGGGCCGCAGAGTTTCGCGCGCACACCGACCGTCCTTTCCAGGTCAACCTGTGGCTGCCCGACCCGCCGGCAGCGCGCGATCCTGTGCATGAAGCACACGTGCGCGAATTTCTCGGCAAATGGGGGCCGCCCGTGCCGCCGGCGGCGGGGGATGCCTTGCCGCTGAACTTTGCCGACCAGTGCGAAGCGTTGCTTGCGGCGCGGCCGGCGATCGCCTCCTCGATCATGGGACTGTATTCGCCCGAGTTTGTCGGGCGCATGAAAGCCGCGGGAATTGCCTGGTTCGCAACGGCCACCACGGTTGCGGAGGCCAGGGCGGCAGAAAGTGCCGGCGCCGATGCGATCGTTGCACAGGGCATGGAAGCGGGGGGGCACCGTGGCTGCTTTGATGCCGCGCGCGCGGAAGCAACGCAGTCAGGCCTGTTTGCGCTCTTGCCGGCGGTCGCTGATGCCGTGCAGGTGCCGGTAATTGCCGCCGGCGGTATTGCCGACGCCCGTGGCATTGCCGCGGCGCTCACCCTGGGGGCTTGCGCCGTGCAGATCGGCAGCGGTTTTTTGCGCTGTCCGGAGGCCGGCATCCATCCGGCGTGGGCACAGGGGCTGGCTGCCGCCATGCCGGAAAAAACCATGCTGACACGGGCGTTCAGCGGGCGCGCCGGCCGCAGCCTTGCAACCGACTATGCCATCGCCGCTGCGGGACCGGGGGCGCCTGCGCCGGCCCCTTATCCGGTCCAGCGTGGCTTGACGGCGACCATGCGCAAGCATGCGCTCGAGACGGGCGACTTGCACCGCATGCAGGCATGGGCGGGGCAATCCGCCGCGCTGGCACGCGCTGAGCCGGCTGCCGGCCTTGCACGCATGTTGTGGGATGGCGCCCAGCGCCTGCTGCCCTAGCAGTCCTGTTTCAGGCGACGTAAAACCCTGCAGCGCCCAGTCCGTCGATGACGGCCTCGATCCGGCTGCCGGAAACCAGCGCTTCGGCAGGCGTGGCGGCGCCGGCCAGGACAATGTCTCCAGCCTTGAGCGGCGCGCCGGATTGCGCCGCCAGGCGCGCAGCGGCTACCAGTGAAAGCAGGGGATCGCCGAGGATGTCGGCGGTCGAGCCGCTCTGGCGCAATTGCCCGTCGATGCGCAGTGTCACGGACAAGTCATTGAGCGGGGCGACGTGCGTTGTGCAGTCGATCCAGTCGCCGACCACGAACGCGGTAGACGAAGCATTGTCGGCGATGACGTCGGTCAGCGAAAACCTGAACTGGCGGTAGCGCGAGTCGATGATTTCAATCGCCGGCGCCACTGCGGCAATCGCCGCCAGTGTTTCGGCTGCGCTGACATTTTCTGCCAGAGGTTTTCCGAGCAAAAAAGCAAGCTCTGGCTCGCAGCGCGGATGGATAGTGCCCTGCAGCGAAAACCTTGCGCCATTCTCCACCTGCATCACATTCGTCAGGCGTCCGCAAATCTGGTCGGACACGCCCATTTGCGCCATCTTGGCTGCGCTGGTGAAACCCATCTTCAGTCCAACCATGTGTTCGCCCCGGGCCAGTCGCCGCGCCAGCAGCGCCTGCTGGATGCGATAGGCGTCGGCCATGCTGATTTCCTGCTGTTGCTGCGCCGGCGCTATGGCGACGGCATTCACCGCGGCGTCATCAAGCAGTTGCGCACAGTGGTCGATTGACGGCATGTTGCTTGTCATTGCCGCTCAACCTTGGGTGGCATCAAGCTGCTGCGATAGCCAATGGCAGAAGTCACCCTGCATCGCCGCATTCAACTCGTGCACGGCATTGTATTCCCGGTAGGTCAGCTGCACGGCCTTTTGCTGCAGCAGGCGCTGCGCGCTGCGGGCGAATTCCACCGTCAGCTTGTTGTCTTCGATGCCGTGCGAAACGAAGCCGGCGAGATTTTGCGTCAATTCATTCGGCGCGGTGATCGGCGCGATTTCCGGCAGGATGCGCCCGCTCAGGATGCCAAAGCCGGCGACCCGGTCCGGGCGGCTCAGCGCCACACTGGCGCTAAGGATGCCACCCTGGCTGAAGCCGGCGATCCAGATGCGTTGCGGGTCGACGCCATAGGCGGCGGGCAAGCCCTCGATGAATTGCACGAGCGCGGCGCGCGACGCTTCGGCCTGTGGCGCATTGATCACCGGGCCGCCTGAAGTGAAGTTGACGTTGAACCAGCCGAACTGCGCCGGGCCGAACGCCAGCGGGCCGCGCGCGAGTATCACCAGCAGGCGCGGATCCTGGCGCTGCGCCAGGTCGATGAGGTTGGCTTCGTTGGCGCCCACGCCGTGCAGCAAAATCAGGCAGGCAATGCCGCCGCCAGCGTCATCAGTGGCCGCGGCCGGGCTGCGCAGGCGATGCGCCAGCGGCAGGGCAGGGTGGGTGACAAGGTCATTCAGACTATGTTGCATAGCGGTGTTCCAATCAATCGATTCGGTTCAGGCAAGGATTGCCAGGGGCATCAGGCAAAGGCGTAGACATCCATGGCCAGCACGCTGTATTCGTAGCTGGCATGAATGCGTTCGGCTTTGGCCGCCGGACCGGCGGCGCCCATGGCTGCATACAGCGGCATCAGGTGCTCGTCGGTCGGATGGTTGCGCGCCGCATGCGGCGCCTGCTCGCGGTAGTTCAGCAAGGCTTCGCGCTGGCCGCCCAGCAGCTTGTCAGCCATCCAGTCGCTGAATTCGCTGACCCAGGCTGGCGCGGCTTCATCGATGTCCTGGCCGCGGAATTCGTACAGGTTGTGCGTCATCGACCCCGAGCCGATCACCAGCACGCCCTGCTCGCGCAGGGCCGACAGGGCCTGCCCGAGGCGTTCATGTTCGGCCGCGCCGGCGCCGCGCAATACCGACACTTGCAGGGTCGGGATATCGGCCTGCGGGTACATCAGGGAGAGCGGCACCCAGGCGCCATGGTCGAGGCCGCGCACGTCGCTGCGGCGTACGGCAAAGCCTGCTGCCTCCAGCAGTGTCGCCGCCTGCTCGCCCACTTGCGGCGCGCCGGGAGCCGGGTACTGGATAGCGAAGAGGGCCGCAGGAAAGCCGCCGAAGTCGTGGATGGTTGCAGGCTGCGCGGCCAGGCTCACCGACGCCCCGCCGACCGATTCCCAGTGGGCGGAGACGACCACGATGGCAGTCGGACGCGGCAGCGAATGCCCGAGTTGCTGCAGGAAACGGCGTGCCGGGCTATCGACCAGCGCCAGCATGGGCGATCCGTGCGAAATGAACAGTGTCGGTAAGCGGGACATGATGACCTCCTGAAAACAAATGGCAATGTATGACGGTTGCGCGGGGCGCAAAATCCGTCAGGCTAGGCATTCACTATAACCATATTGCAAATCGGGATAAATATGCGTTAGCATGACATTTTGTTTCATAATTCGAGACAATGGATCGATTCCAGGAAATGCAATCCTTCGTCGCGGTGGTCAATGCCGGCAGTTTCGTCAGGGCCGCCGATGCGCTGGAAACGTCCAAGGCGGCGGTCTCGCGCCATGTGGCGGAGCTGGAACAACGCCTCGGCGCGCGCCTGCTGAACCGCACTACGCGCAAACTATCGCTGACGGATGATGGCCAGGCTTTCTATCATCATTGTCTGGAAATCCTTGAGTCCATCGAGGAAGCAGAGGCCGACCTGAGTGCGCGCAGCGGCGAGGCCAGCGGCCGGGTGCGGGTCAGTGCCCCGGTCACCTTCGGGATCCTGTACCTGGCGCCGCTGTGGGGGAAATTCCTTGCCCTGCATCCCCGTGTCACCCTGGACGTCTCCCTGTCGGACCGCACGGTGGACCCGGTGGAAGAAGGCTATGACCTGGTCATCCGCATTGCCAGCGCCCCGCATCCGACCCTGATCGGGCGCAAGCTGGCAACCAGTCGCATTGTCTTGTGCGCGTCGCCCGCCTACCTGGAGACGCATGGCGAGCCGGTGCATCCGCACGAGCTCGCCGGGCACGACGTGATTGCCTACTCTTACTGGGCGTCGCGCGACGAATGGCGTTTCGAGGGGCCGCAGGGGCCTGTGCAGGCCAGCGTCCATCCGCGCCTGACCGCCAATAGCGGCGACACTTGCCGTGCCGCCGCATTGGCGCACCAGGGGATCATCCTGCAGCCGGATTTTCTGGTTGGCGAGGACTTGCGCGCCGGACGCCTGAAGGAACTGATGCCGCAGTATCGCTCGGTGGAGCTGGGTCTCTATGCCCTGTATTCCTCAAGGAAGCATTTGCCGCTGAAGCTGCGGCACTTGATTGATTTTCTGGCGGACGCCTTCAGGCGGCCAGCATGGCAGGCAGCGGATGGAAAAACCAGTGCCAGGGTTCGTAGATGAAGCCCAGCGCATTATCGCGCGGATAGGAAAGCGTGAAGCCGAAGCGGCCCGCATGCGCGACCAGCCAGGTAAAGGCCTCGGTCGCATCGAACTCTGCTTCGGTCGGGGCGCAGCCGGGGGTATTGATGTCGATGGCGCAGCCGCTATGGTGTTCGCTGTAACCCGGCGGCGCGCTCAAGGTCAGGATGGTCGTCATCGGCAAACCGCAGGCAAGCTTGTTGCGCAGGATGTCGACCTGCTGCTCGATGCTGCGAAATGCCGATACCAGTTCGATGGCAATGCCGTCATCATGCGCAGCCAGTTTCATGTGGTGCCATGCCGTCGCGGCGGCCGGCACCAGCAGATGCTGGCGGCCGCGCGCGTCGGTTTCCGCCACCACCAGACTTTGGGCTTCATCGTGGAATGGCAGGCCTTTGGCGGCGAGCATGGCCTCGCTGATGCCCAGGGCATCGAGTTCGCGCTGGATCCTGGCGGGGCGGACGTGTGGCAGCATGGCGTGCGTCTTATCGTAAGTCTTAAGAAACGGCGCGCAATAATTCCGGCGCGCTTGCTGCATCTGCAGGCATATCGGCTTGCGCCATGGCCGCGGCATTGGCCGCCACCTTGCGCGGCGATACCTGCTTCATGCGCACACGTCGACCGAACGCCGTGATGAATGCCGCGTATTCATCCGAACAGGGATGAATCCCCAGGCTCGCCGCCTTGGCCTTGCCTGTTTCCAGAGTGTCTTCTGCATCGTAAGAAAAATCACCCATATCCCAGGCGGTTTCGTGTTTGTGTGCCAACTTCATTTGCATCTTGTTTCTCGATTGCTAAGCTTTGTGATCGGTAATTTTCACGGAAATTTATTTTCCATGGTGCAATCAACTTTAGCGTTCTTGTCCTGTGCTATCAAGAGGACAAAGGGCGACAAATGAAAAATATTTGCGGCTTGCCACAGTAAATTTGCCGCGCGTTATACAGTCGATAATATGCGTCCAACAAGTCAATGACAGCCTGATATTTTTAATGTTGGCCCTGGTGCAAGAAGCGACCCATCCGGCAGTTGTATCGATGGAAAATGCCGCGCACGGTTTGGCGTGCGCGGCATTGTAGTGAATCCCTGCCTTGCCGGGCGCAGGCAGGGGCGATGGCTATTACGCTGCCTGGCGTTCCAGTGCCTGCACGGTATCGCCGCCGATGGCCACTTTGCGTGCCTTCAGGGTTTCCGGGATTTCCCGCGCCAGCTCGATGTTGAGCAAGCCATTGTCGAGCTGGGCACTGACGACCTTGACATGGTCGGCCAGCTGGAAGCGCTGTTCGAAGTCGCGCGCCGCAATGCCGCGATGCAGGAAGGTGCGTGCTCCATCGTCCTTTTGCTTGCGGCCGACGATGGTCAGGGTGTCGCGTTCGGTTTCGATATCCAGTTCAGCGCGGCTGAATCCGGCCACCGCCATGGTGATGCGGTAACGGTTTTCTTCCACCAGTTCGATGTTGTAGGGCGGATAGCTTGGCTGTCCGTCGGCGCGCTGCGCCTGGTCGAACAATTGCGCCAGGCGGTCAAAGCCGATGGCGGAACGGTAAAGCGGAGAAAAGTCGTATGTACGCATGGTGATATCCTCATCAATTAAGCGATAGGGTTACAGGCCTTGGTGGCCCGCCTGGCGGACCTCCATTGAGCATCCGCTGATACCGAAATGGGATTGGCGCTGGATTTTTTCAAGATCTTGAAATCCATGGCCGGCATCCCTATTTACCAGAGATTTGCAGAACGAAAGGAAGACGGCGTCCGATGCGCGAGCCTTGCCCAGATCCGTTTTCCCCGCGCCGGCGCATGTGCGCGTCCTGCCTGCGTCCGCAAAGTGCCTGCATCTGCCATTGGATTACGCCGGTGGCCGCCGCAGCCGAGGTGCTGATACTGCAGCACCCGCTGGAAGTGGCGAATCCCAAGGGGAGCGCGCGCCTGCTGCACCTGAGCCTGCCGCGCAGCCGCCTGGCAGGCGGCGAGACGTTTGCCGAAGCCGACTTGCGGGCCTTGCTGCATGCGCCCTGGCGCGACCGTCAGGCCGATGCGCACGCCAACCAGGCGGCCTGTTATCCGGTCCTCCTGTATCCGGAGTCTGCCGGGGAGGTCGTGTCAGACTGCAATAGGGCAGCGCTGGATGCGGCAAGGTTGCGCGATCCGGCGCGGCTGCGGCTGGTAGTGCTGGATGCAACCTGGCGCAAGAGCCGCAAGATGTTGCACCTGAATCCCCTGCTGCAGGCGCTGCCGCGCCTGGCGCTGACGGAGGTGCCCGCCTCACGCTACCTGATCCGCAAGGCGCACCTGCCGCACCAGTTGTCGACGCTGGAAGCGGCTTGCCTGGCATTGAGCCGGCTGGAGGGAGATGCGCAGAAATTCGAATCGCTGCTGCACGCGTTCGACGGGTTCATCGGCCAGCAGCTCGGCTATCGACCGCGTTAGGTGCAGGCCACGCAGCTTACAGGGCGAAGACTTTGCCGGCAGCGAGAAACTGGCGGAATTCGCCGGCCGGCAGGGCCGGACTGAAGTAAAAGCCCTGGCCTTCCTCGCAGCCGTTCTCGAGCAGGAATTCAAACTGTTCGCGGGTTTCCACGCCTTCCGCCACCACCGTGCGCTTCAGGCTGTGCACCAGTGCCAGCACGGCATGGGTAATCGCCACATCTTCGCTATCGCCCGGCAGGTCCTTGATGAACGAGCGGTCGACCTTGACGCTGTCGACCGGCAGGCGTTTCAGGTAAGCCAGCGACGAATAGCCGGTGCCGAAGTCATCCACCGACAAATGCACGCCGAGACGCTTCAGCTGGTGCAGGATGTCCATCAGCCGCTCGGCGTTTTTCATCAGCATGGTTTCGGTAAGCTCCAGTTCCAGGCTGTCCGGACGCAGGCCGGCATCCTGTAGCAGATGGTGGACCCTGCTGCAGAAACTATCGTCGGTAAACTGGCTGTAGGCAAGATTGACCGCAATCCGGATCGGCGGCAGTCCCTGGTCCTGCCAGCCCCGGCAATGGCGGCATGTTTCGCCGATGGCCCATAGTCCGATTTCGGCGATCAGGCCCATGTCCTCTGCCAGCGAAATGAAACGGTGCGGCAGCAATAATCCATGGTCCGGATGGTTCCAGCGGATCAGGGCTTCGGCGCCGCTGGTGCGGCCGTTGCGCAGGCTGATCTTGGGCTGGAAGTACAGTTCCATTTCGCCGCGATCGAGCGCATGACGCAAGGCCGCCTCCATCGCGTAGCGTTCCAGGCTTTGCGCGGCCATCGCCGCCGAGTAGTAGCGGAAGCGCCCGCGACCTTCGGCCTTGGCCCGGTACATGGCGATGTCCGCATTCTTGACCAGCGTCTCGACCTGGATCCCGTCAGCCGGGTAGGTGCTGATGCCGATGGAGGCGCCGATCGCATATTCCTTTTCGCCGACATGGAAGGGCTGTTCCACGGCAGCCAGAAGCTTTTGCGCAACCGAAGGCACGTGCAGGGGATCTGACGAAGATTCAACCAGGACCAGAAATTCGTCGCCACCGGTTCTGGCCACCGTATCGCTGTCGCGCAGGCAATCGTGCAGCCTTTGCGCGCATTCACGCAAGACCTGGTCCCCGGCGTTATGGCCGGCGGTGTCATTGATGATCTTGAAGTGGTCGAGGTCGATGAACAGGACGGCAAGCGACTTGCGGGTGCGATGTGCCTGCGCGATTGCGTGTTCCAGGCGTTCCTTGAACAGCATGCGGTTGGCAAGGCCCGTCAATGGATCGTGATGTGCCAGGTGATAAATCTTTTGCTCCGCACTTTTTCGCTCGGCGATGTCGCGCACCACGAGCAGGGTATCTTGCCTGATCTGGGTGCTGAATGGTGTCGCGGCGAGCTCGATATCAACGGTGCTGCCGTCGCCGTGCCCTATTTTCCCGACGGCAGATACAGCCTGGTCGGAATGCGCCAGGCGGTGCAATGTTTCGGCAACGGATTTCCGGTCGCCCGGGCAGATCAGGTCGATAAAATTTTTCCCGGTCAGTTGGCCATGGCTGCCAACCCCGGCCAGTTTCAGGCCGGCGTCATTGGAAAAGGCAATCCGGCCCTGGTGCAACAGATAGATCGCATCCGGCGACAGTTCAACCAGCTTGCGGTAAAGTTCTTCCGCTTCGCGCAGACCAGCTTGCAGCGCTTTTTCTTCCGTGATGTCATGGGCTGTGCCATAGAGCATGACCGGGTTGCCGGCAGCGTCGGTTTTGACGCCGCCGCGACAATGCAGATAGCGCCATGCGCCATCAGAGCGTATGACATGATGTTCATAGCTGAACGGCTGCCTTGTGGTCAAAGCGCCCTGGACAACTTCGTCGACCAGATGGCATTCCTCTGCGGGGATATAGGTCAGATAGTCTTTGTAGGGGAGCGAGGCGTGCCTGTCTGGCGGAATGCCATAAATTCGCGCCATTTCGTTGGAAATGGTCATGCGATCATTGGCGGCATCCCATTCCCAGCTGCCCATGTGTGCCAGGTGTTGCGCCTCTTCCAGCTGTGTTTCCTTGGCGCGCAAAGCATTCTGGATTTTCTCGCGCGCTGCGACATCGTTTTCGAGCGCAGCAACCGCATGGTGCAATTCTGCAGTGCGACGCTGCACCAGTAATTCCAGTTCATCCTGTAATTTTTTCAGATCATGTGTCGCCTGGCGGCGTTCATCGATCGTCGCTGCCAGTGCCAGGGCTGTTATGCCGACGACGCTGACAAAAACCTGCAGCAGCAGCAGGGGATTGAATGCTGCGCCAGCCAGTGGGCCAGTGTTGTTGATAATGCCGATCGTGACCATTGCAACCAGTACGACATTGGCCTTGGCGACTTCACTTTGGGAAAAGCGAAAAGCCAGCCAGATCAGGAATGGCAGGAACAGAAACAGCAGCGGCGCGCCACGTAGCGTAAAAACAAATAATCCACACAGCAAATACGCCAGTGAAAACAGGATGATCTCGGCAATGGCCTGGCGGTTCCAGTCCCTGCCGGCATTGGCTCGCCAGGTGAGAATTAGGGGGGCGAAAATTGCAATGCCGGTCAAGTCACCCAGAATCCAGGTAAACCAGCTTTCCAGGTAATGGCTCGCCTGAAGATGTCCGCTTGCCAGCAAGACGGTCGCCCCCGTCCACCCGGCAATCGATGCGCCTGCGGCGGCAAATAGCACGAACCTGAAGACATCGCCGCTACGGGTGAACCGGTCACTTAAGGCGATATGCCGCTTGATCAGCCATGACGCGATCACCGCTTCCAGCGTATTGCCCATCCCCATCGCTACGGCGAGTGCCGGGGGCAGGCCGGTCGTGCCCACAAAGATGACGGCACCCAAAAAGATGGCAGGCCACATCCGGTAGCCATATTTTAAGGTGATTGCGACTGCGAACCCCGCTGCTGGCCAAACTGCGCTTATGTTGCTTGGGTCAATTGCCAATAAAAGGGAAATTTTTCCAAGCAATATATATACAGCGGTGAACAACCCAAGTCGGGCAATCACGGAAAATTGCGTTGGTGCCTTCAATTTTTAAATAAGAAATGTTTTTTCTGGATGTCCGAATATCGGTGCGCCAGTTGCCTTGCGATTACATTGATTATTTAGACTGATTGCTGTTGAAAATAGCACGGCGTTGTTGCTCTGGGTTTGCGTTTACCCCAGAAGGAGGGAGGTAGGTACTAGTGGCATCGGCATATGTCGACAGCACCGTTCTTGCCCAAAGGCGATTTTTTAGGAAATGCTGCCGGAATCGCTCGGTGGGGTGAAAGAAGTCGCGGCAGATAAAGGGGAAGGCATGGAAAACCGGGTGAGCAGGCAGGCGCTTTGCTCACCCGGCAAGATGTCAGGCGGGCGCAATGCCGCCCAGTGCCGCTACCAGGCTCGTCATTAAACCGTCCACTTCCCCGGTCATGAGGGCGAAGTCGGTATCGAAACGCTCATCGTCATCCTTGGATCCTCCTCCAGTGTTTTCCTTGAGCACATCGAGCGCTGCCACGCGCTTGACTGCCAGCGTCTCGGTCAGGACGAAGGAAATACGGTCATTCCACGTCAGGGCCAGCTTGGTGCAGCGCTTGCCACCCTTGATATGACGGCGAATGTCGTCGGCTTCCAGGGTGTGCTTCACATAACGCACGGTTGACTTGTTCTCGCCGGTGGAGGTCAGTTCGGTATCCTGGTCGACCGTGAAGTTGTACGGGGCTTCATCGGTTTCGAGCCAGCTGGTCATGGCCTCTCCAGGGGAACGCACCACCTGCAGCGAGGTCACTGCCAGGTCCGGAATGGAGCGCAACAGCCATTTGAAGACATCGTCGGTCTTGGCCGGGCTGGCAGCGTCGACCACCAGCCAGCCATGCACCGGGTCGATCCAGACGTGCGTGCTGCTACTGACGGCAAAGGCGCGCGGCAGCAATTCGTCGGTGACCTGTTCCTTGATTTCCTTGCGCTGCTTCTTGCCGGGTTTGTAACCCTGCTGTTCCTCAATGTCAGCCAGCCTGAGTTTGGTGAACTGGTTGATCACTGATGCCGGCAGCAGTTTCTTTTCTGTGCCAAAACGCAGCAGCAACTGGCGGTTGACGGTATGTACCAGGCCGCCATTGTCGCGCGGGGGCAGCCAGCCCTGGCTTTGCATGTCCGAGCTGCCGCAGGGCTGGAAGGCTTGCTTGGCAAGCGCGTCTTCCAGAGCGTCGGTGCCGATGGTCCACGGCGACGTCAATTGAAATATTTGCAGATTCTTGAACCACATGTCATGTCCTGTTGGGTACGGGGAAGGCCGGCAAAAGCGTGAACGCAGCACGCCGGCGGGAAAGTAAGCCGGGCAGGATAGCGGAAAACGTCAAATGGCAAAAGATCTTGACAGAATTTCCGGCAAAGCCGGCGCAGGGGAATGAATGCGTGCGCTGCCCGATGCCTTTTATGCTCGGCGGTGTTTGGGTTGGCGCTGGTCCGCCATCTTGGTGTTATGCAGCTTGCGCTTGCCGCGCAACGTCGCTTTGGCCTCGGTGGTGCGTTTTGCCACCTTGGCGACTTTCGCGCTTGCCATTGCGACAAGTTCGCGACCTTCGAGGTGGCGCAGGATGTTTTCTGCATCCGCCATGCGTGCCATGCTGTCGCTGGCATTGAGCAGGACCAGGACAACTTGCTTGCCTGCAGCCTTCATGCGCATGATCAGGCAACGTCCGGCTTCACGCGTGTAGCCGGTTTTGGATAGCTGGATATCCCAGTCTTGTTTGCCGACGAGGCGATTGGTATTCCTGAAGTGCACCATATTGCCGTTCAGGTCGACCTCGTCTTCCGTGTTCGTAGAGAGGCGGGCGATGTCGGGGTAATAGGAAGCTGCCGTTGTCATCTTGACCAGGTCGGAGGCGGTCGAACGGTTATGCGGCGACAGGCCGGTCGGTTCCTCGATCACGGTCTGGCGCATGTCCAGCACTTGCAATTTTTGCCGTACCGCCGCCAGGAAGGCCTCGCGTCCCCCTGGGTAAGTGCGCGCCAGGGCCGCAGCCGCGCGGTTATCCGAAGACATCAATGCCAGTTGCAGAACGGTTGCGCGCGGCAGCAAGGCACCGACAGGCACCCGCGATGAGCTGTGCTTGACGACATCCACATCGGCGTCGGCAATATCAATCGATTGCTGCATGTCGAGTTTGGCATCCAGCACCACCATGGCTGTCATCAGCTTGGTGAGCGACGCAATCGATACGACGGCATGCGAATCTTTTTCCAGCAATACCTTGCCGCTGCCTTCTTCATACACGATCGCATGCTGCGAATGGAAAGGCATGGCGAACGCCGCCGAGGCAGAGGACAGGAACAGGGCAAGCAGGGTTTTTTTCAGCATGATCCGGCAAAAACAATAAATTGACGCACAGCACGTATCTTACCGCTTTAATGGCGGGCAACAATGCCGTATTGCTAGTGTTTTTTACGGAAATCAATAAAACGTTGTTTCGCATGCTTGCCTGAAAAACATGCCTTAGGGAAATACCAATCGGCGCTGAAGTTTCAATTGGATTTTTGCAATCGTGTGCCCGCAGAAGGGGCACTCGGGTCCCGGCCGTCGGCGGCTATGGTCAGTAAGTGTCGTAGACGGATTGCCGCCGCTCGAACAGCGGATGGGTGCCGGAATGGTCGATGCGACGCCGGCGCGGATGATCGCCGCCGACAAACATGCTCAGCGGGGTACGTCGCTCCGGCGCGTGGTCGGCATAGCGTCGCGCCTGTTGCCGCGTGCGCAGGACCGACCAGCCGGCCAGCAATGCAACGCCGGCGATCGCGCCCAGCAAGGCAGGCTTGCCACCGCGGAAGCGCGTCCTGGTTTGGGTAGGTGTTGTGTCCGACGGGAGGCGTTCATTCATGGCAATCTTCCTGTTTCTGGCAGTGGCAAATAACAAAGTCGTTATTAGCATCATTTTTAGCATGGGCAGCCACGCCAGGATTTGCTGCCGATCCAAGCCGCGCTCAATCGAATGCAAAGTTATAAAACAATGTGAATGCGGTTCGCGTGCCCGTATCGATTTCCAGGCTGAGCTTGCGTGAAATGGTGTAGCGCAGCAGTAAAACGCTACTGGCAGTCTCGAGCCCGCGCTCGATGCCGATATGCAGGCGGGAAGAAACTTGTTTGCCGATCGTGATGATGCGCTGCTGCAAGCCATCGCTGCTGGTGCCCAGGCTCAGTTGATCCAGGCCGAAAGCGCCTGCCAGGCCGGCTTGCACGCCGGCGGCGGCACCCTGGCTCAGCAGGGCCCCGGCGGCGTTTTGCAAGGCGGCCAGGTCGCCGCCGCCCGTAGTGGCATCCAGTCCGCGCCCCAATACCAGCCAGGATAATTTTTCCGCTTCTGCCACCGGTGGATCCGATACCAGGACAATGCGCGGGGCAAGCGCCGTTCCCAGCACCGCCACACCGGCTTCGACCTGCTGGCCGCGTCGCATGGCGAGAATATCAAGTCCGGGATTGCCGGGGTTGCCGTTAAAGTACAGGAAGCCCTTTTCGATATCGAGTTCGCGCCCATAGGCAGAAACTTTGCCGCGCAGCACACGCATGGCCCCCTGGGCCCGGAGCAGTTCACCGGCAGCATTGCGGAACTGCACTTGCCCGACCAGCACGGCATCGATGCCGCGTCCGCGGACGGTAATGCCTTCACCCAAACCGATGACGACATCCAGCGCCAGCGGCGTCACGGCCCGCTTTTTTGATTGGCCGACAATGACGACGTCGTCGGACAGCGCCGGCTTGTCGGCCTGGCCGATATCGATCAGGCCGGAATCCGCATTGAAGCCGCCAGTCACTTGCAGGCTGCCTTCGCGCAAGCTGACTGCGCCATCGCCGCTGACTGCCAGCTTGCGGTCGCTGCGCGCGAGCAGGGGATAGCGTACCGCCCTGATCGTCAATTGCACGTCAGGCTCGGCGCCGGCAAGGTCGATTGGTCCGGCAATGGTCATTGTGCCGCCGCCGTGGGCAAAGGCGAGGTTTTGCACCAGCAAGCGCGTGTCTTGAAAACTGGCATCGAGGCTGCCGCCTTGCAAGTCCACACCGAGGTCTGGCAGGGACAGGCGCAGCCGCTGGCCACTGACCACACCGGCCAGGCGCGGCGTGCCAACGGTACCGGCCAGTTGAACCTCTCCCTCCAGGTTGCCTTCTGCCACTGCCGTTGGCGCGACCATCGGCCCGATCCAGCGCAGCGAGGGAATGGCGAGTCTGGCGCTGCCGGATAGTGCCGACTGCGGCGAGATGCCGAAGCTGCCCGCGCCATTCATTGCAACCCCGGCATCGACCGCGATACTGCCCAGGTTGGCGCCATCAGCGTTCAATTGCAATTGCAGCCTGCCGTTGCTGGCCCGGGCGCTGGCTTCCAGGCGCGCGAGGCCGAGCTTGACGGGGGCCATGCCGAGCGTGGCCAGGTCGCCGCTTTCACGGCGCAAGGAGACTGTGCCGTGGGGCAGGCCGGCCAGCGACATATCCCATGCGCCAGCGAACAGCAAGTCCGTGCTGAATTGCGGCGGTGGCTGCAGGTAAGGCAATAATGTCACCAGCGGCAAGTGCTCGAAGCGCCCGCGAGTCTGAATGCCAGCCTGGTCCCGCCTGAACTGCTCGATTGCCAGCAGGGCCCCGTCGGCCTCCAGGCGGAACTGCCGCAAGTCAAGGCTTTCACGGGAAATGTCCAGTGGCGCGGCGGCGGCCAGCCTGGCTTTCAGGCTGCCGCTCCCTTCCAGCTGCTCGATGCTGCCCTGCCAGCGCGGCAGCTTTGCCTGGAACGCGCCGCTGGCTTGCAGGCGCCATTGCTGTTGTGCCTGGGCCAGGGTGGCCGCCAGGGTGTGACTCCCGGTTGTGCCGCTGGCGTCCAGGTTGAGACTGTCGGCGCGATAACCCGAGGCAGCAAGTTTTTTCGCGCGCACCTGCAGTGCCAGCGGGGCATTGGCAGACGGCGCGAAACGCAATGAGGCACTGATACTTTCCAGTTGCATGGTGCTGTACCGCACACCCTCGGCGCTCGCCTCCAGGCGGGCGCTGCCGAGCAGCCAGGTGGCCGTGCGGTCCAGATCGAATTCGCCGCTGCCACGCGCATCGTTAACCTGCAGCAGCTTGGGCAGGCGCAATTTGCTGGCCTGCCATTCCGCCGCGATCCGCGGGCGCGCAAAGCTGCCGCGCGCCGTGCCGTTTGCCTGCACCGTGCCGGCAAAGCCCGCACCGAGCTGCTCCAGCTTTGGGGCGGCAAGCGCGAATGTCAGTTGCCCGCTTTCGCGCTGCAATTGTCCGGCAACATCGAGCCGGTTGGCTCCGGCTGTCAATGCAAACCGGGGTATTTCCAGGCTTTCGGCACGCAGGCGGGCGCGGCCTTCGCCCTGTAGCGGTTGGCCAGCCAGGCGGCTGTCGGTAATGCGGAATGCCAGGTCGGCGGTCAATTGCGGCGCCAGCGCGCCTGTCAGGGAAAATTCGCCCGTCAGGAAAAGTTCGGGCACACCGGCAAATTGCCCCAGGTCTTGCAGGCGCACGCGGTTGGCCGTGCCGCTGGCGCTGAATTCCCGCGATTTTGCCAGTTGCAGGTGGCCGGCGGCGCGCAGCTTGCCATCGCCCAGCCGGAGTTCGGCGCGCTCCAGTGCCAGCGCGTCATTTGCCAGCGTGGCGTGGGCCGACAATGCCAGGCGGTGGCTCTGCCGGGGCTCGGACAGCTCCAGCGTGAGTTCCTGGCGGCCCGCAACATGGCGCACGCCGGCACTGCCTTCCAGCCGGGTGGCGAGGAGGCGCCGGTCGAGTCGCCGCAGGTCGAGCGCCGAGGTGGTCAGCATGAGATCGAGCGCGCCCTTGGCGAGGGTGCCGGAACCCTGGATGGTGCCGCCAGGTGCCGCCGCGTTGCCAAGGCTGGCGGAAATGGCATCGAAGCGGAAGCCTTCGGTGTTCTGGCGAAATCGGGTCGACAGCGCGGCAAGCGGCAGGAGGCCGGCATCGTAGGTGCCGGCATCAGCGTTGCTCAATGCGAGCGTACCGCCTTGCGCGGTAGCCAGAAGCTTGCCGTCGATGCGGGTGCGCGGCAGGCCAGTGCCAAAGGCGGCAAGGTCAAGCGCCTGTGCATGGATTTCGACATCGCCCAGCGGCAGTTCCGAAAATGGCTGCAATGCCGCGCGCCCTGTCAGGCGGGACGTGCCCAGTGCAAGGGCCGTGCGGGTTTGCAGTTGTGCCAGGCTGCCGTCGAGCGTGATGTTGCCGTTGCCGGAGAGGTTCTGCTGGCCGAGGCGGGTATTGAGGCTGGCATCAAATTTTCCCTTGATCGGATAGGGTGTGGCGTCACCGAGTTCGACCTGGCCGCGCAGACTGCCGCCGAACCCGCCGGGAGGGGAAGGATCGGCCGCGACTGCGCCCTTGCCGGTGTTGGCGCTCAGTTGCTCGAGCCCGAGCCGGTAGCGATCGCCATCGTAATCCAGCCGCAGCGTGAAAGCGCCCAGTTCGATGATATCCAGCGCGCCCCACGCGAGTGTGCCGCCATTGACGTGCAGGGTATCGATGCGCAGGCGCAGCGGCAAGGCAAGAGTGGCAGGCAATCGCGCCGGCTGGGGAGGCTGGCCGATGCGCTGCCGGAGCCGGATCGCATCGATGCGCAGCGCTGCGATATGCAATTGGCCTTGCAGCAGTGCCTGGGGCCGCCAGTCCAGGCGCACGTCATGCAGTTCGGTTGCCAGGCCGGTGCCTTGCACTGTCAGCTTTTCGATTCGCAGCGGCCCGGCCAATTGACCCTCGACTGCGCCCACCTGCAGGGCGCCGCCGCTGAGCTGTGCCAGTGCAGACAGGGCCGTGCGCGCGCCGGCAGTCGTGGCGAGGAGCCAGAAGGACAGGGCAAGCAAGGCGAAAATGGCCAGCGCCAGCGCGCCTGCCGCCAGTCGCCAGTGTCGCCGCTTCGGCACAGGCGCTTCAGAAGACATAGCCTACCGAGAAATGCAGATGCGGCTCGCGGGTCGCGTGACCATAAGCCAGATCCAGGTTGACCGGGCCGATCGGGCTGCGCCAGCGGGCGCCAATGCCGGTCCCATGGCGGAACCTGAAATTCTTCCAGGTATCGGCGGCATTGCCGGCATCATGGAAAACTGCAGCGCCCCATTCCGGCGTGATCCGGTAGACCAGTTCGGCGCTCACTACCGCCACCACCCGGCCACCCACGACGGCGCCGCCCTGCGAGACGCCCAGGGTTTCGAAGCCGTAGCCGCGTACGCTCTGGGCGCCGCCGGTGCGAAACAACAAATCGCCCGGCACCTTGTCGCGCCCGGCGAAAAATACCTGGCCGACCTGGCCGCGCAGCACGCTGCGCCAATCGCGTTGCAAAGGGTTCAGCCAGGTGGCGCGGGCCGCCACGCGCACGATATTGGCTTCATTGACCAAGCCCTTGGGACCGGCGCCGAGTTCCACGGCCGCGACATAGCCGCGCCGTGGCGCCACCAGGTTGTCCAGGCGCCGGCGCGCGTAACTGTAGGCAGCGATGATTGCCTGGCGATTGTTGATGGTGCCGTCCGGCAGGCGCTGGCGCTCCATGAAAAAAGAAAAGCCAGCGGAACGTTCGTCGATCCGGCTTGGGGTGCTCATGCGCGCGCCAGCCCGCATCTTGTCGTTGATTTCCCCCGCGCTTGTAGTGCGTTCATAACGGGCATTGAAATTGGGAATCCAGCCGTTGCGCCTGGCTGGCAAGTACAGTTCGCCATCCAGCAGGCGCGCTTCGCGGTTCAGTTCGAGTTGCGTCTGCAAACGCCAGTCGCGCTGCAGAAAATTACGGTCCAGCCATTTTACTTGCACGCCCGCGCCGGTATCGGTGGAAAATCCCACACCCAACCCTAACTGCTTGCGCTGATTTTCCACGAGGCTGAGCTTGACGGGGGCGCCCTGGGCATGTGCCGGGTCGGTGTCAATGCTGGGAAAGACCGAACTGAAATAACCGGTGTCAGTCAGGCGCGACTGCAGTTCGTTCAGCTTCTCCTGTGAATAGCGCTCGCCCGGCCGGATCGGGTTAAGCCCCTCGATCATGGCGCGCGAGTAGCGCTGCAGTCCTTCGATTTGCAGCTCGCCGAAGGTGAAGGCCGGGCCGGAATCGATTTCCACTGTCAGCATTGCGCGCTGCTGTTGCGGCTCGATGCGCGCTTCGCTGGCAGTGATGGCGGCAGCGGGATAATCGCGCACCAGAAGATTCCTCAGCAAGGCACTCTTGGCTTCGCTCCAGCCTTTCTGGGTGAAGCGCTCGCCGCTCGGCAGGCCCCATTGACGGCGCATCCGCTCGATCCGTTGGGGATAGGCGTCAACAATGGGGCCGTGAACACGGATATCCACAGCATCGATCAGCGTCGGCGCGCCTGGGTCGATCGTGAAGCGCGCCAGTTGCAGTCCGCCTTCGGTCACTAGTTCTGCCGTAACGGCGGGGGAAAAATAGCCTTCGGTAGCCAGCAAATCACGGATTTGCTGGGGTGTAATGCTTGCCAGCCGACGCCATTCTTCTTCGCTGACAGCCGCATCGTCTTGATGGCGGCGGATATCGAGGTGCTGGGCGAACATCTCGGCAAAGGGTTCGTCGCCGCGAATTTCGACGGTATAGGCATGCGCCGAGGCGATCCCGGCCAGCCAGAGCAGCAATCCCAGCGCGTGCGAGAAACGATGCAGCGATTGGCGCAGCAATTGACAAGACACCGTGATAATCCTTGATGAATGGATGGTCGCGTGCGGAACTGGCGTAACTTGATAACGCATAGCGTAACCCCCCGGGCTACGAGGCATGCATTGTAAATCACTTTGCCATTTTCATATTGTTGCCGGGTAATTGCGGAGGCAACTCCTGCGAGTTGGCGCAATAGTAAGCGCAGGCGGCAAGGAAGTCGTGTTTTCTTGTACTGAAGAAAAAGCCCGCTGCAGAATGCAGCGGGTAAACCCTGTATCTCGGAGATCAAGGCAGAGGAGACGCACACGATCAAGCGCATCGGGTGCCTGCCGGATCGCAACTTATAGGGAATCGCTAAAAACCGTTACGTCCAATCCGGCAGCCCGTAGGATAAGGGTTGTGCATGACAGGAGTGTGACGAAAGTTTTCTGAAAAAATTAACATTTTATCTGGTGTACATGTAACGTCATGTAATTGATCTGATTCATCGTGCTGTCACATGGATTGGGTAGGATGACGTATCTGCAGTACATGCAACCGATATGCATGACGGCAGTGAGGTGCGCCGTGCCCGACAGACTCGGGCTGGCCCACCGACCCCGCCTCCCGCTTTTCCCTTCTTGCCCTTGTTCCCATCCCTGCCTGTGTTGCCGGACCGTGCGCTTTTACCGGTTGTACGGATCTCCAGGTTCATGATCCTGTCATAAATTTATTGCAAGATTGCAACATTAGTCTGGTTGCCTATCTTTCGCTTTTGATCTGGAATTCCTGTATGAGTATCGTGCTTCAACCTGCCATCCGCCTGATGCGGCGTCTCCGTCTGCTGCCCAAGTTTTCTCTGGTTACCTTACTGGTGCTGTTACCGCTGTTGCTTGTCAGCGCGCTGCTGGTCGCAGAGCTGAATCGCTCGATCGCCTTTGCGGAAAAGGAGCGGATCGGCGTTCGACATGCCCGGCAAGCGCAAGACTTGTTGCGGTTCAGTCAGCAGCATCGCGCATTGCGCCACATGGTATTAAGCGGGAATGTCGCGGCAACCCGGCAAGTCACGCAGATGCATGCGGCGATCACGGCGGCGATCGCGCGCATCGAGAGCGATGCCGACGCGCGCACGGTACTGGGTACCAGCGCCGCCTTGCAAGAAATCCGGCGCAGCTGGGAAGCATTGCAGGCAAGTCGGGCGACGGATAAGGCCAGGGAGAGCAATGCTGCGCATGCGGCCTTGATTGGCCAGTTGTACAAACTCAATGCCATGATTGCCGACCGTTCCAGGCTGACGCTGGATCCCGAAGTGGAAACTTATTACCTGGCCGGTCTCTTCATCAAGGCATTGCCCGAGGTGAGCGAAGGGCTGTCGAATATTGCCGGGCGCGGCGCTGCCTACATTGACAGCGGGCTGTTCGAGGCCAATGAGGATGTCATGCTGAATGCCGCCGTGATGGTGGCAGGGCACGAGCTGGCGCGCATTTCCATGCATGTCGATGGCATGTTTCGCGAAACTCCGGCACTGCGCGCGCAGCTGTCGCGGCAGGAGGGGGTGGCCCGTCAAGCGACCGCCTTTCTTGAGCGGGCCGGCAATGAAGTGCTCAAATCCGTCGATCAGAGCTCTGGCGGGCAATTTTATGCCGCCGGCAGCCAGGTGCTGGACGGCTTGTACGGTTTTGCCGGCGCCACGGCCACGCTGCTCGATCAGGCTTTGATGAAGCGCATCGAAGGCGATCTGCAGCGGCGCAACCTGATCCTGGGCGGCGTAGCGCTGACCATATTGCTCGCACTCTATCTCCTGGCGGGATTTTATGTCTCCTTTTCAAGCGAGGTGCGGGCGCTCCAGCAGGCAGTCGGGCGTGCTGCCGGCGGCGACCTTAGCCATCGCGTGCAATCCGACGCGCAAGATGAAATCGGCCTGTTGCTGAATGCATTCGGCGCAATGAATGGCGGTCTCGCGCAGATGGCTGGCGAAGTCCGCTCCGGCACTCGCAAGATGGCCATCGCCTCGCGCGATATTGCTTCCGGCAATGCCGATCTTTCGAGCCGCACAGCAGCGCAGTCCCAGGCATTGGCGCAGACTGCTTCTGCGATTGCCGTGCTGACCGACGCCGTCAAGCAGAATACGGACAATGCCCAGCAGGCGGATCGCCTGGCCGTGTCCGCATCGCAGATTGCCGTCAGCGGCGGCGATGCCGTTGAACGGGTGGTCGACACCATGGACTCGATTACGCACTCCTCGCGCAAGATCGGTGACATCATCGGCGTCATCGATACGATCGCATTCCAGACCAATTTACTGGCCCTGAACGCCGCAGTGGAAGCCGCACGCGCGGGCGAGCAAGGCCGCGGATTCGCCGTCGTCGCCGCGGAAGTGCGCAGCCTGGCCCAGCGCACGGCCAGTGCAGCCAGGGAGATCAAGTCGCTGATCCTTGATTCGATCGGCAAGGTCGATGCCGGCAGCCGCCAGGTCGGGGCAGCCGGTCAAACCATGCAGGAAATTATTTCTGCGGTAAAGCGGGTCGCCGACATCATGCAGGAAATCACCACTGCCAGTCAGCAACAGCGCAGTGGTATCGAAAACGTCAGTGATGCGCTTGCCAGCATGGAACAGCTCACCCAACGTAATGCCGCGCTGGTGGAGCAGGCTGCGGCAGCGACGGAAAGCATGCACGCGCAAGCCATGCATGTGTCACAGGCAGTCGCAATGTTCAAGCTGTAGCATTTGGCGCAGGGAGGGCGGCGCAAGGCGGCTGCGCACCGGCGCCGCATGGGTGTGCCGTGATCAGGAGGCCAACTCGGCGAGTCGTGCAGCCGGCGGGAAGCCGGGATAATTCTGCAACATGACGGACATTTCCCCCGCAGGCAAGGGGCGCGAAATGAAATAGCCCTGGACTTCGTCACAGCCCAGCGCGCGCAGAATCGCCAGCTGCTGCATGTCTTCCACGCCTTCCGCGGTGACTTTCATGCCGAGCGCATGGGCCATCGAAACGATCGCCTTGAAAAACACCTGGCCCTCGGCCGCCTTGCCGAGTTCCGCAGTAAAGGCGCGGTCGACCTTCAGCACATCCATGTCCAGCCGCTGCAATTGCGACAGCGAAGAGTAGCCGGTGCCGAAATCGTCCACCATCAGCTTGATGCCACGGCTGCGAATGGCGGCGAGCTGGTCGGCGACATCTGCCTGGTCGCCCATCATTGCAGATTCGGTCAGCTCGATCTGGATATCGCTTGCCTGGATGCCGTGCCGCGCGATGCATTCCAGCAGATGGCTCTTGATATCGCCCTCGTTGAACTGCCGCGCCGAGACATTCACGGATACCGGGACGACCGGCAAGCGCGCTTGCTTCCATGCAGCGACTTGGGCGCAGGCTTTGTCGATCACCAGTGCGCCCAGCGGCAGGATCAGGCCGGTGCGTTCGGCTTCCGGGATGAAGTCGAGCGGCGGAATCAGCCCGCGCACGGGGTCGATCCACCTTACCAGCGCTTCCATGCCGCAGATGGCGCCGCTTACGGCATCCACGCGCGGCTGGTAATGCAGTACGAAGCGGTCCAGTTCGATTGCCTGGCGCAGCGCTTGCTCGATATCCAGGCGCTCCTTGAGCGTTGCATAAAGTTGCGGCTCGAAAAAGCGGAAATGGCCTTTGCCCGATTCCTTCACCGAGTACATGGCGATATCGGCATTTTTCAGCAGGATTTCCGGATCGAGGCCGTCGTCGGGGTAGACGCTGATGCCGATGGAGGCGCGGATGGATTGCCGGCTGCCGCCCAGTTCCAGCGGGGCTTGGAGCGCCTGGGCAATGCGTTCGGCCACATGTGCGGCGGCATTGCGATGACTGACCTGCTCGACGATCACGGTGAATTCGTCGCCGCCCAGGCGAACGATCTTGTCGCTCGGGCGCAGCACCGACTTGACCCGCTGCGCCGCAATCTTCAGCAACTTGTCGCCGGCGGAATGGCCCAGGGTATCGTTGATGTTCTTGAATTCATCCAGGTCAAGGAACAATACCGCCAGCATGTCGCCATTCTGGCTCGCGCGCTGTACGGCCAGCGGCAGGAACTTGGCCAGCCAGTGCCGGTTGGGCAGACCGGTCAGGGCGTCTTCATTTGCAAGGCGCAGCAATTCCTGTTCGTTTTTCTTGATCTGCGAAATATCCCGGATGGTCATGGCCACGCCGGTTTCCGACTTGACCAGCCGCCGATGCAGCCATTGTGCATTGAGGGGGCTTTCGCGTGGCACCCGATATTCATCTTCATACTCACCTGCGGCGCAGGCGATGCGGAATAAATCAAGCATGACCTGGAACAGCGGACCCGGATAAAAATCCGACAGGCGCTTGCCGACCATGCGTTCGCCCGGCATGCCGAAAAAGCTGGCGCCGCGCTCGTTGGTGTCGACCAGCAGCCAGTCGACGATATCGCCCGCATCATCGAGCAGCGGATCGAGGATGTAAAAACCTTCATTGGCGCTATCCGTGGCGAGACGGTAGGTTTTGCGCACTGCCTGCGCCTGCCGCTCCTGGCGGGTGACCCGGATGCCGAAAATGCCGCCAGCCACCGCGACAATGATCAGAAATACGGTGCCGCCGCGCGCGACGTTGCGGTAAGTGCCCCAGTTCTGCTCGCGCGGGGCCAGCAATTCTTGCCGGGAGAGGCCCACCATGACCGTGAGAGGATAGGTTTTCAAATCTTGCCAGGCAACAAAACGCGCCTCGCCATCGGCAAATTTTTCAGCGGAGGACAAACGCCATGGCTTGCCAATATCGCGCAGGGCCACAAGGTCGTTGAATCCGGCATCGCTGCTGCTATTGCCGCCAATGGTGGCGGCACGCAGCACCTGATCGTCGCCGATGACGGCCAGGAGGCCATTTTCTCCCAGGATTGCCGGGTCGTAAAACGACAGGAAGTAGGCCGGCTCCACGGCTACCAGCACGACGCCATCGAAGGAATCGTCGGCCGTATCCAGCCGGCGGGTAAAGTGAATCACGGACGGTGATGGCGCGCGCCCGGCATCTGGTTTGCTGATGCGCAGCGCCGTCGAGATATTCCCATGGTGAAAATGAAAAAATGCACTGTCAGCATAATTTTCATCGTTCCGGATGGGCGCCGTGCTGGTGACGGTGCGGCCGTCGCGGTCGATCACGCTCACTGCAAGGAAGGCAGTGGCGGTAAACAGGCCATCTTTCTTGAGGTCTTCCAGTTTCAGGCGCCGGTTCCAGCGTTCCCAGTCCGATTTGACATGCATCGTGATCTGGTCCATCTGCTCCAGGCTGCGGCCAAGGTACGCAGCATAGGCGCGCGATAGCGAGGCGGTGTCTTTCAGTGCCTGGGTTTCCAAAGCGGATTTTTCCGCCGCCTGGCGGAAATCGACGAATAGCCACAGCGCGGCACCCGCGACCAGGCAGATGATGGGCCAGAAGAAAATGAGGTTGCGGCTGCCTGGATTGGCAGTGTGGTGTTTCATGGGGAAGACTGCTTGTAATGAGTGAATGTTGAATTGGCGAGCGTACGCAATGCTATTGCCAATTCATGACGCCACGATGACGAACCCGATCTCCGGATCGGCATGCGCGCAATTTTTGGGCGCGGAATGCGCTTGCCTGATTCAAGCCTGGCGACTCTGGTGTATCCTGAGCGGTTTACGACATCGATCGATTAAAGCGAGGTTTTGCATGCTGGCGGCAGTGGATTTGGGTTCGAACAGTTTTCGATTGCACATTGGCAGGCAGGATGGCGACGTGATTCGCATTGTCAAGAGCGAGCGCGATCCGATACGGCTGGGCGCCGGCCTGGACAAGAATATGTTCCTCACCGAAACTGCCATTAAAACTGCGCTGGCCTCGCTGGCGCGCTTTCGTGCGGTTCTCGATGCCTATCCACTGGATGCCGTCAGGGTGGTCGCCACCAATACCATGCGCATCGCAAAAAATGCTGCAGCTTTCCTGCCAGCCGCTGAGCAGACGATAGGGTATCCAATAGAAATCATTTCCGGTGAAGAGGAGGGACGCCTGATTTATATGGGGGTTGCCAGCGCGCTGGGCTCTCCTGACGAAAGGCGGCTGGTCATCGATATCGGCGGCGGTTCCACCGAACTCGTTGTTGGTCAGGGATTCGGCATCGACATGGTGGAGTCCTTCAGTATCGGCACGGTGGGACACAGTCACGCCTTTTTTCCGGATGGTCGCATTACCGAGGAAGCGTTTGACAAGGCCATCCTGTCGGCGCGCAGCCACTTCGAAGACGGTGTGCCCGCCTTCCTGGAACGGCAGTGGGGCAACGTCTACGGTTCGTCCGGCACCATTCGCGCCATTGCCGATGCCATCTCCAGAAATGCCCTGGGCGACGGCAAGCTTTCCTATAAAAGCATGGAAGCGCTCAAGGCGAGCCTGATCGGCTTCGGTCATGTCAGCCGCATCGACCTGCTCGGCATGAAACCGGATCGCGCCGCCATTATCATGGGTGGCCTGGCGGTACTCATGGGAGCCTTGCGCGAGTTGCGCGTCAAGGCCATGCAGCCAGTCGAAGCGGGGCTGCGCATGGGCGTGCTGCGCGACTTGCAGTTGCGTGCAACGCGGCGTGACCGCCGCGAACAGTCGGTCCAGCAGTTCCGCGACCGTTTCGATGTCGACCAGGCGCGTGCCGATCATGTCGCCCAGATTGCCAGTGGCCTGTATGCGCAACTCAAGCCGGCTTCGAATGCCTATGAAAGGCAGCTGTACTGGAGCGGCCAGTTGCACGAGGTCGGCATGGTGGTGTCGCACAGCGGCTATCACAAGCATGGCGCCTACATGATCGAAAACGCCGATTTGCCCGGATTTACCTCTGGTGAGCAGCGCCTGCTGGGCAGGCTGGTGCTGGGACAGAAGGGCAACTTGCGCAAGCTCAACGGCGCCTTGGCAGATACTGACTTTGCCAAGGCCGTGCTGGCGCTGCGGCTGGCAGTGATGGCCATGCATTCCCGCATTGATGTGCTGGCCGACGAGTTGCGTGTGAAGATGAAAAGCCGGATCGAAATCGAGATCCGGCGCGACTGGATACGCCAGCACCCCACGCTGGCCTACTGGATCGAGAAAGAGCAGGAGTGGTGGGGCGAGGCTGGCATCGAGTTCATTGTAAGGAGCTAGGTTGTCTTTTTGCATTAAATTGTATATATTATTTATATGATTTATACAATTTAATATGAGGATGCAAAATGCCAGCCAAGTCCCCCAGCAAATCCGTCGCCAAGTTGCCAGCGAAAACCCCGGCAAAAGCGCCGGTGAAAGTCGCCGCAAAATCCGCCGTTAAAGCCTCTGCCAAGCCCGTCTCGACTGAAATTGTGAAGCCCGCCGCCAAAGCAGCTCCCAAGGCTGCGGCCAAGCCGGCCGCGGCGGCCAAGCCGGCCGCGGCGGCCAAGCCGGCCGCGGCGGCAAAACAGAACACGGCAGCCAGCATGCCGCTTGCCACGGCTGACAATGCCGGGTCCAGGTCGGCAACCAAGGCTGTCGAAGCGACACGCGAAAAAATCAAGAAGCCGAAGCTGGTGCGCGACAGTTTCACCATGCCGGAAGCCGAATACCAGGTTCTGGTCGACCTCAAGAAGGCGTGCATCAAATCCGGTTTTGAAGTCAAGAAAAGCGAACTGTTGCGGGTTGGCGTGGTGCTGCTGCAGCAGGCGGACGTGGCTAAACTCAAGCAGATTCTCACGACCTTGCCAGCACTGAAGGCAGGCCGGCCCCGCAAGGCCAAGTAAGGCCAAGTAAGGCAGCCTAACCGCCGCAAGACACCCCGCCCTGCAGGGCAAGCCTGCGCTGGCCTTGCAGGGTGTTGTCATGTCATGGAATTGACACGGAGCTGTCATTTTCTGGAAGTAATCCGTCGTTACGCTTGGCTCATCTTCATAACCAGGATGATCCATGCGTCAACTGAACACGGCTCCAGCGGAAAACCTCTCCAGTTCCTCGAAGTTCGTCCTCAGTCTCGCCAGCACCCCGGAAGAGGTGCGCGAGGTGCAGCGTTTGCGTTACCAGGTCTTTGTCGAAGGCATGGGACTTTCGGCGCTTGCCAATGCCGAGCGCCTGGACCGCGACGAGTTCGACGAACATTGCGATCACCTGATCGTGCGCGACGCGCGGTCGCTGCAAGTAGTCGGCACCTACCGCGTCCTGAGCCCGCATGCGGCGCGCCGCGTCGGCCTTTACTACTCCGAGCAAGAGTTCGAGCTGACTCGCCTGAATCACATGCGCCCGAACATGGCGGAAGCGGGACGCGCCTGCATCCATCCGGACTATCGCAGCGGCTCGGTCATCATGCTGCTGTGGGCGGGGCTGGCCGAGTACCTGCAAAAGGAAAATTGCCACTACCTGATCGGTTGTGCCAGCGTCAGCCTCTCGGATGGCGGCCAGAATGCGCTGGCGCTTTACCATACCTTAAATGCGAATAACATTGCGCCGGCTGAATACCGCGTGCGACCACGCCTGCCCTTTCCCGTGGGCGAGCGCCCGCCCGAGCTTGCCGGCGCCTACATTCCGCCGCTGATCAAGGGTTACCTTCGCAGTGGCGCCTGGGTGTGCGGCGAGCCGGCCTGGGATCCCGATTTCAATTGCATCGACCTGTTCATGCTGATGCCTCTGGCCAAGCTTGAATCGCGCTATGCGAAGCACTTCCTGGAAGCGCGCGCAGCATGAAGCCGCGCGACCAGTTTCTGGCGGACGCATTGCGCGAGCAACTGGACGCGGCAAAGCGTGCGACGGCGCACCGGCGCATGCGCGAGGGCACGCGCTTTCGCACCATCTGGATCTCCGATATCCATCTTGGCACCACTGGTTGCCAGGCAGCCAGGCTCCTGGAATTCTTGCGAGCAACTGAATCGCAAACGCTGTATCTGGTTGGCGATATCATCGATGGCTGGCAACTCAAGCGACGCTGGTACTGGGACCAGGCCCATAACAACGTGGTCCAGACCGTCCTGAAAAAGGCAAAGAAAGGCACCGAGGTCATATTCGTGCCTGGCAACCATGATGAGGTGGTGCGCCAGTTCATCGACCTTGACTTCGGCGGCATCCGCATCCGCGACGAGCACGTGCATGTAACGGCGCAGGGCAAGCGCATGCTGGTGTTGCACGGCGACCGCTTCGATGGCGTCATCGCCTGCGCGAAGTGGCTGGCCTATGTGGGCGACAGCCTGTATACCGTGATCCTGAAATTCAACCAGGTCTACAACAGCTGGCGCGCCCGCGCCGGCCTGCCGTACTGGTCGCTGTCGCAATACCTGAAGCTGAAGGTCAAGAATGCCGTCAGCTACATCAGTTCCTTCGAGCATGCGCTGGCGGCGGAAGCCAGGAAGAAGGGGCTGGATGGCGTCATCTGCGGCCATATCCACAAGCCCGAAATCCGCGATATCGACGGCATCACGTATTGCAATGACGGGGATTGGGTGGAAAGCCTGTCAGCGCTGGTCGAGGACCTGGACGGCGGACTGCGCCTGGTCACATGGCAAGAAATCATGGGGCTGCAAAAGCAGTCCAAAGCAGTGACCAGCGAGGAACTATGCGCATTGTAATCGCCACCGACGCCTGGGCCCCGCAAGTCAATGGCGTCGTCAATACACTCATGGCGACGCGGGAACGCCTGCAGCGCCTGGGACATGAAGTGATGGTCCTGTCGGCAGAGGGGTTCAGGACATTTTCATGTCCGACCTATCCGGAAATCCGCCTGGCCTACCGCCCCAACCGGAAGGCTGCCGCCGCCATCGAGGCCTTTGCACCGGATTGCATCCATATCGCTACCGAGGGGCCGATCGGCCTGGCCGCGCGCGCTTATTGCCTGCGCAATGGCTTGCGTTTCACGACGTCCTACCATACCCGGTTCCCCGAGTATATCCGCGCCCGATTCATGCTCCCTTTGCGCCTGAGCTATCGCTGGCTGCGCTGGTTCCACGAGCCGGCCAGCGCGGTCATGGTTGCCACTCCGGCCGTCATGCGCGGGCTGGCCGAGCGCGGTTTCGATAACCTGGTGTTGTGGGGGCGGGGGGTCGACACGGAACGTTTCAAGCCGGCGCTGCGCGATCATGCCGGCATTCCGCGCCCGTTGTATCTGTATGTCGGCCGGCTGGCAGTCGAAAAGAACATCGAGGCATTCCTCAACATGGAATTGCCCGGTAGTAAGTGGGTGATCGGCGATGGCCCGCAACGCGAAAAGCTGGAACAGCGCTATCCTGCAGCGCGCTTTCTGGGCGCGCGCACGAACGACAAGCTGACACCCTACTACAACTGTGCCGATGTGCTGGTGTTTCCCAGTACAACCGATACTTTTGGGCTGGTCATGCTGGAAGCCATGGCCTGCGGCGTCCCTGTCGCTGCGTATCCGGTTCCCGGTCCCATCGACGTGGTGGAACAGGGCATTACCGGCGTGCTCGATAATGACCTTCAGCGTGCCTGTTTCGAGGCAATGAGCCTGCCGCGAGAACAGGTGCGTCAGCATGCCCTGAAGTATTCGTGGGAAGCATCAACGCAGCAATTTCTTCGCAATCTGCGACCTGCCGTCAAGTCGCGGCCTGCGGCAGCATTCCCGGCATCGATATTGCAGTTGGGGGATCTGGGCGATTCGAAAATTGCGTGATGGCAGATAATGAACCAGGTGCCTGGCGCCTATTTCATTACCAGGTCTGGCGCGATCATGGCTTTGAGGTAATTGCTGTTCATGGCTTCCCGTTCGCGCTGGGCGATCCACCAGACATTCCCCTTGCGCACCGTCCAGTCTTGCGTGCTGCCCGTCAGCAGCAGGGCGGCAGCCTGCCCCAGTGTCGGCTGATGGCCGACCAGTAATACGGGCTCCTTCCCCTCCGGCCAATGGGCGGCAGCGAGCAAGGTTTCGGGTGTGGCATCGGGGGCGATTTCCGGGCAAATCCTGAACTTGCGCTCCAGCGCCTGCGCAGTCTGCAGTGTACGTACGGTGGGGCTGACGAGAATGCGGCAGCGGCTCGGCAGGTTGCGCTCAAGCCACTGCGCCATTTTTTGCGCCTGGCGTATGCCCTTCGGCGTCAGAACGCGTCCTTCATCGGGTTCCCCCGGCTCAGCTTCTGCGTGACGCCAGAGCACGATATCCATGATTTACTTTGACAAGGGTGAACCAACGGTGTGCATCAGCGACTGTTGCGCGCCAAACGCCTTTTGTTTGCCGCGCGCCTTCTTCTGATGATAGCTGCCATCCGGGGCAAGTTCCCAGGCGTTCAGGTTATCCTTCACATAAGGGTTCAAGCCCTCGGCGATCACGCGCTTCTTGAGCGTCTTGTCGAGCACGGGAAAGGCAACTTCGATGCGCCGGAACAGGTTGCGGCTCATCCAGTCCGCGCTGGACAGGTAAACATCGTGCGCCAGGTCGTTGCGGAAGTAAAAGATCCGGGTATGTTCCAGGAAGCGGCCAATGATCGAGCGCACCCGGATGTTTTCCGACAGGCCTGGTACGCCGGGGCGCAGGGCACAGGCGCCGCGTACGATCAGGTCGATCTTGACACCGGCGCCTGATGCATCATAAAGCGCGCGGATGACGGATTCATCCAGCAGCGCATTCATCTTGGCGATGATGCGTCCCGGACGGCCCTCACGGGCGATGCGCGCTTCGTTCTGGATCAGCCGGATCAATTCCTTCTGCAGCGTAAATGGCGCCAGCCACAGGTGATTGAGCTTCTTGGGCCTGGCCAGGCTGGTCAGGTGCAGGAACACTTCATTGACGTCGCGCGTCAATTCCGGGCGCGACGTCAGCAGGCCAAAGTCGGTATAGAACTTGGTGGTGGTCGGATGATAGTTGCCTGTGCCGAGATGGGCATAGTAGCGCAGTCCGCCTTCTTCGCGGCGCAGCACCAGCGCCAGCTTGGCATGGGTCTTGAGGCCGACGACGCCATAAACGACTTGCGCACCAACACGTTCTAGGCGTTCTGCCCAGTTGATGTTGGCTTCCTCGTCAAAGCGCGCCATCAATTCGACGATCACCGTGACTTCCTTGCCCTGGCGCGCCGCTGCGATCAGCGCTTCCATCAGGTCGGAATTCATGCCGGTGCGGTAAATGGTCTGCTTGATTGCCAGCACACTGGGATCGGTGGCAGCGCTGCGAATGAAGTCCACCACCGGCTGGAAGGACTGGAAAGGGTGATGCAGCAGCACGTCCTGCCTGGCAAGTATGGAAAAGATACTGCCATCGGACAGGCGCGCCGGAAAGGAAGGATGAAACGGCTCGAAGCGCAGGCTCGGCTCATTCACATAATCGGCGAGTTCAAGCAGCCGTACCATGTTGACGGGACCATCGACGTGATACAGGCGGTGCGGCGGAATGGCGAACTGTTCCAGCAGGAACTGTGACAATTGCGGCGGACAGTTCTCCGCCACTTCCAGGCGTACGGCAAAACCGAAGGGACGGGTCTGCAACTCGCTTTGCAGGGCTTCGCGCAAGTTCTTGACTTCCTCGTCGTCTACCCACAGGTCACTGTTGCGGGTGACCCGGAACTGCGAGTAACCGAGCACTTCGCGGCCGGAGAAGAGGTCGGCAACATGGGCATGGATGACCGAGGACAGCAGGCAGAACGCCGTGCCGTTGTCGCAGAGCTCGGGCGGCAACTTGATTATGCGCGGCAGGACCCGTGGCGCCTTCAGGATGGCGATGGCAGTGCTGCGGCCAAAGGCGTCCTTGCCCGCCAATTCGACGATGAAGTTCAGGCTCTTGTTGACCACCTGCGGGAATGGGTGGGCCGGATCAAGCCCGATGGGCGTCAGCAGCGGCCGTACTTCGCGCTCGAAATAAGCCTTGACCCAGGCCCGCTGCGCTTCATTGCGGTCCTGATGGCGCAGCAGGCGAATGCCATGGTTCGCCAGTTGCGGCAGGATTTCATGGTTCAGCAGTCCGTACTGCCGCTTGACCAGCTGGTGACACTCCTCGCTGATGCGGTCGAGCGGCTCGACGAACCCCGGCATCCCTGGCGTGCTGCCTTCGCGCTGATCTTGCGCGAGCAGGCTGGCGATGCGCACTTCAAAGAATTCATCCAGGTTGCTGCTGACGATGCACAGGAAACGCAGCCGTTCCAGCAGGGGAATGGTGCGGTCTTCCGCCTGCGCCAGCACGCGGCGGTTGAACGCCAGCTGCGACAATTCGCGGTTCAGGAAAATCTCGGCAGGATCCGCGGCGGCGGGCTTGCTGGCGGTTTTTACACGTTGATCCATGCGGCTCGATAATGTTGGCATACGACTGCGCTGTAATGGTCTGGCCACGGGGCGGCTAGCCTTGTTTTATGGGACGGGGATGCCGGCACTTCTGTTATTTATTTTACACGCGTGCAGTATGCTCAGGTGGGTGTTGAGACGTCAGCAACACACATATCTTGCAAAATGTTAATGTAAAAATATGACAGGTTAATGACATCGCTGCTGGGCGCCTATCAGGCAACAATCGGGGCAAAAAGGAAAAGCACCCGCAGGTGCTTTTCCGGTACCTTTCACAGAACGCGGCTTGCCTGCGTCAGTACGTCAGCTTGATTTCGAAGAGGCGGGTGGTGCCGCTGACTTCATTGGCGACGACCAGCAGCGGCACACCGTTGGGCGACTTTGCAGCCGGGATCACGATCAAGCCTTCGGGACCGCGGTCGCCAGTGATGCCGGTGCGGGTATTAACGTAAGTCACTTGTTTTGGTGCGGTCGGCACCGTTACGTCATACACCATCACGCCGCCAACGCGCTCCAGGCCGATGAAGGCGAACACCTTGGCGCCGAAGCGTTGCAGAACAACGGATTCCGGTTCCGGGCCCTTGGTGGGGCTGCGGCTGTCGAGGCTGTTATTGTCATGGCTGGTGTTGAACTTGAAGTCGAAGCCACTTGTGCCTGCCAGGGAGGAGGTGAGGGTCTCGAAGGCATCGCCGGAGTCAAACACACGCGCCCCGGTTGCGGCATTCCAGATCGTGAACGAACGGCCGCCAAAAGCGTACAGCTCGCTACATTCGCCGGAAGCGTTCTTGCCCGTGCTGCCGCCATTCGGCGTGTTGGTGATGCGCAGACGGCCCAGATTGGAGTCGAACAGGAAATTGGCCGCGCTCGCGCCGAATACCGACAGGTCCATGCCGCCCGCCGCGCAATGCTCGCGCACGCGGGTTTCTTCGTTGAAGCCGGGCCAGTCGGCGCGGGCATCCCCCTCGTTTGCGGTGACCAGATAGGTGACGCCGCCCACGGTATAGTTGGCGATGCCATCCGGCAGGTACATGCCCTTTACCGGGACAGTGGCAATCTTGACTGCTGCCGTGCCGGTGTTGGTGTTGGTACCGCCATCCTCGTCGCTGGCATCAATGCCGTAGCCGGCAACGTTGAAGTCCTTGAAACCCAGCGGAATGATCTTGGTGACTTTTGCCGTGGCGATATCGACCACCGCAATTGCATTGTTTTCCTGCAGGGTGACATAGGCTGTCTTGCTGTCGGCGCTGACGGTCACATATTCCGGTTCGAGGTCTTGTGCGACGGTGGCGTTCGGGCCATAGATGCGTACGCCGGCTGCGCGCAGCGTGGCTTCCTGACCGTTGAAGGCAGTGAAAGTCGCCCGGCGTTCGACCGGTTTTGTGACATCGCTGACGTCGATGATGCTGACCGAACCTTCCGGGTCGACCGAGTCGAGCGCGTTGTAACTGTTTGGTTCGCCTTCATTTGCAGACAGCACGTAGCGGCCGTCCGGCGAGAAAGTGACCATGTCAGGCTGGGCGCCGACGGCGATCTTGCTGATGATGCTCAGGTTGCTGGCACGGACGAACGCCACCAGGCCGGCGCTGGTCTTGGGACTGGCTTCTATTGCGAGTGCAACGACGCCGTTGTGTACAGCAACGCTGTTGAATCCGGCCAGGCCAGTGCCAAAGTCCGCAGCGGTCAGCGTCCCCACTTGCACCGGTGTTTTCGGATCGGCAATGTTCCAGACTTCGACTGAGCCCACGCCGGAGCCGTTGACGACGAACAGACGCTTGCTGGCCGGGTCGTATGCCGGGATTTCATGGGTGTCGATGAGCTTGCCAGTACCATCCACATCGCCGCCGAAGCCGGAGAGCGCAGCCAGCGTCAGCGAGGCAGGGGTTTTTTCCTTTGACTGAGCGATGATTTCTGCGAGCGGAATCCCGTTGGCCGCGAGTTTTTCCAGCAAGGCGTCGAACTTGTCGCCGAGTTTTGCTTCAAATTTCGTCGTTACCGGATCAAAACCGGCCGGCAGATCCACCGGGGTCGGCAGGGTCTTCAGCAATTCGACCAATTGTTCCAGCGCACCAGTGCGCACCGCGGCGGTGATGTTGCCAAGCACGGCCGGGCTGGTCTTGAGTTGGGCAAACCAGGTGGCGGGGTCTTGGCCGGCCATCAGGGAAGTCAGCAGGGTTGTCAGCGTGGTGACGTTATTCAGGCCTGCCGCAGTGGCAACGGCATGTAGCCTGGCGGTGTTGGCTACGCCGCCAGCGGTACCGCCGGACACTTCGATGGCGCAGGGCAAGGTGATGCCGGTTGCCGAGGCAGACCATGCGCCATCGGCAGCCGTGGTCGTGTTTGCCGGCTTGCCGGCTGCGCACTGGAATTCCACGGTAGATGCGACCAGTGGCGCGCCAACTGCAGCAATTCCGCTCAGTGTCGTGGATGTGCCAGCAGAGGGCACGCTCTCACCCGAACCGCCGCAGGCGGACAGAATTCCCAGACTTGCCAGTACCGCGACCGCGCTTGCGGCCCAATGCTTGTGTGAATTGCGGATCATCATCATTCCAGTTATTGAAAAATCAAGTGTTGAAAATTGCAATGACGGTGATATGACAAAATGTCATTTGTCTCATCACCAAAAACGGGCTACGACATTTGAAAATGCCGCAGCCCGTTGTTTGAACGCCGTTGCCAGAGCAGGCGGTTAAGTACCTACGCGGCCGCCGTCATTCTTGGTAATGACGATGGTGGCGGAGCGGGGACGCTTGCCGGCACCGTAACCGGCATTGCTTGGCCACTGGCTGACGTACTTGGTCGGGTCTGCCACGTCGGCGTGCCTGGTGCTTTCGCCCGGATGCTGGATATTGATGAACAACGCCTTGCCATCGGGCGTTTCGCAGATGCCGGTAATTTCGGATGCCTTCGGACCGACCAGGAAACGCTTCAGTGTGTCGGCTGTCGGCGCCTTGCCGACAGGGGTGGAAACGTTGAGCTGGCTGCTATCGGCCTTGGTGTAGCTGAGCGTCTTGGCAGCGCCGTCGCCGACCTGGCCCGGCAATGCCGCCAGCATCATGCAGTTGGTGACATCGGTGTAAGCGCCATCGTCGGTCTGGATCCAGCAGATGCCGGTCGAGGGGGTGAATGCCAGGCCGTCCGGGCTGGAAAAGTCCTGGTCGTCGGTGAGGCTCGACAGATTGACGAGGGACTTGTCCGCGCTTGCTTCGGCGCCGAACAGGTATACATCCCAGGTAAAGCCGGTGGCTGCCGAGCCGGCAGCGCCCTCGCGCAGGCGGATCAGGTGGCCGTTGGGGTTGCCCGGCTGGGCGGTGGCACCCTTCATGTCGGTGTAGGCGCGCGGATTGGCAGCATCGGGCGGCGTGGTCGCCGAATTGACCACACGGCCAGAGTTGTTGGTCAGTGTGAAGTAGATCTCGCCATTGGCAGGATTGGTGGCGCACCATTCCGGGCGGTCCATCTTGGTCGCACCGACGGCATCGGCTGCCAGGCGGGCATTGACCAGCACATCGGCCTGGTCGGCAAAGGCATAGCCGGCAAAGCCGGAAATGGCCGCGTTGCTGATGTTGAGTTCGATCCACAGGCCGCTGCCGTCGGCATTGAACTTGGCCGCATACAGCTTGCCCGCATCGAGGTACTTGTCGCCGGTGGCAATGCGATCGGCAGCATTCGCATCTGCCGCATCCCAGTTGGCGCTGGAAACGAACTTGTAGATGTATTCACCGCGCGAATCATCACCCTGATACACGGCGAGCGGCTTGCCGGCTTCAGGCTTGCCGAAGGCGGCGCTTTCATGCGCGAAGCGGCCAAGCGCCGTGCGCTTCTTGATGGCCCGGGTCTTGTCGTACGGATCGATCTCGACAATGTAGCCGAAGGTGTTCATTTCATTGCGATAGTCATCGGCGGCGGTTGCGCCGGTCACGCTGAGGTTCCAGCGCGCGTACTTGTCGTCTGCGCCAGCCGATTCCCAGCCGTGGCGAGAGGCGCTTCCCTGCGTCTTGCCGTAACGGTTGAGCGAAGTCACGCTCTTGTCATTGCCGCGCGCGGCATTGTCGGCGGCGCCGCGAGTAAAGTAGCCATTCCAGTTCTCTTCGCCGGTGACCAGGGTGCCCCAGGGCGTCTTGCCGGTGCCGCAGTTGTTGATGGTGCCGCGCGTCGTGGTGCCGGTGGACGAGTATTTGGTGACCATCAAGGCATTGCTGCGCACAGGACCGGAAATTTCCACGACCGTCAATGGCGTGACGCGGCGGTTGAACGTCGAATCGCTCACATAGGCCCAGGCAGCGCCGGTTTTCTTGACTTCGACGATGGCCACGCCATGAATCGGAATTTCCTTGTCGACTTCGGCTGCCGGACGCGGCAGCGTTGCGGTGCCGCCATTGGCATGCAGGAAGAAAGATGCCTTGGTTTCGTCCGTCGTGGCTTCATGGTTCATGCCCAGGAGGCCACGGTCAGTCGCGGTCAACGACGGTGTGCCGGCGGCAGACAAGCCGAACCACTCCATGCCGTCGTGATGGTCGCCTGCGCGGTTTTCAAAATCCGTATCCGTGCCATCGTTCTTGTAGGCCGGCGTCGCGGCCGCAAGGGGATCGCCCAACGCGAAGATGACGGAAGCAGTATAACCGGCCGGAACGACGACGCTGTCGGCCAGGCTTTTGCCAACCGCGCTAAAGCCCAACAACTTTTCGGGAGGCAAAGTGGTGGTGGTCGTGGTCGTCGTGGTGGTGTTGCCAGTCACGCTGCTGTCGCCGCCGCAGGCGGACAAGCCCAGCGAGCCAAACAGGGCGCCGGCGGCGGAGACCACGCCGCCGCGCAGCATGTTGCGGCGGCTGATGCGGGCGTTCAGAATTTCGCCGAATTCAGGATTGTTGGAAGTATTGCTGCCGATATCTTCAGAATCGAGATGTGTCAGCGGAAGATCCTTGGGCTTGTTCATGCATCTTGCTCCGGTTGTGGTTGAGGTGATAACCAGCAAGAGTGTAGATATGAAACATTACATCGCCGTGACCATTGAGTGACAAGCGTGTTACCTGCGAGACGACTCGTTATGAATCGTCGCGGCTGTCAATTTTTCGACGGTGTCCAATCATCCGCGTTGGCATGCAAGCTGACATACAGGCTATCGTCATCCTGGCAAATCGCCGGCTGCCGATTCGGCCACAAGCACGATGGCAGTTCGTTCAATGCCAGGGCAATGGCACAACGCGCCTTGCGCGTGCCCTTGCCGGATGCGGCCGCCGACAGCATGGTCGGTGCGTCGCGTCCGCTCAGCCCGATGCGCGTGGCCATCTCGCGATTGGACATCTTGCCGAATTTTTTCACCAGTAATTGCTTCACCGGCGACATGCGGGGTCCATGCTTGGGGGCGACAGCAGGTATGTTCAGCAAGTCCCGGATTGTTTGTGCCAGATCTGATGCCGACATCAGTGGCGGCGGCGCCACGCTGCGATCCAGCCAGGCCGCGATCGCCCCCTGTGCCGCTGCCAGCGCTGACGCCGGGCTGGTTCCGCTGCCACGACAGGCGGGGAATTCTGGCACTTCAGCGACATAAGCCTGCCCGTCATGGTGCAGAAAAATGCGGTAAGCCGGATATGCACTTGTCGTGCCGGCGGCGCCCGAGGCCGCGCTGCCTTCTGGCAGCAAAGTACCCCCGGAATCCCCGCTGTTCGCCAAGCTCATATCCTGCCTTTTTCTTCCTTATGAGGCAGTCATGCGTGCGGATGCGACTGCCGCGCCTGGCCGGTGCTGACGGACTGGGATGCGATCTCGGCGATGTGGGTGGCGTGGTCTGCGATGCGCTCGATGTTTTTCGCGCAGAACAGCAAATGCACGAGCCCAATCACTTGCATCTGGCGCGCGTTCATCAGGGCGATGATGTCTGCGAAAATGTCGCCGTGCAGGGCATCGATTTCGTCGTCATCCTGCGGCATTGCGCGGGCTTTCTCGATATCGCCGGCGATATAGGCATCGATGGCATTGCGCAATTGTTCCGAGGTCAGCGCGGCCAGGCGGCGGATCTTGTCGGTAATTTCTGCCGGCAAAGGTTCGCCGGCAATGGTGATGGCGCGCCGGGCAATGTTTTTTGCAAGGTCGCCGATGCGTTCCAGGTCTTCGACGATGCGCAATTCTGCCAGCACTTCATCGAGGTCATCGGCCACCGGCTGTCGACGGGCGATGACATTGGCCGCCGCCGCCGACAGGTCGCGCCGCAATGCATCGACCATGCGGTCCTGTTCGATGACGCGTTGCGCCATCGCAGAGTCTTGCGCCAGCAGCGACTGGATCGCATCGGCGAACTGCACGCCGGCGAAGTCGCCCATGGCGCCGACGCTCGATGCCAGGGTCTGCAATTCCTTGTCGTAGGATTTGACGATATGTGGGTTGTTCATCGCATTCTCTCTTGTATGTTTTCTGGCGTTGCTTAGCCGAAGCGGCCCGTGATGTAGTCCAGCGTTTGCTGGTTGCCCGGCTGTGTAAACATTTGCTGTGTCTCGCTGAATTCGATCAGCTTGCCCATGAACATGAAGCCGGTATAGTCCGACACGCGCGCCGCCTGCTGCATGTTGTGGGTGACGATGACGATGGTGTACTTGCTCTTGAGTTCTTCCAGCAGGTTTTCCACCTTGGCCGTGGCGATCGGATCGAGCGCGGAGCAGGGTTCGTCAAGCAGAAGCACTTCGGGCTCCAGCGCCACCGCGCGGGCGATGACCAGGCGCTGCTGCTGGCCGCCGGACAGGGATAGGCCACTGGTGTGGAGGCGATCCTTGACTTCATCCCACAGCGCCGCCTGGCGCAGGGCACGTTCGATGTTTTCATCCAGGGTGGCGCGATCCTTGATGCCCAGGAGGCGCAAGCCATAGGCGACGTTTTCATAGATCGACTTCGGGAAGGGATTCGGCTTCTGGAACACCATGCCGACGCGGCGGCGCAAGTCGGCGACATTGACGCCGCGCTCATAAACATTTTTGCCATCGACCAGGATCTGGCCTTCGACGCGGCAATCGTCCACCAGGTCGTTCATACGGTTGAAGCAGCGCAGCAGGGTCGACTTGCCGCAGCCGGACGGGCCGATGAAGGCAACCACCTGGCCCCGCGGAATATCCATGTTGACGTCATACAGCGCCTGCGCCTGGCCATAGAACAGATTGACATTCTTGACCTTCAGCGCGACGCTCGGGTCCGCCGGGCCGCCATGGCCGAGCGCAGGCTGGACGATGGCTGCATTGGCCTTCATGCCGGGCAGCGCGGTTTTGATTGTGGTTTGCATGAGATTCACCTTGAAAGATTATTCAGTTGTGGTTGCCGGTGCAGGTCACACCGATTCCAGGCCGCGCAGCTTTTCGCGCATGCGGTTGCGCAGGCGGATGGCGGCCATGTTCAGGACCATGATGACGATCACCAGCAGCAAGGCCGTGGCGTACACCAGCGGGCGCGCAGCTTCGACGTTGGGGCTCTGGAAGCCGACGTCGTAAATGTGGAAGCCCAGATGCATGAACTTGCGTTCGAGATGGATGAAAGGGAAGTAGCCATCCAGCGGCAGCGTCGGCGCGAGCTTCACGACGCCCACCAGCATCAGCGGCGCGACTTCGCCGGCGGCGCGCGCCACGGCCAGGATCAGGCCGGTCATCATGGCCGGGCCGGTCATCGGCAGCACGGTGCGCCACAGTGTTTCCGCCTTGGTTGCCCCCAATGCCAGGCTGCCTTCGCGCACCGAGCGCGGTACCCGCGACAGCCCTTCTTCAGTGGAAACGATCACCACCGGCAGGGTCAACAGCGCCAAGGTGAGCGAGGCCCACAGGATGCCGGGGCTGCCGAAGGTCGGCGCCGGCAGCGATTCGGCGAAGAACAGCTGGTCGATGTTGCCACCCAGGAAATACACGAAAAAGCCCAGGCCAAACACGCCATACACGATCGAAGGCACGCCGGCCAGGTTGTTGACGGAGATGCGGATCATGCGGATCAGCGGACCCTGCCTGGCGTATTCGCGCATGTACACGGCTGCCATGACGCCCAGAGGGGTGACGATTACCGACATCATCATTACCATCAGCACGGTGCCGAAAATGGCCGGGAAGATGCCGCCTTCGGTATTGGCTTCACGCGGGTCGTCGAAGGCGAATTCGCCCATCTTGCGGAAATAGTGGCCGACCTTGTCGAACAGGCCCATGACATTGGCGCGATAGACGTCCGCTACCAGCGCCAGCTTGATTTCCACTTCCTTGCCATCCATGACTTCGGCCACCAGGGTGTCGCGGTCGATATCGGCGCGCAGCGCCTGCAATTGGACTTGCAGGGCGGCGAAACTATCGTCTAGTTTTTGCTTGCGCGCCGCGATATCGGCCTTGTCTGCCTCGGTCAGCGTGCCCTTGAGTTCGCCTCGGCGCAGTTCCAGGCGCAATTGCTCGATGCCATGGTTGATTTTGCCAATCTCATCTTTTTCAATCTGGTGGATCTCTTTAAATAACGTACGGGCGCGTTCGAAGCGCTTTTGCAATTCCGGCCAGGCGGCTTCGTTGGAGGCAATCACGGCGCCGTTTTCCTTGACCGATTTCAGGTGGCCATAAAAATTACCCCATTCATGGCGCTCGATGGTGAGCACGTCGCCCGGATAGCGCACTTCGCCCAGCAGCGGCTGCGGGAACCAGCGGAAATCAACGCCGGTCACGTCCCGGTTACCCATCTTGACCAGCAGGCGATTGACGAACACGGCCTCGCCACCGATGTCAAAGCCGGCTTCCTTCAAGCGCTTGACCGAGACTTCCTCGCGTTCGCGGATTTCGCCGATCAGGCGAATCTGCTTGCCGTCTTTTTCCTTGTAGGTGGTCTCGGCCACCGGTTTGGGCCAGAAATGGCCGAGGCCGCGCATGGCAGTCAAGCCCAGCACGCCGGCGACCATCAAGAGCGCCAGCGCCACTGCGCCGGCAGTCAGCCAGATCCAGGGGGTACCTGATTTGAACCAGTCTCGCATGTTGTGAACTCCGATTAGATAGTGCTGTACTTTTCACGCATGCGCTGGCGTACCAGTTCAGCGAAAGTGTTGACGATAAAGGTGAAGGCAAACAGCACCAGGGCCGACAGGAACAGCAGGCGGTAGTGGGTTTCGCCGACGCCGGCTTCCGGCATTTCCACGCCGATATTGGCTGACAACGTGCGGAAGCCGGAGAACATGCTGAAATCCATCACCGCGGTGTTACCCGTGGCCATCAGGACGATCATGGTTTCGCCGACGGCGCGTCCCAGGCCGATCATCACAGCCGAAAAAATGCCGGGGCTGGCAGTCAGCAGCACCACGCCGACCAGCGTCTGCCAGGGCGTGGCGCCCAGTGCCAGCGAACCCGACGTCAGGTGCTTGGGTACGCTGAAGATGGCATCTTCGGCAATCGAGAAAATGTTGGGTGTGACCGCAAAACCCATGGCGATGCCGACCACCAGGGAATTGCGCTGGTCGTAGCTGATGCCAAGTTCGTTGCTGAACCAGCTGGGCAGGTCGCCGCCGAAGAAGGCGGCCTCGATCGGGTGGCCGATCTGGAAGAACAACCACAGCATGAAAGCCACCACAGGCAATTGCAGCGCAGCTTCCCAGCCTGGCGGCACGCGGTTGCGCCAGTCTTCCGGCAGCAACTGCCAGAGCCATGCAGAGCCGACCATTGATACCGGCAGAAATACGATGGACAGCAATATGCCGGCCAGGTTGTTTTCCACCAGCGGCGCCAGCCACAGGCCAGCGAGGAAACCCAGGATCACCGTAGGCAAGGCGCCCATCATCTCGATGCTGGGCTTGACAATGGTGCGCATCTTCGGCGTCATGAAGTAGCCGGTGAAGATGGCGCCCAGCAAGGCCAGCGGGATCGAGATCAGCATCGCATAGGCAGCTGCCTTGACGGTGCCGTAGGTGAGCGGCGCCAGGCTGAACTTCGGTTCGAAATCCGAATTGGCGGCCGACGATTGCCAGACGTAATCCGGCGCTTCATAACTCTCGTACCAGACTTTTTGCCACAGGCTGCTGAACGACACTTCAGGATGGTCGTTATGCACTGCCGCCGAATACACCTTGCCGCCGGAATCCTGCGCCAGATAGCCATTGCCGCGCGGTGGAATGCCCAATACCGTCAGCGGCTCGGTGGCCAGGTTCTTGACGAAGAGCTGGCGGTTCGATGTGGCGAAGTAGCTGCCCAGGTTGCCCTGGCTATCGCCGGCAATGAAGGCCTTGCGGTTGAATTCTGGCGCGAGTGCCGTCACGGCGCCTTGCATTGGCTCGAAGCTGCGGATCCTGGTCAGCACAAAATTGTTGGATTCCTTACGGACCGGGAACCACTGCGCCAGATTGCCCCGGTTGGTGCCGACGATGATTGAAAAGCCGCCGCTCAGCATGGTCAGCGAGGTGACTTTTTCGCTGGCGTCGGTCAGTTGCACCGTTTCGATCAGCCTGGGCTGGGACTTGTCGCCGATATCGTAGCGGGCCAGCGCGCGGTCGCCATGCAGCACGTACAGTTCGCGCTGCTTGGATTCCACCAGCAGGCGGCGGATGTCCGCCGGCGGCATGATGATTTCCGACTGTTCGACCTGGCTTTTGGCTTCGCCCGTCATCAGGTTATTGGTAATGCTGACCGCGGATACCAGCAGGCGGCCGTCATCGGTCAGCGCGACGATGGTGGAGCCATCCTCGGACTGCTGGATCGCCAGTTGTGAGATGGCCTTGCCTTGCGGGTCGATCACCAGCGGTTCTTCGCCCAGCGGGTATTCGATCGATGGCGTGATCAGGCGCTTGTTGTCCGGATACGTGACCTGGTAGCCTTGCTTGGCCAGCACCACCCGGCCATCCGACAAGCCGAAGCCCAGCGCATAGGTGCGTCGTTCGCCGTTGGCGTAGCTGGTGACCCGTGCGCCCTCCGGCAGTTTGATGGCGTGGGTGGCGAGCACCTTGCCGGTGCCGAAGCTGAAGAAGCTGATTGCGCCCGCGGCGCCCACACGAATGCCGATCTCGCGCTGTTCTTCACTGGACAGGGCAGCGGTATCCTGGCCTGCCGCGCCTGGTGCGGCGAACTGGCTTTCCTGTTCGATCGCCGGCGGCGTAAACAGCGGTACGACGACGCTGGCAAGATAGAAGAAGATGGCCGAGATCGCGACGATCACGCTGATGCCGCCAATCGACATCAGATGCTTGAACAGGCGATCGATCAGCATGCGATGGCTCATCTGGCGGTTACCGAGCTTGGCGGTCGCACCGCTGGCCGGACTCTGACGCTGGCTTGTGGTATTCATGAGGATATTGTCTGTTTTAAAATAAAACGAGGGCGACGATATTCCGCCGCCCTTTTGCGATCCTGGCGCAAGCTGCAGGAACCAGTTAGGTCACACCTGGTTCCGCAATGCTTAACTGGCGGCGCGGATCTGCTTGAAACGCTCGATGGTGGCGAGCGGGCGGCCCTTCTTGTAGCTATCCTTGTTCATTACCCACACCAGCGTTTCGCCTTTCGGGCCAGCGCCGACATCGGTGTAGGAGTAGGGCACTTCGCCGAAGGAGGCAAATGCCTTCATGTCCTTGAGGTCGCCGAACACGTAGTAGCGGCCATTCTTGACCACTTCACCATGGAAGTCGGCGGCTGCCGGCAGCTTGTCCTGGTAGACCAGTTCGCCCAGGCTTGGCTGGTTTTTCTTGACGTCGTCGCTGGTGATGCCATAGACGACTGTTTCCCCTTTCGGACCGACGCCAATCTGTGTGCGGGTCAGCGCCACTTCACCATTGGCGAGGAATTGCAGGTAATTTTTGCTCTCGCCAAAAGCGTGGATGCGGCCGCTTTGCGGCAGGATGATGAAGAATTCCTTCGCCGTAGGGGCTGCCGCCACCGCTTTTTCAGCGACTGGCGCTGCTGCCGGCGCGACTGCCGGGGCTGTTGCCGCCGGCGCGGTCTGGTTCATGTCGGTGGCGCAGCCGCTCAGTGCGAGTACTGCTGCGGTGCCAGCGAGCAATGCTGCCATGCGCATTTTTTGCTTCATGCCTAACTCCCTAGTATTGATGGTCAGGCAGCGACGGCGCCGGCAATCCGGCTTGAATGATTCCACGCTGCCTGTTGAATTCGAACTGCCGCCGCGGTTGGCGGCGGCATGTCATGATTTTTCCCGCGCAGGACCAGGCGGGAAGGCGCGGCATGCCGGGCACGCCGCAAGCGCTTACTTGGCCAGATCTTGCGTGGCCTTGAGGGCCATACGTGCCGGCATCGGCACGAAGCCATCCTTCACGACAACGGTCTGCCCCTGCTTGGATAGCACCATCTTGAAGAATTCGCGCTCCAGCGGCGCCAGCGGCTGGTTCGGCTTCTTGTTGACGTACACGTACAGCACGCGTGCCAGCGGGTAGGTGCCGTCGATTGCGTGAACGGCATCCGGCTCGACGAAAGGCTGGCCTGCCTTTTTCGCCAGTGGCAGCGCGCGCACGCCGGAAGTCTTGTAGCCGATGCCGGAGTAGCCGATGGCATTCAGCTGGGTGGCCACGCTTTGCACGACCGACGCCGAACCAGGCTGCTCGGCGACGTTGCGCTTGAAGTCGCCCTTGCACAGAGCGATTTCCTTGAAGTAGCCATACGTGCCGGACACCGAGTTACGGCCATACATGGCGATATCGCGATTGGCCCATTCGCCCTTCATGCCGACTTCGCCCCATTTTGTGACGTCTGCAGCGCCGCCGCACTTGCGGCCGACCGACATGATGGCGTCGATGTCTTGCAGGCTCAGGCCCTTGATCGGGTTGTCCTTGTTGACGTACACGGCCAGGGCATCGATGGCGACCGGCACGGCAAAAGGCTTGTAGCCATGCTTTTTCTCGAAGCCTTCGACTTCCTTGGCAGTCATCATGCGGCTCATCGGGCCGAAATTGGAGGCGCCTTCGGTCAGTGCCGGCGGCGCGGTGGAGGAGCCGGCGCCCTGGATTTGAATGTTCACGTTCGGATAGAGACGCTTGAATTCTTCTGCCCACAGTGTCATCAGGTTATTCAGCGTGTCGGAACCGACGCTGGTGAAGTTGCCGGCAACACCCGCAGCCTTTTGGTAAGTCGGCAGGCCGGCATCCACTTTTACTGCCTGGGCCAGTGCGCCCTGGGTCAGCAACGCCGTGGAGGCAACGCCCATAACTGCAAACACTTTTTTCAAATTCATTGATCAACTCCTGTTGTTTGTCAAAGAAGAAACCGAAATTTCTGGAGCGAATTTTAGGTGGGGCGTATGACCGCTTTGTTACAAACAGGAAAGTTTTTTGTGACGATTACATGACATCGCCGGCGCGATGACGACGCAGGGAAAAAATTTACAGTTGTCATCAATTCTTCATACCCATGTCATATGGCAACTATATATTTGCCTTCGAGAAAAAGTTCCAATAAGAAATTCGACAGGCTGTCGCTCACAAAAGGCGATATCCCCAGTGCATCCCAGTGAAATTCAAGGAGTAAAGCAAGTGGCAAGTATTGAAGATCTGTACAGTTCCATTGCCAATGCGGCGTCAAGCGCCGGCGGCGATGCGCACGGTGTGCTGGCAGTGCATGCCGGTCAGTTGGCAGCCATGGTGCCCGGCATCGGGCCCGAAATGACCAATGCGGGATTGCAGGAATTTTTTCTTGCCCACCCGGACATGGAAACTGTGGCCGTGGTTGAAAACGAGATTCCCGTTGGCCTGGTCAATCGCAATGTCTTCATGGAGCAGTACAGCAAGCCGTTCAGCCGCGAACTGTTCGGCAAGAAGTCTTGTCTTGGCTTTGCCGATGGGGCACCGTTGATTGCCGCTGAAGAAACGCCCGTCGAGGTACTGGTGCGCCATGCCGTCGAGCCGGATGCGCGCGTGATGAAGGATGGTTTCATTTGCACCAGGGCTGGCAAGTACTTCGGGCTGGGCACCGGCATGGCGCTCTTGAAGGCAATGTCGGACATCGAGGCGGAAAAGACGCGCCAGCTGCTTTCCAGCATCGACTATGCCTCTGCCATTCAACAATCCAACCTGCGCAGCTCCGGCCTGGAATTGCAAACCGCGCTGCCCGCCGCGAAGCTGACCTGGCTGCCGCGCGATGTGGTGGGCGGCGATTGCTATTTTTTCCGCACTACCCGAAACGGCATCTTTGGCGCCATCATCGATTGCACCGGCCATGGCGTGCCGGGGGCATTCATGACGCTGATTGCGCTGTCGTACCTGGAAAACCAGGTTGCCCATGGCGACGATGAGCCGGATCCGGGCGTCATCCTGAGCGGCCTGAACGGCTACATTAAGAAAGTTTTGGGCCAGCGCAGCGACGACAAGAAGCCGGGCAGCGCTGCGGCAAACAAATCCGATGACGGCATGGACGCCTTCATGTTTGCCCTGACCGAATCCGGCCATGCGCTGCATTATGCCGGCGCCCGCCTGGAAATGGCGCTGGTGCAGCCGCAGGCCGAGGAAGTGAGCCTGTTCGAGGGCGACCGCATGGGCGTGGGTTACAGCGATACGCCTGATGACTACCGCTTTGCATCGCATCGCGTGCGCCTGCCGGCCGGATACCGCGCCCTGGTGACCACCGACGGCGTCATCGACCAGATCGGCGGACCCAAGAATATTGCGCACGGCCGGCGCCGCCTTTACCAGATGTTGTCCGAAGAGCGCGCCCTGGCGCCGGCGGAGTTCACGTCGCTCTTGCTGACGCGCTTTGCCGAATGGCAGGGCCAGCAGCGCCGGCGCGACGATGTCTGCTTCCTTGCCTTCGCCGCAGGGGAGGCGGCATGAATTTGCGCTCGTTTGAACTGTTCCAGAATGGCGCGGCGGATGCCGGGGTGATTTATTACTATTCCGGCTTTTTTGACAGCGGCATGATGGACATGCTGGCGCGCGCGCTAAAGGACAAGCTGGAGCGTGAAAACGCCAGCGGCCCGGTCAAGCGCAAGCTGTTTTCCAGCTTTATCGAGATGGCGCAAAACGTCCTGCATTACGGCGGCGCCCCCGGCGGCACCGCGCCGGAGTCCGGCAAGCCGGGCGCGATCGGCATGGGGCATGAGGAGCAGTCCTACTGGGTCGCCTGCGGCAACCTGGTTCCCAGTGAACAGGTCGAGCGTATCCACGGCAAGCTGACAGCGTTGAAGCGCATGCCGCTGGCCGAGATCAAGGCCGCCTATCGCCAGCAACTGGCCAATGACGAACATGAATCCACCGATGCCATCAGCAAGGGCGCAGGCCTTGGCCTGTTGACGATTGCCCGCGACAGCACGCAGCCGATTGAATTTGACTTTGTTCCGCACGCGCAGTCGGCGGGACGATTTTCCTATTTTTATTTAAAGACCGTGATCTAAAGTTTTCGGGAGCCGAAAAATGCAAGCAATCAAAGCAGCCCGTACCGAAAGTACGCCAGAAGTCATCTTCAACCCGGTGCACAACACCCTGTTTATTGCAGGTGAATGCTATCCGGAAAATCCTAACCTGTTCTTCCTCCCGATCCTCGGAACCTTGCAGGCGCATTTCAGCAACAAATTGCCCGCAAAATTTTATGCGCGCGTCCGCCTCTCCTATGTCAATAGCGCCTCGACCAAGTCGATGCGGCAGTTGTTCATGGCCTTGAACGAAGCTGCCCATGCCGGTGCCGCCGTCGATGTCGACTGGGAATTCGACGAGGAGGACGATGCCATACAGGACCTGGGTGAGGACCTGATGCATGGACTTGGCGTTACCTGGCTGAATTTCAACGAAGTGCCCTTCGTGGTGTAAGTCCATGAATTACGCGACTTCGCTTGACAGCGGCACGGACGGCATGAAAGGGAACTATATGCTGGCACAAACCCTGGATAGTACCGGGCTCGTTTTTTCAAAAACCGACAAAGGGCGCGAGGAAATGGCGAAGCGCACTTTCGGCCTTAACCCGCTGCAGCGGCGCGTGCTCATCCTGATCGATGGCAGCAAGGATCTGGAAACCCTCGCAGACATGATTCCAGCGATGGTGCCTGCCGGGCAGCTCAGGGAAATTCTTGTGCATTTGCTCGAGCATGGCTTCATCGCGCCATCCGACAGCGACACGGCAAGCCAGACATATCCAGGGATCCCGGCATTTTCACCGCAGTCTTATCCCGATAACGTTCGGCGAGAAGCGGCGACGTCCGCCGGCGCTGCTACGCCCGTTGCCGTGCCTGCGGGCGGAGGTGATTCCCTGACGGATGATCCGGCGATTGTCCGCCAGGTAAAGGATTTCATGACTACCACCGCACAGACCTATCTGGGCCTGTTGAGTGCGCCGGTAATCCAGCGCATCGAGCAGGCGCGCACTGCTGCCCAGCTGATGACGGTGGCCGGCCACTGGAACATGGCGCTGCGCGATTCACAGCAGGGCAAGCGCTTTGCCGGCCCCTATCTCGAGCAGGTGAAGGCGGCGCTGCTGGCGGGAACGCGTCCTGTACTGGATGACGCCTGAGCGCCCGGATGAGTGTCCAGGCGCTGCCGCATTACTTCAATGCCCGGCGTTCAATGAACAGGCTGTTGCCGGCGATGGTTTTGGCCTGTTTCTTTGCCTCTGCCGCGGCAGCCGCAATCTGGTAGCTCGACAGGTGGCGGCTCGCATCGATTTTCACCACGCCAAGGGAGAGCGATACCAGCGCGTGGAAAACCTTGTTGCCGCGCCGGTCTTCGCTGACATAGCCGCCATGCCTGCGGTCCTCTGCGCTGAAGAAGGCCGGTATGGCTGAGGCGAAGGCGGCCAGTATGCCATTGCAGCGTTCTTCCCAGTCGCCGCTCTGGTACAGGATGATGAAATCGTCGCCGCCGACATGTCCCAGGAAATCCATTCCCGGCACACAATAGCGTGCGAGGATGTCGCCGGTGAGGCGGATGATGTCGTCACCGCGCAAATAGCCGTAGACATCGTTGAATGGCTTGAAATTGTCGATATCGATGTAGCAGACGTTAAATGCGGCGCCGGCCGTCAGGCGGCGGTCGATTTCTTCATTGATGGGCACATTGCCTGGCAGCTGTGTCAGAGGGTTGGCATAACGTGCAGCGTTGATCTGCATCTGGGTAATTTCACGCATGACCTCCTGACTTGAGCCAACGCCGATGTAACGGCCCTGGTCGGTGATGGCGAAGCCGTTGGAAAAATGATGCGATTCGCCTTCGACGATCATCAGGCTGATATCCTGCAGGGGCGTGTTTTTTTCCGCTGTCAGCGGCGACGGCGTCATGAATTCAGTGCATGAACGCTTGCCGTAGAGTTCGCGCTGGTAGGGGCGTGCCAGCCGGTCGATGAACTGGAAGCGATTGATGATTCCGAGTGGCACGCCGTTGCGCACCACCGGCATGACTGCCAGTTCGGGGTTTGCAGCGAAAGTCGTATAGACGGCATTGGTGGAGGTGTCCGGCGTTGCGATCGGGACGATGCGCAAGAGCTTCAGGGCGGTCGGCAGATTGAATCCGCGCTGGTTCCCGGCGCTGGTCAAGGCGGTGTTGTGGCGGATGCGCCCTACCAGTTCGCCGGCCACCGCCGATGCCGGTTGCGCATGTGGCCGGGCAATGTGGTATCCCTGGCCCCAACTGATCCCGAGTTCCTGCAGCAGGCGCAATTCGTCCGCGGTTTCGATGCCTTCGGCGATCGAAACCGCCCCTGACTTGGTGGCGATCTGCTGGATCGATTGCACAAATTGCAGCTTGACAGGGTCGCGGTCGATCCCCTGGATAAAATGCATATCGATCTTGACGTAATCGGGCAAGATTTCCGACCATAGCCGCAAGCTTGAAAAGCCCTCGCCCAGATCATCAATGGCGATTTGAAATCCGAGATCGCGGCATTGTTTCAAGACGTCGCGCATCTGCTCGTAATCGTACGTTGCCTGGTTTTCGGTCAGTTCCAGGATGATGCGTCGCGGCGCCAGGCCGATCTGCTCCAGTTGCGCCAGCTTTTCCCTGTAAGCGAAGCCTGCTTTGCTCAGGAAGTCCGGGCTGATGTTCAGGAAAATTCGTCCCGGCAAAGCCAGTTCCACGAATTTCTTGAGAATGATTTCGCTGCACAAGCTTTCCAGCTGCAGTCCCAGGCCGCACCTACGCGCCACGCTGAATAAATGAAAAGGTGAATGCAGAGGCGACCCTTGCGGGCCACGAATCAAGCCTTCATAACCAATCAGCGCGCCATTGCGCATATCGACGATGGGTTGAAACACCGGGTCGAGCAATCCCAGTTGAAGTATTTCCTCCAGCGAAGCAGTCAGGACCGGGTCAATCTCCCTTTCAGATAGTCCTTGCCGCACTTGTCGGGACCGGATTTCGATTCTCCGTAATACGTGCGATCCAGAAATGCATGCAGGTCCTTCCATGATTTACAGCCTGACTTGTAGACAAGAGATTAAGTAATTTCCTTGTGGATATGATATGAGTTCAATGTGACAAAGTGATGTCAAGGTTTCTGCCTGTGTTGACGTAATGAAGATGTCATAAAGAGTGGTTAAAGTTCGCGTGCAACTTTAATTCATTACGAGGAGTTCCAATGCGTTTGCACAAATTCGTTCCTTCCCTGATTCTCGCGGCTGGTGTCGTGCTGACCAGTGGCGCAGTCCAGGCAGCCGATATCACCGGCGCCGGCGCAACCTTCCCCTATCCCATCTATTCCAAGTGGGCCGAGTCTTACAAGGCCGCCACCGGCACCGGCATGAATTACCAGTCCATCGGTTCCGGTGGCGGCATCAAGCAGATCAAGGCCAAGACCGTCGATTTTGGCGCTTCCGACATGCCCCTGAAGGCGGACGAGCTGGAAAAGGAAGGCCTGATGCAATTCCCCGCCATCATGGGCGGCGTGGTGCCGGTCGTAAACGTCGAAGGCATTGCGCCGGGCCAGCTGAAATTATCCAGCAATGTTTTGGCAGGCATTTACCTGGGCAAGATCACCAAGTGGAATGCTGCTGAAATCGCCGCCGACAACCCCGGCGTGAAATTGCCGGCCGAAGACATCACGGTCGTGCATCGTGCCGACGGCTCCGGCACCACCTTCCAGTTCACCGACTTCCTCTCCAAGGTCAACGAGGACTTCAAGTCGACCGTTGGCGCCGGCACGGCCGTCAAGTGGCCTACCGGCGTGGGCGGCAAGGGCAACGAAGGCGTCGCAGCCAATGTCCAGCGCATCAAGAACTCGATCGGCTATGTTGAATACGCCTATGCCAAGAAAAACAAGATGTCCCATACCCAGATGAAAAACCGCGATGGCCAATGGGTGCAGCCGGACGATATCACTTTCAAGGCAGCTGCTGCCGGCGCCGACTGGGCCAAGGCGCCCGGCTTTGGCGTCGTGTTGACCGACCAGGCGGGCAAGCAAAGCTGGCCAATCACCAGCGCCTCCTTCATCATCATGCACAAGGTGCAGGCGGATTCTGCCAAGGGTAAGGAAGTCTTGAAATTCTTTGACTGGTCGTACAAGAATGGCGGCGCCATGGCCGCGGACCTGGACTATGTTGCCATGCCGCCGGCCGTCGTCAAGCTGGTACAGGATGCCTGGAAGAACCAGTTGAAAGACGACTCCGGCAAGGCAGTCTGGTAAGCGGTTCCAGCCAGCCTGTACCCAAGCTGCAGCAGGATGGGGAGTGCGACAAGCTTTACAGCCTGCTGAAACAAGAAAGCTGGCCATCCGCAAGGGTGGCCAGCTTTTTTCTATACATTCATTGCGGTCAGGGCGGCGGCCGCTTGAAAACCTCTGCCATGCCGGACAGGAGGTCGATGGGCAGCGGGAAAACGATCGTGGATGCCTTGTCGCCGGCAATATTGGAAAGCGTCTGCATATAGCGCAGCTGCATTGCGCCTGGCTGCTGCGCCAGGACATGGGCGGCCTGGGCCAGTTTTTCCGAAGCCTGCAGTTCTCCTTCTGCGTGGATCACTTTGGCGCGCCGTTCGCGCTCGGCCTCGGCTTGCCGCGCAATTGCACGGATCATCGATTCATCGAGGTCGACATGCTTGATTTCGACATTGGCCACCTTGATGCCCCAGGCGTCGGTCTGGGCATCCAGAACTTGCTGGATATCGACATTCAGGCGTTCACGTTCCGCCAGCATTTCATCGAGTTCGTGCTTGCCGAGCACTGCGCGCAGCGTGGTTTGCGCCAGCTGGCTGGTCGCCTCGAAAAAATTGGCGACCTGGATGATGGCTCTTTCCGGATCCACCACGCGAAAATAAAGGACCGCGTTGACCTTCACGGAGACATTGTCGCGGGAAATGACATCCTGGGTTGGCACGTCCAGCACAATGGTGCGCAGATCGACTCGGACCATTTGCTGGATTACCGGTATCAACAGGACGAGCCCCGGTCCCTTGACAGCCCAGAACCGGCCGAGTTGGAACACTACCCCGCGTTCATACTCGCGCAGGATGCGTAGTGCTGAAAAGATCAAGGCCAGAAGAAAAATGAATAGCGTGCCTAACCCGAAACTATAAAACATGGCTATGCTCCTTTTCGCGGGAATCCACTGGTGCAACTTCGAGCACCAGCCCCTTGCGGCTGATTACCCTGACTTTTTGATGGTCATGCAAAGGCTGTGAGCTGACTGCATGCCAGGTCTCGCCGCCCAGGCGCACCCAGCTTGTGTCGGTGTCATTCTGGATCGTCATGACCTCGCCAATCCTGCCGCGCATGTCGTCCAGTCCGCCCACGGTGGCGCGCCGGCGCGTCTTCACGGCAATACCTGTCATGGTGACTGCCAGCAGCGCGCTCAGCAGCGCCAACCCGCCAACCAGCGCCGGGGGAACGCCGAATCCTGGCGCCTCGGTATCAATCAAAAGCAGGGCGCCGGCCGCAAAGGCAGCAATGCCGCCCAGTCCAAGAGCACCGAAGCTTGGCAGGAAGGCTTCGGCGGCCATGAATGACAGGCCGAGAAGGATGAGCGCGAGGCCGGCATAGTTGACCGGCAGAAGTTGCAGGCCATACAGTGCGATCACCAGGCACACCGCGCCGAGAACACCGGGCACAACGGCGCCCGGAATCATGAATTCAAAAAGAAGTCCGTAGATGCCTATAGTCATGAGCAACAGCGCGATACTGGGATCCGTAATGACCGCCAATATTTTCATGCGCCAGTCTGGTTCGTATGCATGCAATGGCGCTCCATACGTTTGCAACATCTGTTTTTTTTCCTGGATGCGGATTTCCTTGCCATTCAGTTGTGCCAACAGTGCATGCGTATCATTGGCGAGAAAATCGATGACGCCCAAACGCAATGCTTCGTTTGCGGGCAGGCTGGCTCCCTCGCGTACTGCGCGTTCGGCCCAGTCGGCATTGCGTTCACGCAACTGCGCAAGTCCTCGGATATAGGCAGCCGCATCGTTAAGCTGTTTTTGCCGCAGAGGCGTTGAGGCATTTTCATTGGGTTCTGTCGGAGACCGGGGCTTCCGGTCGCCATCGTCCTTCTTGGGTGCGGGGGGCGGGCCGGCAGGTTCATTCAGCGGCAGACGCAATTCAATCGGCGTAGCAGCACCCAGGTTGGTGCCAGACGCCATCGCTGCAATGTGACAGGCGTACAGGATATAGGTGCCTGCACTGGCGGCGCGCGCACCTCCTGGAGCGACATGACATGCGACTGGCATGGGTGCGGACAAAATTGCTTTAATAATGGAACGCATGGAGGTATCCAGGCCGCCAGGAGTGTCCAGCGTCAATACAATCAATTGACTGTCATCGCGGGATGCGCGGGCAATACCGCGTTCGACATAGTCGGCACCGGCCGGAGCGATCGCGCCGCTCAGTGTCATCAGCGTGACTGGCCTGACCGAGGCAGGAACAGCAGCAGGCATCGCTGCAAAAACGAAAACAATAAAAATCTTCCAGACGCTGTTGTTCATGGCCCATGTTCTTCAAGTTATATCGCAGCGCACCCTGTCAATAAATGATTGCTTCTTGCCTTCCTCTGGTTTTTGACTTAATTGTCCGGTAAAAAATTTAATATTTATTTGTGTAGCCGCGAATCGTCCTTGCCCATGCATTTTTTGAAGCGTAAAAAATTAATGGAAAGAAAGTAGGGAAAAGATGACAGCTAGGTTGGAAAAAAATTCCGATCTTGCAACTAATACAGAATCCCTTTGTCTGAAGTCAAACTCCTGCAGAAAGGTGTGCGCTAATCTGCCACACCGCTCCTATCGGCGAAGGTGACTGGCCAGATTTCGCTTCATTGCGGGGGGCCTCCAACGAAAAAGTAACGGACAGAAGTTATTGAACTTGTGGCCGGTAGAACGACGAGAAATTTCCGTTTATGCAGACATTTGCCGGTGCATTCCCACTTCGTTTCAAGGAAATTCTTGATAAAAGCCATTTTTTAAAGCGCAAAATATTTTGGGCCCTGCTATGGCCGGCAGGTGCATTGCTGATCGCCTTGGTGGGCTGGATTTATCTGGTGCACGATCTGGATAAAACCTGGCAGCAAACCGAAGCTCGGGCCCTGGCGGATGCGCTCAATCTGGCGAAGAACCATGCCGATCATCTAGTAAGAAGCTTTGACACGGTTGATCAAACACTGCTGCATATTCGGTACGAATGGCAGTTGACGGAAGGCAATCTTGAACTCGAAACCCTCAATAAAAGAAAGCTGTTTCACGCAGGCCTCTTGTTTAACGTTTCGATCCTGGATCGTGAAGGAAATATTCATACCAGCACCATGCCGGGCATAAAAAACAAGTTTCTCGGCGACCGCGAATTTTTCAATGCGCAGAAATTTGCCATCATTGATTTTCTGTATCTGGGCAAGGCAGTGTTCAGTTCCGCGTTAAACCAGGACGTTGTGCATTTCGCGCGCAGTCTGAACGATCCGGACGGAAGTTTTGCCGGCACGGTGATGGTGGCGGTCAATCCAGCCTACTTTACGACGACATACAATGAAAACAGCCTGGGCAAGCAGGGCTTGCTGGCGTTGGCGGGTGACGACGGCGGCATGCGCGCGACGAGGGTGGGCAACAAGATCGGCCGCGTGAGTGCCTTTGCCTTTAATAAAGTTCCGCAATTTTCCATGCTTTGGGGAAGTGGCTTGCTGGAGGGTAAGGCCTGGTTTGCCGACGGTCGTTCTCGTTATGTTGGCTGGCAACAGATTGAGGGGTATCCCCTGGTGGCAATTGCCGGGCTCGACCAGCAAGAAGTGCTGGTCCCCTATTTGAAAACCCGTACCACGGCACTCCGTAGCGCCACGCTGGCGACGACAGGGCTGTTAGGGTTCAGCCTGATTGCCATGATCTTGTCGCTGCTGCTTGCCTGGCGCAAGCATCAGCTTGAGCAAACGCAGGCCACCTACCGCATGGCGACCGAGGAAGGTCATGAAGGTTTTTACATCGCCCATCCCGTGCGCGACAGAGACCGCAAGATCATCGATTTTATCGCCGGGGATTGCAATTCCTATGGCGCCAGACTTTTCCAGCAAAGGCGCGAAGGCGTGCTTGGCAAGCATTTTTCCACGCTGTTTCCCGAACCGGAACGCCATGGCTTCATGAACCATATGCGCCAGGCCATGGAGACGGGTTTTTATGAAGGCGAAATGCAATCGAGTGGTGAATGGTCGAGCGTGGTCAAATGGGTGCACCTGAAAATGGTGCGCGCCGATGATGAACTTGCCATTACCATCCGCGATATCAGCGATACCAAGGCGCATGTGACCGAGCTTGAACGGCGTGGCAATGAAGATGCCCTGACGGGTTTGCCAAACCGATACTGGATTCAGGGATTCCTGCCCCAGGCGATTGCTCGCGCAAGAACCGAACATGCCATGCTGGCCTTGCTGTTCATCGACCTCGATGGTTTCAAGTGGATCAATGACACCCTGGGGCACCCGGTTGGCGACGAATTGCTCCGTTACTCGGCAGAGCGGCTGAAGGTGGCAGTGCGCCCGCATGACCATGTGGTACGCCTGGGGGGCGACGAATTCGTCGTGATTGTCGAACAGCTTGAAGACCGGCAGGATGCTGCGCATGTGGCGGAGCGCGTCGTGGCCGCTTTTCGGGAGAAATTCCGGCTGTCGCAAGGGACGCACTCAATCGGTACTTCCATTGGCATCAGTGTTTTTCCTGACGACGGTGCGGACGCGGATACCCTGCTCAAGAATGCCGATATTGCGATGTATGCCGTCAAAACATCCGGCAAGGGGAATTTCCGTTTTTTTGAGCACAAGCTCTATGAGGCATTGCGCAAGCGCGTCGACCGCGAACAGGAATTGCGGCAGGCGATCGAGAATGACGAATTACTCGTACATTACCAGCCTCGCTTCGATATCAAAACTGGCGTCGTTTCGAGCATGGAGGCGCTGGTGCGCTGGCAGCATCCCGTGCGGGGATTGATCGAGCCACTGGAATTCATTCCCTTGGCGGAAGAGACGGGCTTAATCCTCGATATCGGGGAGCAGGTTCTCGACAAGGTCTGCGCCCAGTTGGCCGCCTGGGCACGCCAGGAACGCGGACTGCTGCCGGTTTCGGTAAATGTTTCCCCACGTCAGTTCAGTCACGCCAATTTCATCAAGATCGTCGCTGGCTGTCTTAAGCGCCACAGGGTCCCGGCGCATTTGCTGGAGATTGAAATCACCGAGTCCTGCATGATGGGCGACACGCAAGATGTTGCCGCCGCGCTGGCAGCGTTGCAAAAACTCGGCATCCGATTCCTGATCGATGATTTCGGCACCGGCTATTCTTCACTGTCGCAATTGCAAAAGCTGGATTTCGATGTGCTCAAGGTGGACCGTTCCTTTACCTCCGAGGTAGAAAAGACCGAGGAAGGCAAGGTGTTTTTCACGGCGATCATCACCATGGCACATGCCCTTGGCATGCGGGTCGTGGCCGAAGGCGTGGAAAACCGGCGCCAGCTCGAAATCCTCAAACGCCTGCGTTGCGATGAAGTCCAGGGGTTTTACGTGGCCAAGCCCTTGCCGCCTGCCGAACGCCAATCTGATTTTCCCATGCCGGTCATGCCGGCATTTGCCTGAATTCCCTGCCTGAACCTGGTGACGCCGGCGTTGAAGCTTCCGGCTTATGCGCGATCTGCCGACATCATTCTTGCCAGTCGCCAGGTCCGCAGGAAGTCAAAGCGCTTCTTGAGCTTGAGCGAGGGTTTTTCAATCCAGTGCCAGGATGCTGCGGCAAACAACATGGTCAGGATGGCCGCAGTAGGAAACAGTAGCCACCATTCGCGTATGCCGGGAAACAGATGCACAAGTGTTTGCTGGATCGGGAAATGGAACAGGTAGATGCCATACGAATAGTCGCCATTTTGTAGCAAGGGAATTCGAGGTATCTTGAGCATGCCGAGATAGACCACGCAGTAAGTCAAGGGGAAGGCAGCGATATAGGTCGTGCCGTCAAACGGTATCAAGATATAGGCGAGGGTGGCGGCTGCTGCAAAAAGTCCGATGTGCAGCGGAAGACGACCTCTCCAGTGGAAAAATGCAATGCCGACAAAGAAGTAGTAAATGATCACATGCCACGGATATGACGACGTTGCATTTCCAAAGCCGGTGACGATATTGAGCATCGCAAGAGCCACTGTACTGGCTAAAAACAGCCATGTGTACAGGGCCGGCCTGTAGACGATGGACGTCAGCATCAGGCCTGCCATCACCACATAGCAATAAAATTCCGGGCGCAAGGTCCAAAGGCTGATATTGACGATATTGGGAACAGGATTGTCCGTGAAAAGACCCGGCAAAGTGTAACGGACCATGCTGATGATATTGCCGAAATATTCAAAGAAGTGGCGGTCGTGAAAGTATTCCTTGAGCGGCACAATGGTCAGCAAGGGGCCAAGCACCAGCGCGCACAAGGCAACTTCTACCGCTAGCGCCGGGAAGATGCGCAAGCCGCGGTAACTCAGAAACAGCGGCACGGAACGCGTGCGAACTGCACTGCCGGTGACCAGGAAGCCAGAGAGGCAGAAAAACATCGGCAACAGGGCCAGGATCACAGGATAAAAGGCAGTCGGGATGTACTCGACATAACGCTTTGCGTAAGAATTCTGGATTGCATGAAACAGCAGAATGCACAGCGCCAGGCCAATGCGCAAGGCGTCAAAGCCCGGGCCGGCGCCCCGGTTTTTTTCCATCGCCATCGCGGCCGTCGGCAGTCCTGCAAACACGCCGGCAATCCTGCTTGCGAGAGGTTGCGTTTGCGTGGTGTCCGCCGTCTTGTTCAGCCCAGACAAGTTGGTATCCATTTTCCGCTCTCCAGTTGTGCTATTGCGGGCCCCGTCAATTTTGCGAGTGCAGGCAGGGTGTCCTGATTGTTTAACTGCTCATCCGTGGCAGAGGCTTTCCTGGTTGAGTCGCCATTTCACGGTTTGCGGAATTTGCCTGTCGTGGCAATATCCGCTTTTTCAGTTGCAGGCATGGTTTCTCGATCCAGTGCCACGAGACGGCCGATAACAGGATCACCACTGGTGCGGCGACTAGCCACAGCATCCACCATGCATGCAAGCCCGGGAAAAGATGGGCAAGGCTTTGCAAGACGGGAAAATGCAGCAAATAAATGCCATAGGAATAGTCGCCATTTTGAAGCAGGGGGATGCGCGGCAGTCGCAACATGCCGACATACACGATGCAATACGTGACGGGAAATGCCGCAAGGTACACCAGGCCTTGTTGTGACAGCATGAGGCAAGCCAGGCCAAGCGCGGCGGCAAACAATAGCGGATGAGCGGGAATCCAGTCGCGCCAGTGGCACACTGCAATGCCGACAAAAAAGTAATAAATGATGACGTTGGGGGGGAACAAGTCGCCCGGATTGCCGTAGCCATACAGTGCATTGCTTGCTGTCAGGAGCGCAGTCGATACCAGAAATGCCACGCTGTACCAGGTGCGCCGGTAAACCAGGCTGGAGAGCATGAGTGCCGCCATAATCAGGTAGCAATAGAATTCCGGCTGGAGCGTCCACAAGCTGCCATTGACGATTTTTGGCAAGGGGTTGGTCAGGAACACGCCTGGCAATTCCATGCGCACGATGCCGACGATATTGCCGAAGTAAGAAAAAAACTGTTTGGTCGTGAAATATTCTGTAAGCGGCAAGCTGGTCATGAATGGCCCGAGCAAGAGGGCGCACAAGGTGACTTCGACGGCAAGCGCGGGAAAGATTCGCAAGCCGCGGTACGTCAGAAATACCTTTACCGAACGTGTGCGCAAGGCGCTGCCTGTCACAAGGAACCCCGAGAGGCCGAAAAACATCGGCACCAGGGCGATGATGAAGAGGTAGAAATAGTTGCTGATAAAGGCGATGCCGCTTCGATCCGGCGCCAGCAGGAACGAGTGATAAGTCAGAATGATCAGTGACAGGGCGATGCGGATGGCATCGAAGCCAGGCCCCACGCCGCCATTTTCCTGCATGACGCTGTCAAGCGAGCGATAGCGTCGTTGCCTCGTTCTGATTCCGGCATGTATGGCCGTGTCCCTGGATTCGGACGCCGGTTGTCGTGGTCTATTTTCCATGCGCTGTTTTGTCGGTTGCCAGACCTGAATTTCTCATGGGTTAACTATGAAACTGCGCAACCGACATTGCTGTGACATTGCCCAAACCGGCCGTTGATTGTCGCAAACGTGTCGAAAATTACACACATCGATTGCGGATGCGCAGGCGATCCTGCAATGGCGTCGAATGGGTAAGAAAAAACAGGAAATTAAAACGCGGAGAGCAAAAAAATAGCCCGCATACGCCAGGCGCAGCGGGCAAACTTCAACACTGGAGAAGCGTTGGAAGAGACAAGGCCACTATAGAAGATTGCTGGTTTTCGCACATCCCATATTTATGGGATATTTTGATATTGAAAGATGGTATATTCCTTGTTATACCATCAGTAGTTTCCAATAAACAACAAAAAATGTCATTTCAAAGCTCCATTCGCCTGCCGCAGCGTCTGCCATTCCCGGCGGCGTTCAGCGCTTCCGCATCGTTTGCCTGGGCCGCCTGGCCTGCCATAGCGCCATGAACCAGGTAGCGGATCCCGACGCCTCGCCCGCCCGGGTGCTGGTCGTCGAGGACGATGCAGTCACCAGTGCGACCTTGTGCCTGTCGATCGAGGCCGCGCCGAGCCTGTCGCTGGCTGCGGTGTTCGATAGCATGCAGCCCGCATTGACGTGGATTCAGACAGGTAACTTCGACGTCTTGCTGACGGACCTGGGTTTGCCTGACGGTTCCGGCATCGAATTGATTCGTGCTTGCCGGCAGCGGCATCCCCACTGCGACATCATGGTATTGACCATGTCGTCCAATGAAGCCGATGTGCTTGCGTGCATCGAGGCAGGCGCGTCCGGCTATCTGCTCAAGGGCACGCACAAAAGCGATATCGCGCGGTCAGTCATGAGCCTGCGCGAAGGCGGGGCGCCCATGAGCCCGGCGATTGCCCGCATGGTGCTCGAACGGGTGCGCGCCGGCCCGCCTGCGACCGTGTCTGCCGATAAAAAGCTGCAGGCTGACGCGCGCTTGACCAAGCGCGAAAAAGTGATCCTGGACTTGATTGCGCGTGGTGATTCTTACGGCAACATTGCCACCATGCTGAGTGTTTCAGTGGGAACCGTGCAAACCCATATCAAGAGCATCTATGGCAAGCTTTCTGTGCACTCGCGCGGCGAAGCCGTGTTCGAAGCGCAGCGGCAGGGGTTGCTCAAGCGTAGCCACGGACCACTTGCTGAAAGTACTGACTGACGGCGTGCTGCAGCGCCATATGCCTGGATGCGACGCAAGCCATGCAATCGATGGGCATGGCACTGCGAAATACTGGACTTGAGGCCGCTTTCCAGTTAAAACTGGAAGCAGATTCACTACCAGGATAGTCGCATCCATGAAATACGAGGTTATCGATACCCAGATCGCTCCTGAAGGGCGGCTAGAAGTCTTGTCCAAGGCGGAAGTCGCCAAGTTGCGCGATACCAGTCAGGGCGGCTTGTACACAATTTTCCGTAACTGTTCGCTGGCAGTACTCAACTGCGGCAATGCCATGGACGATGGCAAGGAATTGCTTGAGCGCTTCAAGGATTTCGACATCAGCATTATCCAGCGCGAGCGCGGCATCAAGCTCGATATCAAGAGCGCCCCGGCTTCTGCTTTTGTCGATGGGCAGATGATCAAGGGGATCCACGAACACCTGTTCGCGGTCTTGCGTGATGTGATTTTCGTGAGCAATGAAATCCAGGACGATCCCCGATTCGACCTGGAAAGTACGGAAGGCACGACCGACGCCGTCTTTCATATCCTGCGCAATGCCAACATGCTGCGGCCGCTTATCAGTCCCAACCTGGTCGTGTGCTGGGGCGGACACTCCATTTCACGCATCGAGTACGAGTACACCAAGAAGGTCGGCTACCAGATCGGCTTGCGCGCCATGGATATCTGCACCGGCTGCGGCCCGGGCGCCATGAAGGGGCCAATGAAGGGGGCGACGATCGGCCATGCCAAGCAGCGCATCACCAGCGGCCGTTATCTTGGCGTGACCGAGCCGGGCATCATTGCCGCCGAGGCTCCCAATCCGATTGTCAACGACCTGGTTATCTTGCCGGATATCGAAAAGCGCCTGGAGGCGTTCGTGCGTCTCGGGCACGGCATCGTGGTGTTTCCCGGCGGCGCCGGCACGGCAGAGGAAATTCTTTATATCCTGGGAATCTTGCTGCATCCGGACAACGCCGAATTACCGTTCCCCTTGATCTTTACCGGTCCGCACAGCGCGGCAGCCTACTTTGAACAGATCGACCGCTTCATCGGCGATACCCTTGGGCAGCGGGCGCGCGAACGTTACCAGGTGATCATTGACGACCCGGCAGCGGTAGCCCGCGAAATGCAGGCGGGGATCAAACGCGTGCGTGAATTTCGCAAGGAAAAAGCCGATGCGTATTACTTCAACTGGCGCCTCAAGATCGACCGCGAATTCCAGCAGCCTTTTGCGCCGACCCATGACAACATGCGCAACCTGAAGTTGCAGCGTCAGCAGGAAAGCCATCTGCTGGCGGCCAACCTGCGCCGCGCCTTTTCCGGCGTCGTGGCGGGCAATGTCAAGGACCAGGGCATTCGCGCCATTGAAGAGCACGGGCCCTTTGAAATCCGCGGCGATGCCGACATCATGACGGCAATGGATGCGCTGCTGGCGTCGTTTGTCGAGCATCACCGCATGAAGCTGCCAGGGAAAAAGTACACGCCCTGCTATCGCATCATCAAGTAAAGGCGACCGGGAGACGTGTCGGACATGACCCCGCGCGCGATCCTGGTCGAATTGTTCCTTGCCGCAGTTGCTGCGGCCCAGCCCGCGACATGCATGCGCGCGGCCGTGGCGCAAGTGCCGCCGCCGCGCGGGCGCACCATCGTGATTGGCGCCGGCAAGGCCGCCGCCTACATGGCCGCAGCCCTGGAAGCGATGTGGCCGACGCCGGTGGAAGGCGTGGTGGTCACGCGTTATGGCCATGCGACGGCGTGTCGCCAGATCCAGGTATTGCAAGCCGGTCATCCTCAGCCTGACCAGAACAGTCTGGATGCCGCCCAAGCCATGCGCCGGCAGCTTACCGGTCTCACGAAAGACGACCTGGTAATCAGCCTGATCTCGGGCGGCGGCTCGGCTTTGCTGGTGGAGCCGGTCGCCGGCATTACTCTGGCCGACAAGCAACAGGTCACACAAGCCATGTTTCAGGCGGGAGCGACCATCCGCCAGTTGAACCGGGTGCGCCAGGCATTGTCGCTGGTCAAAGGCGGCGGACTGGCGGCCATGGCATGGCCAGCACAAGTGCTGACGCTGGTAATTTCGGATGTGCCAGGTGACGATCCCGCCTTCATTGCTTCCGGACCCACCGTGCCGCCACCGGCGGAGTCGGCGTCGCCGCTGGAAATCATTACCCGCCTGGGTTTGCGTCTGCCGCCGCATGTGTTGGCTGTGCTGGCGCAGCCGTCCCGTTATGCACGGCAAGATTTTTCACATTGCCGCACCATGACCATCGCCACCCCGATCCAGAGTTTGCAGGCAGCCGCGGCACGCGCGCGCGAGTTGGGTTATGTGCCGATGATCCTTTCAGATTGCATTGAAGCCGAGGCGGCGGAGGCGGCGCAGGTGCATGCTGGTATTGCCCAAAGCATACGGCGCCATTACACGCCACTGGCACCCCCGGCGGTATTGCTTTCCGGCGGGGAATGCCGCGTTAGCCTGGGGAACACTCCGGCGGGCAAGGGAGGCCGCAATACGGAATTCCTGCTCGCGCTTGGCCTGGCCTTGCAGGAAGAACAGGGGATGTTTGCCCTCGCGTGCGACACCGATGGCATCGATGGCAGCGAAGACAATGCCGGCGCCCTCTGGCTGCCGGATAGTGTGCAGCGGGCACGCGAGCGTGGACTTGATTTGCCGCTACACCTGGCGCGGCATGACAGCTATGCTGCATTTGCTGCGCTGGATGACCTGGTAATCACCGGGCCGACCCGAACCAACGTAAATGACTTCAGGGCCATCCTGATTCACTGAGCGTTGTTTGCCCCAGGGTGCCGGCGCGGCACCCTGGCAGCGCATCATCTGCTGCCGTCAGGGCTGGTAAAGCAGATCCGCGTTTTCGTTACGAATTTCCTTGGCTTCCTCGATCATGCGCCGCAATTCATTGCGTTTGCGGTTGATCGCGGCGTGCTGTTCGGCGGTCATGGGCGGCGCAGTCATCAATTCCTTCAGATGCGCCGAATTGCTGTAATTATTTCTGCTGAAACGATCCATGCCAGACTCCGTCAAAGTAAAGCAGATTCGCCATTTGCAAATTCAGGCTCAGGCCTGTCATTCGCGCCTGTCGAGTTTTCCCCTGTAGGAAGCACGGTGTGCCGCGGCACGGGGAAGCCAAATCATTGTGCACCATATTAAGTGCCTGTTCGTGACAACGCGCAATTATTTTTTTGACCGTGAGATTCTGCAACAGTCGACGGTTCCAGGCGTCGGTCAAATGCTGCAGAACCTGAACCTGGAGGTTTCAGAAATGGCGTGAATCCAGACGAGGAAAAAACGATGCGTTTTTAATGCTTTGATGATTGTCAATATCGTAGTTTTGCCAGTAGTTATGATTCATTACGGCAAGGAAGAGCGAATTCCTTAAGAAATTGCCCTAAAAACAGGAGATTTGGGTGCAAAACAGGGAGAACCCGCCGTGAGGCTGGTTACAATAAGCGATCTTTTTCTTGATACCGAATTATTGAAGATGGAAGTGGTATTAGTCCTCCGCAATATTCCGCACAGAAGAAGGGCTTATAACTTATTAGTTAGCTTTTTTGCCGTTATAGAGGAATTGAAATGAAAGACGTCGTAATTGTCGCAGCACAGCGAACAGCAGTCGGTAAGTTTGGTGGCTCCCTGGCGAAAATCGCCGCAGCAGATCTCGGAGCGCATGTGATCAAAGGATTGCTGGCCAAGACCGGCGTATCGGCAGACCAGGTCAGCGAAGTGCTCCTGGGCCAGGTCCTGACTGCAGGCGTTGGCCAGAATCCGGCGCGCCAGGCATTGATCCGCGCAGGCTTGCCCAGCATGGTTCCAGCCATGACGATCAACAAGGTGTGCGGTAGCGGCCTCAAGGCAGTCCACCTGGCGGCCCAGGCCATCATGTGCGGCGATGCCGAAATCGTCATTGCCGGCGGCCAGGAAAACATGAGCGCATCGCCGCATGTCCTGAACAATTCCCGTGACGGTTTCCGCATGGGCGACGCCAAGCTGATCGATACCATGATCACTGACGGCCTGTGGGATGTCTATAACAATTACCACATGGGCGTCACTGCCGAGAACGTCGCCAAGAAGTACGACATCTCGCGCCAGGAGCAGGATGAATTCGCCGTCGCTTCGCAGAACAAGGCCGAAGCCGCGCAAAAGGCCGGCAAGTTCAAGGATGAGATCCTGCCCGTGGAAATTCCCCAGAAAAAAGGCTCGTTCGTTTTCGATACCGATGAATACGTCAAGGAAGGCGTGACACTGGAATCGATTTCCGGCCTGCGTCCGGCCTTCGACAAGGCGGGTACCGTGACTGCGGCAAATGCCTCAGGCATCAACGATGGCGCCGCCGCCGTCATGCTGATGTCGGCTGAAAAGGCCAAGGAGCTGGGCCTGACCCCGCTGGCAAAAATCAAGGCGTATTCGTCCGCTGGCGTCGATCCGAGCGTCATGGGCATGGGCCCGGTCCCAGCGGCGCAGCTGTGCCTGAAAAAGGCGGGCTGGACGCACCAGGATCTCGACCTGATGGAAATTAATGAGGCATTCGCAGCCCAGGCGATTGGTGTCAACCGTGAAATGGGCTGGGATACCAGCAAGATCAACGTCAACGGCGGTGCCATTGCGATCGGACATCCGATTGGTGCATCGGGTTGCCGTATTTTGGTGACGCTGTTGCATGAAATGGTCCGTCGCGATGCAAAGCGCGGCTTGGCCAGTCTGTGTATCGGCGGTGGCATGGGTGTAGCGCTGGCGGTGGAGCGGTAAGACTGCTGTTTTAAAGTGGCATAGACCGGATGTTTGCTGTGTGGCATGATTTGGCATGAAGCATGCTTATGGCGGGTATCCGGTCTGGTGCGATTGCCGTCCTGACCGCTGCACTTCTTTTATAGTCATTTTGCAAGAGGATAGGACATGGCACGCATAGCATTGGTGACCGGCGGCATGGGCGGTCTGGGTGAGGCAATTTGCATCAAGATGGCGGCACTGGATTACCAGGTCATCACTACCTACTCGCCCGGTAGCAGCAAGGCGCCCGCATGGCTGGAGACAATGGCACAGCAAGGCTTCAATTTCCGCGCTTACCCATGTGACGTCTCCAATTACGAGTCAGCGAAAGAGTGTATCGCGCAGATCGAAAAAGATGTGCGTCCTGTCGATGTGCTGGTGAATAACGCCGGCATCACACGCGACATGACCTTCAAGAAAATGGACAAGCCTGACTGGGATGCAGTCATGCGCACCAACCTGGATTCGGTGTTCAACATGACCAAGCCGGTTTGCGATGGCATGGTCGAACGCGGCTGGGGCCGGATCATCAATATTTCCTCCGTCAATGGCCAGAAAGGCGCATTCGGCCAGACCAATTATTCCGCTGCCAAGGCAGGCATGCATGGCTTTACCAAGGCGCTGGCGCTGGAAGTGGCCAGGAAGGGCGTCACCGTCAACACCATTTCGCCGGGGTATATCGGCACCAAGATGGTGATGGCCATCCCGCAGGAAGTCCTCGACGGCAAGATCATTCCGCAAATCCCGATGGGACGCCTGGGCAAGCCGGAAGAAGTGGCAGGCCTGGTCGCCTACCTGGCCTCGGAAGAAGCTGCCTTTGTCACGGGCGCCAATATCGCCATCAATGGCGGCCAGCACATGTACTGACCGTTTGCGTTGCGACGGCAGGCTTGCGGCGGGCCGGTGCCCCTAGGCTGCAGCCTGCTGTTCGACCAATTCCTCGAGACGTTCGACGAGGACGGGCATGGTGACAAATCCTGATGTCACGAGGTCGAGATCGCGGCCGCGTTCCAGCACGAGGGTGGGAAAGCCTTGCACATCCCAATTCCGCGTGAGGGCGAAGTCGGCCTGGGTCGCATCCACCATGGCGGCGCTGCTCCAGATTTCCTGAAATTGCCCCGCATCGATTGCATGGCCCGCGTTGCTCATGGCTTGCGCGGCGACTTCCGCCAGAATGGCAGCTTGTGTTACGTCGCGTCCTTCAGCATAGAAGGCTTGCTGAATCGCGTGAAACACCGGCAGGCTGGTTTGCGCCGCAATCCCGCGCGCCGTTACAACCGCGCGGCAGGCAGGTTCGGTGTCGTAGATGAACCCCTCAGTGTCGAGCGCCGTGCTGGAAAAAGTCAGGCCGGTGGCAGCTTGTACCTGCTCCCAGTGGGTATGAATCAGTTGGCGGCCGTCAGCATCGAGCGGCTGCTGCTGCGTGCGCAAGCCCCCAAGCACGATTTCTACCGGGACTTCCGGCAAGCCTTGCTGCAATGCATCCAGTTCCGGCGCAAAGCCATAGCACCACGAACACATGGGGTCGGCGATGAAAATGAGGTTGGTGGCCATGGTGCCTCTTTCTGTCGGTCGGGTTGTGCCGGGCTGGCGGGCGATCCGTACGCGCTATTCGAGGATCAGGCTGTCATTTTGCCAGCCTTTGGTCTGTTCAGTCCCGAAAATAGTGGGGGATTCGCGGTGTTATTCCCTTGATTGCACGAAAATGGCACACCGGGCCGCCCCGGCCAGAGGCGTTTACTGTTTGACCCAACTGGTCAGCCTGGGCTGTGACGATACCCGGAACTCGATATTCGTGATGCCGATCGAACCGGTCGGACCGGTGACGAAATTGTGCCCGGGCTTGACGGGAAATAGAAAATTATCCCGAATAAAAATGTCCGTGTGGCAGTTGGCGCTGGCATTGTACAGCTCGTTTTTTACTTCTTGCCACACGCCCTCGGTAATCCAGCCATACAGATAAAGCTGGTTCGGATAGAGTTTGCTGTCGGAATCCAGATAGCCTTTCTGGTTTTCCTGGAGGGCAGGATGCGGCGGCGGGCACTGGGCGACCGACAGGTCGATCCACCCATCACTGAGGGCATAGGTTTCTTCGCTTTGATAGGCGCCATCCTTCAGGAGGAGTTGCCATTTGCAGCTGAGCTCGATACGCTTTTCCAAGCCGCATTTTTCTGTCCAGAGCGACTGGCCATCGCTGACGGTCAGCTGGGTGCGGATCACCTGGCCGATCAGCGCCGGCTCGCAGGTGCGGATTTCATCGATATTTTCATGCATGTTCCAGAAGAACCATTTGGTGCGTTCGCTATCGGTCATCTCGCCCAGTTCTGCGATTTTTTTGATGCCGTAAGGTTCGATTGTACGGATGACATCCCGCCGCAGCTTTTCATTGATTTCATCGAGGTCGCGTTGCACTTTGTGGGTGGGCACATGTTCCATCGGCAGCTCCAAAAGAAAATAATCTGTTTTCCTGTGACGGGAAAACAAAGAAAAAACGATCTTTATCTGAAGTAAATGTGAGCATTAGAACGTTTTGGCATGCCGCAGTTTCGTGCAAACGCACATGAGTGTGCGCATTTATGCAGTTTTGCCTTGCAGCGGATACTGTGCAGTGATTCCGGAGGGGAATTCACCTAATGCGGCGAGTGCGGGGGATTTAACTGCAACTGGTGGCTTGCCTGGCGCAAGCGGACAGCCAGGCGCCCGGCATGCAAGGCGCTTCAGGAAGCTTTCAGGCTGGCGGGCATCACTTGCATCCAGTTCTTCTGGTTGCTGAGTAAATCCAGCAACTGCGTGAGCGGCACAGGTCGGCTGAAGTAAAAGCCCTGGTATTCGTCGCAGCCGAACTGGCGCAAGGCTTCGGCTTGCTCGCGCCTCTCCACGCCTTCTGCCACGACGCGCATGCCCATGGAATGGGCCATGGCGATGATGGCCTGGGTAATGGCCGTATCGTTGGGGCCGGTCGGAATATCCTGAATGAAAGAGCGATCGATTTTCAGGCTGTAAACCGGGAAGCGCTTGAGGTACGCCAGCGATGAATAACCTGTGCCGAAGTCGTCAATGTCGAGGCGGATGCCCATCGCGCGCAGGCGATTCATGATCTCCACGGCTTGCTCGGGGTTGTCCATCACCATGCTTTCCGTGATTTCCAGTTGCAGCAAGTCGGCTGGCAGCGCCGTCTGTTCCAGCAGCTGCTGCAAGGCTTCGGGAAAGTGGTTGTCGTCGAGCTGTCGTGCGGACAGGTTGACAGCGACCCGCACCGGGTAGCCGCTGGCCTTGTTGATGGCGTGTGCTTCCTCGCAGGCGATGCGCAGGATATGTTTGGATAGCGGGATGATCAGGCGGGTCTCTTCGGCCATCGGGATGAAGTGCTGCGGCGGCAGCAAGCCGAGATCGGGATGGTGCCAGCGCACCAGCGCCTCGACGCCATTGATGCGGCCGGTGAAGACATCCACCTTCGGCTGGTAGTACAGTTCCAGTTCGTGGTTGTCGATGGCGCGGCGTAATTGCGATTCAAGCGCCAGCCGTTCCACCGAGTGCATGTTTTTGCTGGCGGAATAAAAGCGGTAGGCATTCTTGCCATCGCTCTTGGCGCGGTACATGGCTATGTCGGAATTTTTCAAGAGCGCCATGGCATCGCCGCCGTCGTCAGGATAGAGCGCGATGCCGATGCTGGCCGACAGGTGGCATTCCTGGCCATCGACATAAAACGGGCGAGAGGCTTCCTCGAGAATTTTCTCGGCAACGCCGGCAGCGATCTGTCCATCCACCAGTTCTTCGATCAGCACATAAAATTCATCGCCGCCCATGCGGGCTACGGTATCGTTTTCACGCAGGCAGCCGCGCATGCGCTCGGCGAATTCCTGCAAGGCCTGGTCGCCTGCGCTATGCCCGAACGTGTCATTGATGTTCTTGAAACGGTCGAGGTCGACGAACATTACGGCGAGCTTCTGGTGGCGCCGGTGCGCCGTCTTCATGGCGTGATTGAGAATCTGGTTGAACAATGCCCGGTTCGGCAAGGCCGTCATTTCATCGTAGTGCGCGAGGTAACGGATGCGGTCTTCGGTTTCCTTGTTTTCGATGGCGATGCCGGCCAGGTTGGCGGCTATTTCGATGACCTGCAGTTCCTTTGCGCTGGGCAGGTGAGGATCACGGTAATACAGTGACAGCGCGCCCAGCACCTTGTTGTTCTTGCCGAAAATAGGCCAGGCCGAGCATGCCTGCAAGCCGTGCGTCAGCGTCTGGTCGCGCCACATGATCCACAGCGGGTCCGTGGCGATGTCGGCTGCCAGCACCGGTTCGCGCCGGAACACCGCGGTTCCCGCCGACGAATGGCAGGGGCCGACCGCCAACCCGGTCATGCTTTCCACCAGTTCCCGCGGCAGCGCCGGCGCCACCACCGCATGCAGGTGCGTGCGTGCGGCATTCAAGAGTGCAATGGCGCACTTGCCGCGTTCGGATTGGTCTTCGATCAGGCGCGTCAAGGTGGCGAGAATATCCGGCAGCGCTTCATCGCCGGCGATCATGCCTAGGATTTCATTCTGTGCGCTTTGCAATGCCTCGGCCAGCTTGCGCGCACTGATGTCGCGCATGACGACTTGTACCGCTGGCGAACCGAGATAGATGAATTTGGAACCGGACGCCTCGGCATGGAAAGGCGTGCCATCGATCTTCAACCACACTTCCTCGACCTGGCCGGTGATCAGTTCACCCATCGGCAGCGCCAGTGCGCGCTTCTTGCTGATTTCCTTGTAATCAGGGTGCATGAAGGGCCGTACGCTCTGTCCCAGCAGGTCGCCGGAATGGCTGGCCCCGAATAATTGCACGCACGCCTGGTTGAGCAGTACGAATTTGCCGTGCTGGTGCACGAAAATTGCCTCCGGCGACAAGTCGATCAATTGCCGGTAGCGGGCTT